>JAKSRX010000099.1 GCA_024403365.1 Acetatifactor sp. | reverse complement strand
AATGCAGGCCGTCATTGTCCTTGGTAGCCTCCTCCAGTTCTGCGATACGGGTACGGATGTCCTCATCCAGTCTGGTCTTGTCGCCAATGACGCGGACACACATACGATTCTTCTTCGCAGTCTGCAGACAGGTCTTCATATAGTTGCGCAGCAGTTTCATCAGCGCGTCTACCTCATCCTGAGGTCTGTTCCAATTTTCTGTGGAGAACGCATATACAGTCAGGTACTGGATACCCATCTTGTAAGCCTCTTCGCAGATCACTTCCACTGTTTTTGCGCCCTGTACGTGTCCGTAGTTTCTGGGCATTCCCTTTGCTTTGGCCCATCTGCCGTTACCGTCCAGAATGATAGCCACGTGATTAGGCATTTTCAATTCATCACTCATGCCGAAAATCCTCTCTTACTCACTTTCATCAAAAAGGGGGAGCGGATACTCATCCTTCCACTCCCCACCTGTTTTGCGTCCGATATTAAACGGTCATGATCTCCTTGGTCTTAGCCTCCATCATAACATCAACTTCCTTGATGTACTTGTCGGTCATCTTCTGGAGCTTATCCTCAAGATCCTTGATCTCATCCTCGGAAATCTCAGTCTTAGCCAGCTTCTTGAAAGCATCGTTGCCGTCTCTTCTGATGTTACGGATAGCAACCTTGCCCTCTTCACCCTTCTTCTTAACATCCTTAGCCAGATCCTTACGTCTTTCCTCGGTAAGCTCGGGGAAGATCAGACGGATCACGGAACCGTCATTGTTAGGGTTGATACCAAGGTCGGAAGTCATGATAGCCTTCTCGATAGCCTTCAGCAAAGACTTCTCCCAGGGAGCGATCTGGATGATACGTGCTTCGGGAACGGTGATGTTACCAACCTGCTGAAGAGGGGTAGGGGTTCCGTAATAGTCAACACGGATCTTGTCCAGTACGTGAGGGTTAGCACGACCTGCACGAATTGCTGCGTAGTCTGCTGCCAGGAAGTCGATCGCCTTCTGCATCTTATCATCATAAATCTGTAATCTTGCGTCCATAGTAGTATTCCTTTCTTCGTTGAAAATATGAATTATACGGTTACTTTGGTTCCGTTGAACTTGCCCATCACGGTGTTCACGATGCTGTTCTCTTCATTCAGACTGAATACCCACATGGGCATCTTGTTGTCTCTTGCCAGAATGGAAGCGGTCATATCCACTACCTGAAGGTTCTTAGCGATAACCTCCTGGATGGATACTTCATCGTATTTCTTAGCTGCGGGGTTCTTAGCGGGATCGTCGTCATATACGCCGTCGATAGCCTTAGCAAGCAGGATAACATCTGCATCTACCTCGATGGCACGGAGTACAACGCCGGTATCTGTGGAGAAGTAAGGATGTCCGGTGCCGCCGGCAAAGAATACGACCTCGCCTCTCTCAAAGTACTCGTTTGCTCTGTCCTTGGAGAACAGTTTTGTGAAGGATCCGCACTCGAAAGGAGTGAGGATATCGGTCTTCATACCTACGGATCTGAAGATCTCGGAAACGTAGATACAGTTCATGATCGTTGCCAGCATGCCGATCTGGTCAGCCTTGGTACGATCGATATTTTCACTGGTTCTGCCTCTCCAGAAGTTGCCGCCGCCGATCACGATACCAACCTGAGTACCGTCATCCACCAGCTGTTTTACCCGAAGTGCTACCATTCTTACGGTTGCTTCGTCAAAGCCTTTTTTCTGCTCGCCGGCAAGTGCTTCGCCGCTGAGTTTTAATAAAATTCTGCGCATTTACGTAGTCTCCTTTGTTTGCCGCATGGAAAAGCGTCCATACGATATACTGTATTGTAGTATACCATATTTTTGTCTCACGGGAAAGTGAAAAATTCATAAAACCGCAGAATACTGTCCTTGAAACTTTCCGTTAAGTGTGGTAATGTATAGAAGTTTAGAGCGAAGGCTCGAATTTTTGTGAAAGGAATGAACTGAAGATGAGTTTTGAATTCGTCAGAAAGCTCCCCACCCCTGCGGAAATCAAAGAACAACTTCCCGTACCTGAGGAACTGAAAAAAATAAAAGAAGCCAGAGACGCCGAGATCCGTGACGTTCTCACCGGAAAAAGCAACAAATTCCTGGTTATCATCGGACCCTGTTCCGCTGACAACGAAGATTCAGTCTGCGATTATGTTTGCCGCCTTGCTAAAGTAAATGAGCAGGTAAAGGATAAACTGATCCTGATCCCCAGAATCTATACCAACAAGCCTCGTACCACCGGCGAAGGCTACAAGGGTATCGTGCACCAGCCCGATCCCGAGAAGAAAGCAGACTTCCTGGCAGGCCTGATGGCAATGAGAAAAATGCATATCAGAGCCATCGCCGAGACCGGTCTCACTCCCGCCGACGAGATGCTTTATCCCGAAAACTACAGATACATCGATGATATCCTCTCCTACGTAGCCATCGGCGCACGTTCCGTAGAGGACCAGCAGCATCGTCTGACCGTCAGCGGTTTCGATGTAGCTGCAGGTATGAAGAACCCCACCTCCGGTGACCTCTCCGTTATGCTGAACTCCGTTTACGCAGCGCAGCATCCCCACTCTTTCATCTACAGAGGCTGGGAGGTCAATACCACAGGTAATGAATTGACTCATACAGTACTGCGCGGTGCTACCAACAAGCACGGCAACAACATCCCTAACTACCATTACGAGGACTTGAATCTCCTGCTTGAGATGTACGGCAAGATGGATCTGAAGAATCCCGCCTGCGTCATCGACTCCAACCACTCCAACTCCGGTAAGAAGTACGAGCAGCAGATCCGTATCGTAAAAGAGGTTATGCACAGCCGTAAGTTAAACTCCGACATCCACAGCCTGGTAAAGGGTGTTATGATCGAGAGCTACATCGAGGAAGGCAACCAGAAGGTTGGCGGCGGTGTATATGGTAAGTCCATCACCGATCCTTGTCTTGGATGGGCAGCAAGTGAGCAGCTGATCTACGACATCGCAGAGTATCAATAAGTTTCAAAACACGAAGAGCAGTCTTTCGAGACTGCTCTTTTTTTGTCTAAAAGATCTTCAGATATGCCTGCAGGATGCCGGGACTTAGATATCCTTCCAGAATGCACCCTCCCACCGTCAACACCAGGATTGCCAGGAGCTTCCCTATGCCGGCTCGCAGAATATATTTCCTCGGGATCTTGCTCATCTCCCCACTGCGGTACCCTTCCTCATGCACCCGCATCCCCCATCGGATCAGAAGATAAAAGGCCGGCCCATATAGTAGGAACTGCGGGAAGAGCCACACCAGAGCTAACACCTGCCCTTTCAAGCCATATTGTAAGGTCAAGGTCGTCAGAAAGATCCCAAAAGCAGCACCTGTCCACAGTGTGACCCCTGCCATAAAGACCGGTGCCAGGTCGCTAGCCAACAGCAAGACCATCAGGATCAGAAACAGCAGTCTCTGAACCAGGATGCAGACAAAATAATCTCTCTCATCGATGGACATATATTTCAGTTGGAATAAAGCATCCTCTCCCAGAAGTCTTAGTTCTTCCAGAAAGCATCTTCTGCCGATCAGTACCGGCAGCATCCCCATCACAAATCCGATACCGAAAAATAAGCCTGCTCTCCCCTGTCCGGTTTTCATCGCACTGCCTCAAGTCCGTATTCGCTTATGTATATGAGTATGTCGCCCCGGTTATGCGCACAAAAAAAACAGGCTGCCTTTAATAGGCAACCTGTCAAAAACATTTCTTATTCAGCTAACAGTTTCTCTACGCTGACCAGTTTCACACAGAGAACAAACAGGTCGGTAGCCTTTGCCATCTCTTCAGGAGTAGGGAAGGAAGGAGCAATACGGATGTTGCTGTCCTTAGGGTCCTTACCGTAAGGGAAGGTAGCACCTGCACCGGTCAGAACTACGCCGGCTTCCTTACACTTTGCAACGATAGCTTTTGCACAACCTTCCATTGCATCGAAGGATACAAAGTAACCGCCGTTGGGCTTGGTCCAGGTACCGATGCCCAGTCCGGTCAATTCGCTCTCCAGTACCTTCTGTACTGCCTCGAACTTAGGACGCATCAGATCTGCATGCTTTTTCATATGAGCCTTAATGCCTTCCATATCCTTGTAGTAGCGAACATGGCGAAGCTGGTTGATCTTATCGTAGCCGATGGTCTGAATGGTCATAGACTTCTTCACGAAATCAAGGTTTGCCTTGGATGCAGCCATAGCAGCCACACCTGCGCCAGCCATACTGATCTTGGAAGTGGAGCAGAATTCATAAACCATATCAGGATTGCCTGCCTTCTCGCATTCGCCCAGGATCTCAAGCAGTTCATCCTTCTTATCGTCATACAGGTCATGCACAGCATATGCATTGTCCCAGAAAATACGGAAATCCTTTGCTGCAGGCTTCAGTGCAGCAAATCTCTTAACGGTCTCATCGGAATAAGTAACACCTAAGGGATTGGAGTACTTGGGAACACACCAGATACCCTTGATGCTCTCGTCGCTTGCAACAAGCTTCTCTACCATATCCATATCAGGTCCGTCGGAGGACATGGGAATGGTGATCATCTCGATGCCGAAATGCTCTGTAATAGCGAAGTGTCTGTCATATCCGGGTGCAGGGCAAAGGAACTTTACTTTGTCCAATTTACACCAGGGAGTGGAACCCATAACACCATGAGTCATGGAGCGGGAAATGGTATCATACATGATAGGCAGGCTTGCATTACCGAATACGATAACGTTCTCAGGCTTAACACCCATAATGCCGGCCATCAAAACCTTAGCTTCAGGAATACCGTCCAACACACCGTAGTTACGGGTATCAAAACCGTTGGAAGCGATCATATCACTCTCGGAGGTCAGGACATCCAGGATATCCATACCCATTACCAACTGAGAGGGACAAGGCTTTCCGCGGGACATATCCAATTTCAGGCCCATACCTTTGGCATTTTCAAATTCAGTTTCCAGTTTGTTCTTCAGTGCAAGTAACTCATCCTTGCTCATTTCCTGATAAGCTTTCATCTTCATCACACATCGCTTTCTTTTCGTTTTGTGGGGTGAAACTGTACAATTTTAACGGTCATATCTCAAGATTGGATAATTGTATACAATTGTACACTTCGTGTCCTGAATATCATACTACAACAGGCCATATTCCACAAGGGGGAATTTATAGAAAGTATCTTATTTTTCCTATGGCTTTTTGTAGATAATCACACAAAAGCCCTGTTTCCGGGGCACAAAAAACCGTGGCCCTTAACGAGTCACGGTTTTGTTAGCATTATGAAATTTTCATGTACGAACTTAGCGGGGATTACTTAGCGTAATCAATTACGCGGCTCTCACGAATCACATTTACCTTGATCTGTCCGGGATATTCCATCTCATCTTCGATCTTCTTGGAAATATCACGAGCAAGCAGTACCATATCGGAATCTGTGATCTGCTCGGGCACAACCATTACACGAACTTCTCTACCTGCCTGAATAGCAAAAGATTTATCTACGCCTTTGAAATTGTTTGTTATGTCTTCTAACTGCTTTAATCTGCTAGTATAGGTTTCCAATGTTTCCCTTCTAGCTCCCGGTCTTGCAGCGGATATTGTATCTGCAGCCTGTACAATACATGCAATCAGGGAAGTGGGCTCTACATCACCATGGTGAGACTCAACTGCATTGATAACAACGGAATTCTCCTTGTACTTCTTACACAGTTCAACACCAAGCTGGATATGTGAACCTTCCATCTCATGGTCAACGGACTTACCGATATCATGCAGCAGACCTGCACGTCTTGCCAGTCTCGCATCCAGGCCCATCTCAGATGCCAGAAGACCGGACAACTGGGATACCTCGATGGAATGCTTCAGAGCATTCTGACCATAACTGGTTCTGAATTTCATCTTACCGAGGAGTCTCACGAGTTCAGGATGGATACCATGCACATTTACTTCAAGCAGTGCAGCTTCTCCTTCTTCCTTCATCATGATCTCGACTTCTTTTTGCGCTTTTTCAACTGTTTCTTCAATTCTCGCAGGATGGATACGTCCATCTACGATCAGTTTCTCAAGTGCAATTCTTGCAACCTCACGACGAATAGGATCAAAACCGGACAGAATAACTGCTTCGGGGGTGTCATCGATGATCAGGTCTACACCTGTCATGGTCTCAAGAGTACGGATGTTACGACCCTCTCTACCGATAATTCTACCCTTCATCTCATCGTTAGGGAGCTGAACGACTGAAATAGTGGTCTCAGAGACATGATCTGCTGCGCATCTCTGGATTGCGTTAACCACGTATTCTTTCGCTTTCTTGTCAGCTTCTTCTTTGGCGCGACTCTCCATTTCCTTGATCATCACGGCCGTTTCATGCTTCACTTCATCTTCAACAATTTTCAATAAGTAGTCTTTTGCTTGTTCAGAGGTTAATCCGGAAATTCGTTCCAGTTCCTGTATGCGCTGCTCATTCAACTTGGAAACGTCTTCTTTCATCTTGTTCAAAGACTCTTCCTTCGCTGCCAAACTTGCTTCACGCTTCTCAAGAGCGTCCGCTTTTTTGTCGATGTTCTCTTCCTTCTGCTGAACTCTGCGTTCATAACGCTGCGCTTCTGCACGTCTCTCCTTGATTTCCTTGTCCAAGTCATTCTTTACACGAATGGACTCTTCCTTTACTTCAAGAAGGGATTCACGCTTCTTCGCTTCAGCAGTCTTGAGAGCTTCATCAACGATCTCTCTTGCCTTATCCTGAGCATTACCGATGGTAGATGCAGCTGACTTCTTCTGATAATTGTTCACGATCAGAGTGGTGATCAATGCTGTAGCTACGATGGCAACAACCACGATAATGACACAAACATACGTCGGCATCATTTACAGGAGTACCTCCTTCTATTCAATTTTCATTGTACATTCTAGAAACAAGCAATTTACAACACTTCAATTCTATACGCAATTCACCCCGATGTCAAGCAATAGTTAATTATAGTCAAAAAATGAACAATTTTTCATTTCTTTTCGTATACTTTCTGCAGAAAAGCCTTTGCGCATCAGAAATGCGTAAGTTTTCTGAAATTCCTTCGCATCGGCGTTCTCCGGATCAAACCTTCTCTTGGCAAGCAACTCCCGGATCATCTTCCCTTCGTTCTGACTGCCGCCCTGGTCCTCCCACTGAGCA
>JAKSRX010000098.1 GCA_024403365.1 Acetatifactor sp. | reverse complement strand
GTATTCCTTTCTGGACACCGGCAGTGTCATCAGGAAAGGATAACCATTGTCAAACTCATCGTCGGAAATGGTGGAGATGGTGAACAGCACACTGAGTACAGGCACATAGCCCACCACAAAGGAAGGCTCCATCATAAAGCTGAATCCCACAAAAATCACAAGCATCAGTAACAGATAATTTTTTCTTTTTAATAACAGTCTCAGATCTTTTTCCAATAAACCACGCATATTATTCACCTAACCCTCATTAATTCTTCTTGCCCAGCATCAACAGGATCATCTCGTCCAGGTTGCTGTTCTCTACAACGATACCGGGGTAATTCTCCATATAGTACATTTTCTCTGCTGTGAGACAGGTCACACCGAACTTCTCTTCCTTTGCAACCAGTATGTATTGTTTATCCAGCTTCTCGTAATCTTCCTTACTCAGCTTCAGGATGCCGTACTTTCCTAAGATCGCATCCGTATCCTCGTGAAGCACTACTTTACCGTCATGGATAAAGTAAATGTCGTCGCACAGGCCTTCCAGATCGGAGGAAATGTGGGAACTGATCAGAATGGAGCGCTCCGGATCCTCTTCCAGATAAGTTCTTAAGATCTCCAGCACTTCGTTTCTGGCAATGACATCCAGACCGGAGGTGGGCTCATCCAGGATCAATACCTTCGCCTTATGGCTGACTGCTGCCAGCACGCGAAGCTTCGCTTTCATACCGGTGGAGAAATCCTTCAGTTTCTTATCAAAAGGAAGTCCCTGATCCTTGCACTGCTTGCGGAAGTTCTCCTCGTCAAACTCCTTATACATCTTCTTAAGGATAGCTGTCACATCCTCCACATTGAATTCAAAACTGAATCCGGAGTCTGCCAGAGCAACGCCCAGCTGCTGTTTGTCGGCGCCGCTTAGTTTATCACTTCTTTTGCCAAGGACCTCTACCTCGCCGCCGTCTGTATGGATCAGACCTAGGCGCGACTTGATGGTGGTGCTTTTTCCTGCGCCGTTCTTACCTACGATACCTGTTACGGTACCTGCAGGCACCTCCAGGGTGATGTTCAACTGAAAATCTCTATAGTTTTTCTTCAGATCATGGATCTTAATCATTTTTCCTCTCCTCATTCCTTGTAAAAGTCTTACTCTTCCAGGATGATCTCCAATATCTCGCGGATCTCATCATCCTTCAGGCCGACTGCTCTTGCCTTGGTGACCGCTGTGGTGAATTCCTCCTCCACCGCTTTGCGTCTGGCTTCCAGCGCCAACTGCTTGTCAGTCTCGGCAACATAAGTACCTTTTCCGTGGACCGTCACCACGAAGCCTTCCTCTTCCAACTTGTCATAGGACTTCTTCACGGTAAGTGCACTGATCTTCAGATCATTGGCGAAACTTCTCACGGAAGGAAGTCCCTCCCCCTCTTTCAGTTCTCCGCTGATGATCTTCTGTTTGATCTGATCCGTTAACTGTTCGTAAACGGGGATCATGGATGAATTATTGATAATAATATGCATATGCTTTCCTCTGTAATATAAGAGTACTTCGTCTGTTTGGCCGGCGAGAAAATGATCGGTTCCCTCACACATTCGAAGTACTGTTTTCTCTTACAATAAACACTATATAACAGTTTAGAACTGTTGTCAACTGTTATATGCTGTTTATTTCAAAAATTTTTTCAAGCAAAAAAGAGACTGCCCGCAGGCAGCCTCTTTGACATTTATTTCTACTATATTCTATTCAGGATCTGTACCAGAGAATCATGAGCCAGGGTGAAAGCTTCCTCTCCGGTCAGTTTCTTTGCGTTCTGGATCAGAGACTTCTCATCCCCCTGTTCCAAAGCAGCCAATCCCACGAAATCGTTCAGGTGGGGCTCCAGGGAAAGGAATCCCTGATAACCGTTCTGCGTAAGTTTTCGAAGGATCGCTTCCACATTACCGTCGCCGAGACCTGCAGGTACTACCGCACCGTTCTTCCACAGGGCATCCTTGACATGGATGTAAGCGATATGATCCTTCAACAGTTCATAAGCCTCCAAAGTATCCTGCTTTGCCTGCACGAAGTTCGCAAAATCAAAGACTGCCTTAAAGTGATCTCCGCCGAAGGTATCCATTAACTTTCTGCACTCAGCAGCCATCTCGCCGTAGATACCCTTCTCATTTTCATGCAGAAGCACTGCCTCATTTGCTTTTGCGTAATCCACAAACTGTCCCAGTCTGTCCATCACTTCGCCCTCGCAGGCCTGGTTTCCCAGATCTCCGGGAATATAGAAGCTGAACATTCTGATATTCTTTGTCTCCATCTTATGAGCGATCTCGATGGCTCTCTTGAAGGACTCGAAATGAGGAGCGAAGTCATCCTTGATACCGATCTTACCCAGAGGGGAGCCCAGAGCGGACAGTCTAAATCCGTTGTCATCCAGGCGCTTCTTGATCTCTGCTACCTTTTCCTCATTATGAAAGATCAGGTTGTTGCCATCTACACCGCGCATCTCGATGTAAGACATGCCCAGTTTCTTCAGGACCTCCATCTGAACGTTTAAGTCCTGATCGATCTCATCTGCAAATCCGGTCAAAATAATATTTTTAGACATAACATTTCTCCTTTAATATGTTCCGGTGGTATCGAATACGATGCCCTTATCCTCTTTTGCCTTGGATCCGGCTCTCTTCTCATTCAGTTTCGCAAGGAACAGATCCTCATCAAAAGGGATCTGCACGGTCTCGCCCAGCCAGCTGGAAAGGTGCATTGCATTGGAAAGGGTCAGGCCGCGAATACCTTCTTCGCCTCTTGCCACCAAAGGAGTACCCTTCAGGATGTGGTCCGCAAAGGCTTTCAGCACACCGATATGCTGCTCGTTCATGCCGTCGGTCTCGATCTCCACGCGCTCCATCTCGGGCTTCTTGAAGCCTTCGGGACAGGTACGGCAATGTTCTCTCTCATTGACCTTCAATCTGTCAAAGGTCAGGCCGTTATAGTCACAGATGATCCTGCCCATCTCAAAGGTCAGCTCCAGACGGTTGGTTCCGGGTGCATCACCGGTAGTGGTGACAAATACTCCGGTAGCACCGTTCTCATATACCAGATATGCGGTAACATCATCCTCTACCTCGATGTCATGCCACTTTGCTTCATGGCAGAAAGCACGAACCGCCTTGGGCATACCGCACAGCCACTGCAGAAGATCCAGCTGATGAGGGCACTGATTCAACAGTACACCGCCGCCTTCTCCGTCCCAGGTAGCCTTCCAACCGGCTGCATCATAATAGCTCTGGTTTCTGTACCAGTCGGTAACGATCCAGTTCACACGCTTCATGGCGCCAAGCTCGCCGCTCTCGATCATATCGTGAAGTTTTCTGTATACACAGTTGGTTCTCTGATTCAGCATCAGGGCATAGACCTTGTCGCTCTTTGCTGCCACTTCGTTGACTTCACGGACCTGCTTAGTATACACACCTGCAGGCTTCTCACTCATAACATGAACGCCGTGAGTGAGACCGTATTTTGCAAACTCGGGATGCAGATAATGAGGTGTTGCGATCAAAACCGCATCACAGGCACCGGAATCGATCAATTTCTTTCCGTCACCGAAGACCTGCACCTCCGCGGGTAGATTTTCCTTTGCCCACTCCAATCTGCTCTCTCTGATATCCGCTACTGCGGTCAGTCTGATTTGAGGTACCTTACCCTCCAAGATACTGTGGACATGATTGGTTCCCATGCCACCGATTCCGATAATGCCAAGTCTTACCTGTTCCATGCTTTTCTTCCTTTCTCATAGATCTTTAATGTAGTCAGCGTTGTATCCTTTATGCCTTCCAGATCATTTTGGAAGGGCTTCTCTTCCTTCAGGCAGCGATAGAAATCACCGATGCAGATCAGGTGACCGCCGCCCCAATAGCCTTTGCCGATACCCTTGTGTTCCTCACAGGTGATGACTTCAAAATCTTCCCCTTGCACCAGGATATGCTCGCCTGTCAAAGTCAGTCTTGCCTTCTCGCACTGCACTTCCAGAAGGATCGGCGCATCCTGCACATAACAGTTGGTAGCGTAGAAGCAGCCTCGCTTGCCATCCTCATAGGACAGCCAGGCTTCCACGGTATCCTCTACTTCGATGCAGTCTGCGGTGTGATGATTGGTCATAGATGCCTCCACGATATCCGGTCTCCCGAGATATCGAAGCAGCAGATCCAGGGTATGTACGGACTGATTGATGAGGCTCCCGCCGCCTTCCGTCTCCCATCTGCCCTTCCAGGGGCTGCCTTCATAATAATTTGCATCTCTTCTCCAGGTCACAAAAGCCTTGCCGCCCAGGACTTTACCGTAGCGACCGCTTGCCACCAGTTCATCCAGTTTCTGTGTGGTCACATTATAACGATTCTGGAAGCAAAAGCCCGCCCGTCCCTTGGATGAATGAACCGCCTGTTCCAGTGCCTCCCACTGCGCCTTATCGATCACCACCGGTTTCTCCATGAATACCGTCAGATCTCTGGACAGAGCCTCAATGGCCATGGGCACATGCAGATAATGGGGTGTGCAGATATGCACTGCTTCTACCGAACCGCTTTCCAGCATCTCTTCATAACTTGTATAGACACGCTCTGCCGGCACGCCGTATTTATCCGCCAGGGCCTTTGCTTTCTCCGGAATGATGTCGCAAACTGCTGTCAACTTGCAATTCTCCAGCCTGTCAAGCACCCAGGCATGGACCTGGGCGATACCGCCGCAGCCTACGATTCCTACTCGAACCATGGGATACCTCCTTTTGTCAGGAATTTCCTACAACCCTATTGTAACTCACTCCTTTTTATCATAATATGTATATAATATACTTGTTTTATGTCTAATTCCGACATTGCGAGGTACTTTTATGAAACAGGATACCATACCCTACTTTGTGGTCTCTGACCCGTACAATCTCATCTACCGAAACGGCAGCACCCAGTTTCCCGTGGGCCCTCACACCCACAACGCAGCGGAGCTCTATCTGACCCTCACGCCCCTGCCCGACGTACTGCTGGGAGATACCGTTTCCCAGGCCCCTGCCGGCAGCCTGATCATCATTCCGCCCTTCTGCGTACACCAGTTGTTTCACGAGAAAGAGGTGGTCTATGAGCGCTATATTCTCTCCGTCCACGACAGCTGGCTGGAGCAGATCTTCTTTCAGGCCAGGGACAAGTTCGCATACCTGAAGCAAGATGCAGAGCCTGTTATTCTACCGTTAACCAAGGAAGATGTTGCCGAGATCCGCGTCCTTTTCGATGAGACCGCGCAAGAAAAGGCCGGCGCAGACACCACTGCTTTGGTCTCCCTGCTTCACTTACTGGGACTGATCGACCGAAAAGTCTCCGAATATCTGCCTGCTGCCTCCATGCATCGACCTTCTATCACAGAATCCCAGCGTCACGTCAATGAGATGATCGCCTATATCAACGAGCACCTCTCCGACAACCTGGGTCCTAAGGAGCTGGGAGAACACTTTTTCTTAAATCCCGATTACCTCTCACGACTGTTCAAACAGCATACGCACACTACCGTCAGCCGCTACATCGCCCTGCAGAAGATCACCAAGGCGCAGACCTTGCTTGCGGAAGGCTACAGTGTCTCACAGATCCAGGAAATGCTAGGCTATTCCGGCTACGCACACTTTGTCAAAAGCTTCAAAAAGCTCACCGGCATGACTCCCGGGCAATACAAATCCAGCCGTTTCTGACAGTTTCTTTTGTTAAGTAAAAGTTTCGCTATCATTTTTGTTGGAAAAATGTTATAATATCTGACATCAAAATAAGATTGGAGATTCTTGTTATGGCACAGGAAAGAAAACCTTTAGTATCACACATCTTCACAGCAGACCCCTCTGCTCGTGTATTTGATGGCAAAATCTATATCTATCCCTCCCACGATCTTCCCCACCACGGCGAAGACAACGATAACGGAGATGAATATGCAATGGAGGACTACCACATCCTCTCCCTGGACAACCTGGATGCTGATTGCGTAGACAACGGCGAAGCACTTCATATGAAGGATGTTCCTTGGGTAAGCAAGCAGATGTGGGCACCCGATGCGATCTGCAAGGATGGCAAGTATTATCTGGTATTCCCTGCAAGAGATAAGGAAGGCCTCTTCCGTCTCGGTGTTGCAGTTTCCGATTCCCCCGTTGGTCCTTTCAAGGCTGAGCCCAACTATATCGAGGGCAGCTACTCTATCGACCCCGGCATCCTGCAGGATGATGACGGACGTGTATACGTTTACTACGGCGGTCTTTGGGGCGGTCAGCTGGATAAGTGGAAGACCGGCGAGTTCCTTCCCGATGTAGGAGACCTGGAAGGCACCTTCGATCCTAACGATGATGCACAGGGACCTATGTTCGCTGAGATGAGCGCAGATATGAAGTCCTTCATCACCAAGCCCGTTAACCTTACCATCTATGATGAGAACGGTGAACCCCTGAAGGTAGGCGACGAGGACAGACGTTTCTTCGAGAGCTCCTGGGTACATAAGTACAACGGAAAGTATTATCTCTCCTACTCCACCGGTACCACCCATTACATCGTATATGCAACCTCCGATTCCCCCGCAGGTCCTTTCACCTACCAGGGCAGAATCCTGGAGCCCGTTCTGGGTTGGACTTCTCACCAGTCTATCTGTGAGTACAACGGCAAGTGGTATCTCTTCTATCATGACTGCGAGCTTTCCAACGGCATCAACCATCGTCGTAACGTTAAGTTCACAGAGCTGAAGTATGATGAGAACGGCAAGATCATCACCATTGATGCCAGCATCTAATTCGAAATAAGCAATAAAAATAGCCCCCACGAAATCGTGGGGGCTTTCCTTTTGTCTATGATCCGGAATATTAGTACGCGCCCATTCCGCCTGCGCCTGCGGGCATTGCGGGTGTCTCTTCCTTGATGTTTGCAACTACGCTCTCGGTAGTAAGCAGTGTGCTTGCTACGCTGGTAGCGTTCTGCAGTGCACTTCTGGTAACCTTTGCGGGATCCAGGATGCCTGCGCTTACCATATCTACATACTCTTCTCTCAGTGCATCGAATCCAACACCGATAGCAGACTCTCTTACCTTGTTGATGATAACGCTTCCTTCCAGACCTGCATTTGCAGCGATGTGGAACAGAGGAGCCTCCAATGCCTTCAGAACGATCATTGCACCGGTCTTCTCATCACCTTCCAAAGTATCAGCCAGCTTAGCAACTTCCTTGGATGCGTGGATATATGCGGAACCACCACCACAGATGATACCCTCTTCTACAGCAGCCTTGGTAGCAGCCAGAGCGTCCTCAAGACGAAGCTTATTCTCCTTCATCTCGGTCTCGGTTGCAGCACCTACACGGATCACAGCAACACCGCCTGCCAGCTTAGCCAGTCTCTCCTGAAGTTTCTCTCTATCGAAATCGGAGTTGGTCTCCTCGATCTGCATCTTGATCTGTGCGATTCTTGCAGCGATCTCATTCTTGTCGCCGTCACCGTCAACGATAACGGTGCTCTCCTTCTGAACCTTAACGCTCTTAGCGTGGCCCAGCATGGTGATGTTGGTATCCTTCAGCTCATAACCA
>JAKSRX010000097.1 GCA_024403365.1 Acetatifactor sp. | reverse complement strand
TCAAAATTATGTCAGAATTAACTTTTGAACAAATGTTGGAAGATTCAATTAAGACAATACATTCAGGAGAGGTAGTCGAAGGTACAGTCATCGATGTTAAGGCTGATGAGATCGTTTTGAACATCGGTTATAAGTCAGATGGTATTCTTACAAAGAACGAGTATACCAATGATTCCAGTGTGGATCTGACCAAGGCTGTTGCTAACGGCGACAAGATGGAAGTAAAGATTCTTAAGGTGAATGACGGTGAGGGACAGGTTTCCCTGACCTACAAGAGACTTGCTGCTGACAGAGGCAACAAGAGAATTGAAGAAGCATTCAACAACAAGGAAGTGTTGAAGGCTACTGTTGCTCAGGTACTTGATGGTGGTCTGAGCGTAGTATTGGATGAAGTACGTATCTTTATCCCTGCTAGTCTGGTTTCCGATTCTTATGAGAAGGATCTGACCAAGTATGCAGGTCAGGAGATCGAATTCGTGATCAGCGAGTACAATCCTAAGAGAAGAAGATACATCGGCGATCGTAAGCAGTTGGTAGCTGCTAAGAAGGCTGAGCTTCAGAAGGAACTGTTCGAGAAGATCCATGAAGGTGATATCGTAGAAGGTACCGTTAAGAATGTAACCGACTTTGGTGCATTCATCGATCTCGGCGGTGCAGACGGTCTGCTTCATATTTCCGAGATGTCCTGGGGCCGTGTTGAGCATCCCAAGAAGGTATTCAAGGTTGGCGGTAAGGTAAATGTCCTGATCAAAGAGATCAACGGCAGCAAGATCGCTCTTTCCCTGAAGTTCGACGATGCTAACCCTTGGAAGAACGCAGCAGAAAAGTATGCTGTAGGCAATATCGTAACCGGTAAGGTTGCAAGAATGACTGACTTCGGTGCATTCATCGAGCTTGAGCCCGGTGTAGATGCTCTGCTTCATGTTTCCCAGATCTCCAAGGAGCATGTTGAGAAGCCCGCTGATGTACTTGCAGTAGGCGCTGAAGTAACTGCTAAGGTTGTAGATTTCAACGAGGCAGACAGAAAGATCTCCCTGAGCATCAAGGCTATGCTGGCTCCCGAGCCCGCTGCTGAGCCCGAAGGTGATGTAGTAGCAGTTGATATCGACGCTGTTATCGCTTCTCAGGACGCTGAATAATCAAAAAAATCAAGCCCCGGTCCAAACGGATCGGGGCTTTTTATGTGTCAATTTTTAATAAGTAGAAGCGATCATTGCCAGGATATGAGTGGCGTATACACTGAAGGCTTCACGGTCTTTCTTGAATTCTTCGGTCAACTCAAAGTATAACTGCTTGCTCTTATAATCACGCTTGAAGAAAGGCTCGAAGACAAGTCCCCACTGAGGGAGGTAATCGGCGAACTTTCTGGTATAGCAGTCTGATGCGGTGGCAGGAATTCGATATTCCTTATCCACGAAGCCGGATACGGAACGATGCAGGGCAATGTCTTCCGCAGGCAGATAATAGTAGTCTTTATAGTTGGCGTAGAAGTATTTCAATTCTTCTTCCAGGATCGGAACCTTAATGATGGCTGCACTGCCTTCTCCTCTGAAATAACAGTCATTCACCAGTGCGGTGATAGGCTGGGGAAGAGGTGTTTCGATCTGCGCATGAATGATGAGCTCTTTTCGCACGGCACCGGTCACGTCTTTATAATAGTTAGCCTGTACCTTTTTCGCTTTCAAAGGCTGATTGAAGAGGTCGTCATAACTGAGGATCGGCAGGATCTCCAACATGCCTTTTACATCATCGGAGTTGTGAAGGAGGAGAGTATGCAGTTTGTCCTCGTCGGGATCTTCTACATATTCTTTATACAGTGCGATGAGATCACCGCCGGAGTAGATATCCTCACGCTCGATCCCTAAGAATTTTTCGATGCTTTTCTGTTTGCAGTTCGGAAGCTTCAGCAGGAACTTATAAGGATTGACTCTGCGGAACAGATCAATTCCTGACAGATGATCGAACTGGAAGGGAAGAGAGAGCATTTCGCACTTCTGATTGACATAGGGCAGATCGAAGTTGTTGCCGTTAAAGTGAAGCAGGGTCTCGTAGTTCTTGGAGAATTCAAAGAACTCGGTCAGGATCTGGGCCTGATCCGCAGGTGACTCTGCAAACCACTGAATAATACGCCAACTGTCTTCACTGTAAAAGGCGCAACCGATGAGATACAGGTCGGAAGTACGAGCGGTAAAACCGGTTGTCTCAATATCAAAAAAGAGGACCTTCTCTAAAGGGCAAAGGCGCTCTAAGGGATACTGTATGGAACAATTTTCAAGGACGATTTCAGAAATTTTCATGTCCAGCCTCCATTGATACAAATCTCTGATAATCATAACATATTTTCTGATTTTTCTGTAGTATTTTTATATAAAAAATAGTATAGTAAAATTGGTATGTGTGGAAGTGGGTCATGCACTTCTGCGAGAAACGAAACCTTTGAGGAAGGCGGACTTGAACGTATGGCAAAATTGACTTTTATTGGCGGCATTCATCCGAATGACGGCAAGAATTTATCCAAGAGAAAACCAATTGAAGATATTCTGCCAAAGGGCGAAATGGTTTACCCTTTGAGCCAGCATATCGGTGCTCCTGCTAAGGCGATCGTTGCGAAAGGCGACCGTGTTCTGGCAGGACAGATGATCGCGGAGGCAGGCGGATTCGTATCCGTGCCGATCTTTGCTTCCGTATCAGGAACCGTAAAATGTATCGAACCCAGACGTGTAGTCACCGGCGATATGATCATGAGTATCGTTGTGGAGAATGATTGCCTGTATGAAGAAGTGGAAATGGCACCGAAGGCTCCTCTGGAGGAATTATCCAGAGAGGATATTATCGGTATCATTCGTGACAGCGGTATCGTAGGTATGGGTGGTGCAGGATTCCCGACACATGTCAAACTGTCTCCGAAAGATCCGGAGAAGATCGATTATGTCATTGCAAACTGCGCGGAATGTGAACCTTATCTGACTTCTGACTATCGACGCATGGTGGAGGAACCTGAAAAAGTGGTAGCGGGTCTGAAGATCCTGCTTCGTTTGTTCCCCAATGCAGTCGGTATTCTTGCGGTAGAGGATAACAAGGAAGATTGTATCGACACCTTCCGTTCCATGACTCAGGGAGATCCTCAGATCACTGTGAAAGCTCTGAAGACCAAGTATCCTCAGGGCGGTGAGCGACAGCTGATCTATGCATGTACCGGTAGAAAGATCAATTCCACCATGCTTCCCGCAGATGTTGGCTGCGTGGTGAATAACGTAGATACCATCGTAGCCGTATACAGAGCAGTTATGGAGGGACATCCTTTATTCGAAAGAATCGTCACCGTCACCGGAGATGCGGTAGTCAATCCACAGAACTTCCGCGTACGTATCGGTATGAGTTACCAGGAGATCCTGGAAGCGGCCGGCGGGTTCAGAATTCAGCCTGAAAAGATCATCTGCGGCGGACCTATGATGGGCTTCGGTATGTTTGAAATGAATGTACCTACCACTAAGACTTCCACGGCATTGCTTGCTTTGACAGTGGATGAAGTGGCTGCCATGAAACCCGGTCCCTGTATTCGATGTGGTCGCTGCGTAGAGGTTTGTCCCGGCAGAGTAGTGCCCAGTTTACTGGCAGATTGTGCCGAACATTTTGACGAGGAAGGATTCCTGCAGCACAACGGTATGGAGTGTTGTGAATGTGGCTGCTGCAGTTACATATGTCCTGCAAAGAGACCTCTGACCCAGGAGATCAAATCCATGCGTAAGATCCAGCTTGCGAAAAGAAAAAAATAGGAGGTAGGCAATGAGCGAATTATTACATATATCATCCAATCCGCACATAAGAAGTACATCCAGTACCAACAGTATCATGATGACTGTAGTGCTGGCGCTGATGCCTGCTGCCGGTTTTGGAATCTATAACTTCGGCCCCAGAGCGGGACTGGTCATTCTGGTCTGTATCGCTTCTGCAGTACTGACAGAGTTTCTGTTCGGGCTTTGCAGAAAGAGATTCACCATTGATGATCTGTCTGCGGTAGTGACCGGACTTTTGCTGGCACTGAATCTGCCGGCAACCATACCTTTATGGATGGCTGCTCTTGGTAGTGTGTTTGCGATCCTTGTGGTAAAAATGTTGTTCGGGGGACTGGGACAGAACTTTATGAACCCTGCCCTTGCCGCACGTTGTTTCCTGTTGATCTCTTTCCCTACGGCCATGACCAACTTTGTCTGTGACGGTTACACCGGTGCAACTCCTTTGGCAGCCTTGAAAGCAGGAGAGCAGGTCAATATTCTGGATATGGTGATCGGTAATATCTCCGGTACCATTGGTGAGACTTCCATGATCGCGATCCTCATCGGCGCATGTATTCTGCTGCTGACCGGTGTGATCGATCTGAGAATTCCTGCCAGCTATATTCTTTCCTTTGCTGTATTTGTGACCATATTCGGTGGCCATGGAATCGACATCGCATATCTTTCCGCACAGCTTGCCGGCGGCGGTCTGATGCTGGGTGCATTCTTTATGGCTACGGATTATGTGACAAGACCCATCACAAAAAAGGGACAGTATGTATTCGGTATTTTCCTGGGAATCATGACCGGTATTTTCCGACTCTTTGGTCCCGGTGCGGAAGGCGTCAGCTATGCTATTATCATCGGTAACCTCTTAGTGCCCTTGATCGAAAAGGTGACCATGCCTACAGCCTTCGGTTACGAGAAGGGAGGTCGCCATGAAAGATAAGTCAGAGATCTCTATCATGTTAAAAGAGGCCGGAATCCTCTTTGCCATCACCTTGCTGGCCGGATTGTTACTGGGTTTTGTGTATGAACTCACCAAGGAACCCATTCGTATTCAGCAGGAGAAGGCGATCAACGAGGCTTGTATGGCAGTGCTTCCTGCGGCCAATGATTCCACTGTTTTCACAGAGTATCAGTATACAGTGGATGCACAGATGGAACGTGAATTTGAACGTATGAAAGAAGATGGTGTTACCATCGGTAAGGTATACGAAGCAATGAACGGCAGCCAGTTCCTGGGATATGTGGTAGAATCCACTTCTTCCAAGGGCTACGGCGGAAATATCGTTCTCTATGTAGGTATTACCACAGATGGTACCGTTGGCGGCGTTTCCATTCTTGAGATCAAGGAGACAGCCGGCCTGGGTATGGAAGCTCCCAATGTTCTGGCACCTCAGTTTGCAGGTAAGAAGGTAGATCACTTCGTATTTACCAAGAACGGTGCAACAGAAGAGAATGAAGTGGATGCTATTACCAGTGCAACCATTACGACCCGCGCTGTCACCAATGCGGTGAACGGTGCTTTGGATTTCACCCATACATTCCTGAAAGGGGGTGAAGTGAATGAATAAAGCAGGCGAGAGATTGATCAACGGTCTTGTAAAAGAGAACCCTACCTTCGTTTTGATGCTGGGTATGTGTCCCACCTTGGCGGTTACGACTTCAGCGATGAATGGTCTCGGTATGGGACTTGCAACCACAGCGGTTCTGGTAATGAGTAACCTGTTTATTTCATTGCTTCGCAAGGTGATCCCTAACAGAGTGAGAATTCCCGCATTTATCGTTATTATTGCAACCTTTGTTACAGTGGTACAGTTGCTGCTTCAGGCATACCTGCCTGCACTCAACAAATCCCTGGGTGTGTATATCCCTCTGATCGTTGTAAACTGTATCATTCTGGGAAGAGCGGAGAGTTTTGCTTTCTCCAATCCTCCGATTCCTTCCTTCTTCGATGGCTTGGGTATGGGACTTGGCTTCTCCTTCGCACTGACCTGTATCGGTGCGGTAAGAGAACTGCTTGGTGCCGGAAAGATATTTGATATGGCGATCATGCCGGAATCTTTTGAACCCGTTCGTATCTTTGGACAGGCACCCGGAGCGTTCTTTGTACTGGCTGCGTTGACCGCACTTCAGAATGCTATCAAACTGTCCCGTCAGAAGAAGGGTAAATCCTTCGAGAAGATCGGTTCCGGATGTTCCGAAGATTGTATGAACTGTGATAAGAAGGGCTGCTCCAAGAGATTCTATGACGCCAGCGCACTTCAGAAGAAAGAAGCGGCACCTGTGAAGAAAGAAGAAACTCCTGTTAAGAAGGAGGAAGCACCCGTTAAAAAGGAGGAAGCACCTGCTCCTGTAGCAGCAGAGGCTCCCGCAAAGAAAGCACCGGAAACCATAGTGAAAAAAGTTCAGAAGGATGAGGACGAAGTTTCCTTTGACAAACTGGATGATCTTGATGTTGTAGATTTGGATGAGGAGGAATAAGCGATGGATAGTGTAAAAGAAATGCTCGTGCTGATCGTCGGCTCCTCTCTGGTCAGCAATGTTGTACTGAGTCAGTTCCTGGGACTGTGTCCCTTCCTGGGCGTATCCAAGAAGGTGAAGACCGCAGCCGGCATGGGCGCGGCAGTTATCTTCGTAATCACTTTAGCCAGCCTTGTTGCAGGCGTTATCAATCGTTTTGTGCTGATCCGTTTTCATATTCAGTATCTGGATACCATCGTATTTATCTTAGTCATTGCGGCTCTGGTACAGTTTGTGGAAATGTTCCTGCATAAGATGATGCCTTCCTTGTATGAAGCACTTGGTGTGTACTTGCCTTTGATCACTACCAACTGTGCGGTACTTGGTGTAGCGATCAACAATGAGCAGGCAAATTATGGTATCTTAAAAGGAACCGTGAATGGTTTCGCAACAGCGGTTGGATTCACCATCGCTATCGTGATCTTAGCCGGTATTCGAGAGAAAACAGAATACAATGATGTGCCTGTGGCATTTAAGGGTATGCCTACCGTACTGCTGACAGCAGGATTGATGGCCATCGCTTTTGTAGGCTTTTCAGGACTTTTATAAGGAGGAACAGACATGAATGCAGTTGGAATTATTACTGCCACTGTTGTAGTGGCTCTTGTAGGCATCTTCGTCGGTTTGTTCCTGGGTGTTGCCGGACTGAAGTTCAAAGTAGAGATCGATGAGAAGGAAGAAGCGGTGCTGGCTGCACTGCCCGGTAATAACTGCGGCGGCTGCGGTTATGCAGGTTGTTCCGGTCTGGCGGCGGCTATCGCCAAGGGAGAAGCTCCCGTCAATGCCTGCCCCGTAGGCGGCGAAAAGGTCGGTAAAGAGATCGCCTCTATCATGGGCGTGGAAGCGGAAGAGAAAGAGCGTATGGTCGCATTTGTTGCCTGTCAGGGTGACTGCAATCACGCCAATAAGAACTATGATTACTATGGTATCGAAGATTGCCGTATGATGAGTTTTGTTCCGGACGGCGGCCCCAAGAAGTGCAACAGCGGCTGCCTCGGATACGGAACCTGCGCCAAGATCTGTCCCTTCGGTGCTATCCATGTGGTAGACGGAGTGGCTGTAGTAGATAAGGAAGCTTGTAAGGCTTGCGGTAAATGTATCGCTGTCTGCCCCAAGCATCTGCTTTCCCTGATCCCTTACAAGGCTAAAGTAGCGGTAGCCTGCAGCTCTGTAGACAAGGGACCTGTTACCATGAAAGCCTGCAACACAGGATGTATCGGATGCGGTATCTGCGTAAGAAACTGTCCCAATGCGGCAGTATCCGTGACAGACTTTAATGCAACCA
>JAKSRX010000096.1 GCA_024403365.1 Acetatifactor sp. | reverse complement strand
TTGCTTCAAAAAAGGATGCAATACCGGCGTTGGGCATAATGCTGCTTGCACTGACAGACATAGGGCTGACCATCATTGCAAGTACAAGGCCTGCAGCCAAAAGGCGCATCGATTTTCTGATCATGGTTACTTTCATCTATAAAAACTCCAAAATATCAACTTGTTTACAAAACTATTACAAAATTGTTACAAGGTAATTATAGCTTCGGCCGTCAGATGTGTCAACCTTTCCCCATATTTTGTCGACTGAAAGATAAACAAAAAAAATCTCCCGATTTTGTTCAAAAGTTCCGATGGAACCCTCTCGCAAAACCGGGAGAATGATCTCTTTTTACTGTGCCTTCGCCTGCTCTGCTTCTTTCTCCGCATTGATCACCGCAAATGCGATGTTGGTAGCATGGTCTGCTACTCTCTCCAGACCGGAAGCAATATCGGAGAAGATCATACCTGCTTCGGGAGTACATTCGCCCTTGGTCAGTCGATCTACATGGGCTTTCTGCATCTCCTTCTCCATATCGTCGATCTTGTCCTCTAAGTCGATGACATCCTGCATATGAGTCTCATCGCCCTTGACAAACATCTCGATGGCGTAACGGATCAGGTCATTGACCATATCCATCATAGCTCCAAGTTCCTTCTGTGCATCCTTACTGAAGCCGACACCGTCCTCTTTTCTCTGCTTCGCTGCATCTACGATGTTCTCCGCATGGTCACCGATACGCTCGATATCGTTACATACATGGAACAGACCGCCGATGGTCTTCAAGTCTTCGATAGGCAGGGTGGACTGGTTGATTTTAACCAGATAGCCGGTGATGGCGTGGTTTAAGAAGTTGATGTTCTTCTCTACTTCGTATACCTCTGCGATATCATCATCGTCCAGAGTGATCAGCGCGTTCATGGCGCGGTTCAGGTTCTCGCTGGCAAGAGTCGCCATACGGTCAAGCTCTTTCACTACTTCAAATACTGCAGTTGCAGGATTGAAGACTACCTTGTTGCCGATGAACTCAAGCTGGTAGCTCTCTCTGTAGCCCACCTGCTTGTCCTCTCCGGGAACACACATCTCGGACAGTTTGACGATCATACCGGAGAAGGGGAACAGGATGAGTACCTGTGCGATCTTGATCAGGGTATGTGCGTTTGCTACGAAACGTCCGTCGTCTGCGGAAATGCTCTTGATCAGGTTCACGAAGAAATCTCCGGATACGGCAAATGCGATATAGAACAAAACGGTACCGATCACATTGAACCAGAAGTGGATCAAAGCGGCCTTTTTCGCATCCTTACGACCGGAAAGGGAAGCAAGAAGCGCTGTGGTGCAGGCACCGATATTACAACCGAGAATAATGAAGAGACAGATCTTAAGATCCAGCAGGTCCTGGTTCGCAAGCAGCAGTACGATGCTGACGGTTACGGAGGAGGACTGAATGATACTGGTAGCAACGACACCTAAAAGGCACGCTAAGATCGGGCTGGACAAAGAAGAAAACAGGCTGATAACGCCGGGATCAGTCTTTACTGCACTCATGGTAGAGGACATAGTCTTCAGTCCCAGGAACAGGATACCGAAACCGACGATGATCTCGCAGAACTGTTTTACACTGGTCTTCTTGATAAACATGACACCCACAACTCCGACAAACAGGAAGATAGGTGCGTATTCCGATAGATTAAAGGATACCAGCTGCGACGTGATGGTGGTACCGATGTTGGCACCGAAGATAACGCCTGCTGCCTGTCCCAGACTCATCAGACCTGCGTTTACAAAGGAAACGACCATTGCGGTACAGGCACTGGAGGACTGGATGATACCGGTGAAAACGATACCTACGATCAGTCCTGAAAATCTGTTGGTGGTAAATATCTCCAAAATACGACGGAGCTTTGCGCCGGCTACCTTTTCGATGGAGTCACTCATAACTCTCATACCATAAAGGAACAGGCCAAGACCTCCTGCCATAGAAAGGGCCATTTTTGCAATATCCAAGGATGTATTCATAATAACTTTCCTTCTTTTTGTAATAGGGCTTTAAACGATTTCGCTATTATTTTACTTTAACCGCGATAAACTTACAACTCAAATTTTACAATTTCCATCAATTCCGTACTTTTCCGGAGGCAATATCATGCTGAAGCTGTGCGATCAAAGACTCCAGTTTGTCGAACTTCTGCTCCGGTCGGCTGAACTTTTCCAAGAAGACTGTGATGTCTTCGCCATAGATATCCTGGTCAAAATCATAGAGATAGGTCTCTACACCGCACACATTTCCATCGGAGACGGTGGGCTTGAATCCTACGTTGCTGATCGCATTGTATTTCTTCCCTTTGACGATGGCAGTAGAGAGATACACGCCGCAGGGAGGCAAAAGCTTTGTCGCGGGCGGGATCTGATTCACGGTAGGAAAACCGATGGTACTGCCTAAGTGATTGCCGTGGACCACTTCTCCCTGCACACAGTAAGGTTGTCCCAGGAAAGCGGTGGCAGTCTCCATATCGCCCTCTTCCACACGTTCTCTTACGAAAGTGGAGCTGACCTCCACTCCGTCGATACTGATCTTCTCAATGGTCTCTGTGTGGATGCCCAGCATCACACCCATGCTCTTTAAGAGCTCTGTGTTGCCTTTCCCCTTGTCGCCGAAGGACAGATCGGTGCCGGCCGCAATGTAGCGCGCTCTCATTCTCTCGCTTAGGATCTCTCTCACAAAAGTCTCCGGCGAGATCGCCGCTGTCTCCTTCGTCATGGGGAACTCAATGAGAATGTCCACGCCCAGGTCCGCAAGGATCCTTCTCTTTTCCTCTTTGGTGGTCAGTTCCTTGCCGTCAGAGAATCCGAAGAGCACCGCCGGTGCCGGATCAAAGGTGAACACGCAGGCTGCAAGTCCCTTAGCCTTCTGCTGCAGGATCAAGTCGATCAGTTTTCTGTGACCGATATGCAGGCCGTCGAACTTGCCGATGGCTACCGCAGCATCCGTATCTAAATTGAAATTCGTAGTATTTGTAATGATCTCCATACTATTCCTTATCCAAAAACATTTTCACAGGCTTGTACAGATCCTTCGCTTTGTCATAAGCGAATACTCCAGCAAACTTTCCATCCGGGAAGTATACTCTCACCTGCTCATCCGCGCCGTATACCGTCTGCTCTACAGTCTCCTCCGGTGCGAAAGGATTGCCGTTCTCCAAAAGCTTCACGCCTCTTCCGCTTACAGTCAAGGAAGGACATGCCGCAAACACTTCGTCCACGGGACACACTGCGGAAAGCAGATCCCCCGTATCCTTCAGGTTCCGAAGTTCCGCCAAAGTAATGGCATCGTCTATGCGAAATCTTCCCACAGCGGTTCGATTCAGGCTTTTCATGGTACCGCCGCAGCCAAGCTTCTCGCCGATATCGGCACAGAGGGTCCTGATGTAGGTGCCCTTGGAACACTGCACCCGGATCTTCACCACGGGAAGCGCCATCTCCAGGATCTCCAGCTCATGGATCACCACCGGGCGAGCCTTTCGCTCCACTTCCTTGCCTTCTCTGGCAAGTTCATAAAGCTTCTTGCCGTTCACTTTCAGCGCAGAGTACATGGGAGGCACCTGGTCATAGTTTCCCACGAATGTCTCGCAAATATGACGCACTTCTTCCTCGGAGCAGGTCACTTCCCGCTCATTCAGCACTTCACCCGTGGTATCCTGGGTGTCTGTCTCCACACCGAGCAGAAGCTCCGCCACATATTCCTTGTCTCTGTCTGTCAGCATATCGCAGAGTTTGGTGGCACTGCCCAGGCACACAGGCAAAACGCCGGTGGCCGCAGGATCCAGCGTACCGGTGTGACCGATCTTACGCTGCCCGCAGATTCCTCTCATCTTCGCCACTACATCGTGGGAAGTGAAACCCTGCTCTTTCTTTATAATAATGATTCCGTTTATCATGCTTTCTCCAACTGTTTTTCGATCTGTGCGGAAAGGTTGTTGATGCAGTCATAGAAGGTACCCTGCAAAGTACATCCTGCCGCTCTGGCATGTCCGCCGCCGCCAAAATATGTACTGATGGCTGCCGCATTGATGGTTTCATCGGTACGAAGGCTTGCCTTGTACTCCAGAACATCGGTCTGATACATGAAGATCGCACAGCTGATGCCCTTGATATTGCGCAGCTGATTTACGATACCGTCGAAATCCTTGGGAGTCACATTGTAGAACTCCTGGGTCTTCTTATCCAGCAGACCGACGATGCACTTGCCATCCATGAAACGCACGCTCTCCATGAGCACACGGCCCATGATCTGTGTCTGCATATATGTTTTCTGATAAAAAGTCTCCTGAATCAGTCTGGGATAATCAAAACCGTAGGCGATCAGTTTTGCACCCTTCATCATAGTATCGGGAGAAGTGCAGGAATACTGGAACACACCTGTGTCGTGAATGATACCGATATACAGGGACATAGCGATGTCCTTGTCCAGTTTCTCTTCTTTCAGAAGGTCCATCAGCACTTCACAGCAGGAACCTGCCTCGGGCTTCACCACGGAAAGAGGTGTGCTGCCGGGATTGCTCATATGATGGTCGATGTTGATGGTCTTCTTTGCAATGGTCTCATATTTTGCTGCGCCGCCGGTTCTGTCAGGCATGCAGTCTAACACGAAGAAGACATCCATCTCCTCTACATCGGGAAATTCGGAATTAATAGCATTGAAGCCCACGATCTCGCAAAAGATCTCGGGAGGCTGTTCCAGGTAAACGGTGATCTCAGCATCCGGCAAACACTTGCGCAGATACATCTGCAGCGCCAGAGTCGAACCAACGCAGTCGCCGTCGGGACGAACATGACCGCTGATACCGATCTTCTTTGCTCCCTCACATTCCTTTAAAATATCTATCATCAGATCTCTCCTTATTTTCTAACTTAAAATTTTACCCGAAGAGGCCATAAAGACCCCTTCGGGATTTTTTTACTCTTCGTCCTGAGCGGATGCCGCAGCATCGGAAGCCAGAACTTCATCGATCTTGTGTGACATGTTGACACCGTACTCGATGGACTGATCCATCACAAAAGTGATCTCCGGTGTATTGCGCAGATTGATGGTCTTTGCCAGCTGTCTCTTGATATAACCTACAGCGCTCTTCAAGCCTGCCAGGGTATTCTTCTTCGCTTCCTCATCACCCAGTACGCTGATCCAGGCCTTACAGGTCTTCAGATCAGGTGCAACCTCTACAGCGACTACGCTGGTCCAGGGGCTGATACGGGGATCCTTGATCTCACCGCGGATGATCTCGGCCAATACCTTCTGCACTTCCCCGTTGATACGGGTATTTTTAATACTGTTTTTTCTCATACTATCTGGGCACCTCTACCATGATGTAAGCCTCAACCATATCCTCTTCCTTGATCTGGTCAAAGCCCTCAAATACGAGACCGCACTCGAAGCCTTCCTTAACTTCCTTTACATCATCCTTGAAACGCTTCAGGGAAGCAAGTGCACCTTCGTAGATCTGCTCGCCCTCACGGGTGATACGGATCTTACAGCCTCTCTGGAAGATACCGTCCATAACGTAGGAACCTGCGATGTTACCGATCTGGGAAGCCTTGAATACCTGACGTACCTGTGCATGACCGATGATCTTCTCCTCGAATACAGGATCCAGCATACCCTTCATAGCAGCTTCGATATCAGCGATCGCCTGGTAGATGACATTGTAAAGTCTTACGTCTACGCCCTCGCGCTCAGCAGTTGCCTTAGCGGTAGCATCGGGACGAACGTTGAAACCGATGATGATCGCATTGGATGCGGAAGCCAGAGTAACATCGGACTCATTGATGGCACCAACACCGCCATGGATACATTTTACAACGATCTCCTCGTTTGTCAGCTTGGTCAGGGACTGCTTAACAGCCTCTACGCTACCCTGTACATCAGCCTTGATGATCAGGTTCAGTTCCTTCAGATTGCCCTCCTGGATCTGGGAGAACAGATCATCCAGAGACATCTTGGACTTGGTCTCTTCAAGCTTCTTCTCCTTGTTCTGAGCCATGTAAGTCTCAGCGTAGGATTTTGCAGTCTTATCGTTCTCATGAGCCAGGAATACTTCACCTGCACTGGGAACATCGGAAAGGCCCAGGATCTCAACAGGAGTGGAAGGAGTAGCTTCTTTTACTCTCTTGCCCTTGTCGTCGATCATTGCTCTTACCTTACCGTAGCAAGCGCCTGCGGAGATGAAATCACCTACATGCAGAGTACCCTTCTGTACCAGAACGGTAGCAACGGGACCACGTCCCTTATCCAGCTCAGCCTCGATAACAAGACCTCTTGCACGTCTCTTGGGATTAGCCTTCAGCTCCAGGATATCAGCGGTCAGCAGGATGGTCTCCAGCAGATCCTCGATACCTTCGCCGCTCTTAGCGGAAACGGGAACGAACTCGGTAGTTCCGCCCCAGTCAGTAGCAACCAGTTCATATTCAGTCAGCTCCTGCTTCACTCTCTCGATGTTAGCAGAAGGCTTATCGATCTTATTGACAGCAACAACGATCTCGATACCCGCAGCCTTTGCATGGTTGATCGCCTCAATGGTCTGAGGCATTACGCCGTCGTCTGCAGCAACTACCAGAATAGCGATATCGGTGGAATTTGCACCACGCATACGCATTGCGGTGAATGCTTCATGTCCGGGGGTATCCAGGAAGGTGATCTTTCTGCCCTGTACATTAACAGTGTAAGCACCGATGTGCTGGGTAATACCGCCGGCCTCTCTATCGGTAACGTTGGTCTTTCTGATCGCATCCAGAAGGGAAGTTTTACCGTGGTCAACGTGACCCATTACACAGATAACGGGAGGTCTTTCCACCATTTCATCTTCTGATTCCTCATCCTCTTTCAGAAGTTCTTCGATTACATCGACCTTCACTTCCTTCTCGCAGAGGATGTCATATTCCATTGCAATTGCTTCCGCATCCTCGTAGGAGATCTCCTGGTTTACGGTAACGATCTTACCTTCCAGGAAAAGCTTCTTAATGATCGCGGAAGACTGGATCTTCATCTTGTCAGCCAGATCCTTGATAGTGATCATTTCAGGAAGGGTGATCACCTTGATCACTTCTTCAACGACTTCTTCCTTCTTCTTTTCAGGCTTGATGAAGCGGCCGGGCTTATTCTTTGCTGCCTCGTCCTCCTCATACATGTAGTCCTTCTTGGATCTTCTATCCTTCTCCTGGCTGCTTGCGCGTCTCTTGTCTTCTTCACGCTTCTTCTCAAGGTCCTTAGCGGGCGCAACATCTCCGCCAAAACCGCCTCTGCTCTGGCTATTGCCTCTGTATCCGGCTCCCTGTCCGCCAGCTGCTCTGTTGTCACGCGGAGCACCGTTGAAACCACGGTTGCCGCCCTGGCCGTTGCCCGGGCCACGCCAATCGCCCTTGCCGCCGTCTGCGCCAGGTCTGTTGTTTCTCTGATAACCGTTCTGAGGTCTGTCTCCCTGAGGTCTGCCATCTCTGTTCATTCCTCCCTGAGGTCTGCCGTCTCTGTTGTAGGGTCTGTCGCCCTGAGGTCTGTCTCCCTGGGGTCTGCCGTCTCTGTTGTAAGGTCTGTCACCCTGAGGTCTTCCCTCTCTGTTGTAAGGTCTATCGCCCTGAGGTCTTCCCTCTCTGTTGTAAGGTCTGTCGCCCTGAGGTCTTCCCTCTCTGTTGTAGGGTCTGTCGCCCTGAGGTCT
>JAKSRX010000095.1 GCA_024403365.1 Acetatifactor sp. | reverse complement strand
GAGCCATCCTCATGATATCCATATCACCAAGGAAGCTCCCAACTACAGCGTAGATGCATAAATTGCGCTTGCTTTTTCAAGCAGGTGTGTTGTATCATATTACTATGAGCTGCATAACTGGCGGAAGTGAGAGAACTCACAGGGAGTGCAGTATGATTTAGAAGCCGACCGCCTGGGCACCACCTTATTTGTGATGCCCAGGTGGTTTTTATTCATAGCGAGGAAGGAAAACAAGCGCGCTCGCTTTCACCCGAGCGTAGATACGCAACAGGAGGAAGAGAAAATGATTCAGTTGAATGAGGAACTTATGAACAATGCTTATCCCGGCAGAGGTATCGTGATCGGTCGTTCTGCAGACGGCAAGTATGCAGTGACTGCATATTTTATCATGGGAAGAAGCTCCAACAGCCGCAACCGTGTATTTGTTACCGAGGGAGAGGGTATTCGTACCCAGGCATTTGATCCTTCCAAGTTGGAAGATCCCAGCCTCATCATCTATGCTCCTGTCAGAGTTCTGGGCAAGGACACCATCGTTACCAACGGTGATCAGACCGATACCATCTACGACGGCATGGCAGCAGGCCAGACCTTCGAGCAGTCCTTGAGATGCAGAGAGTTCGAGCCCGACGGCCCTAACTACACCCCCAGAATTTCCGGTATCATGCATGTTGAGAACGGCAAGTATGATTTCGCAATGTCCATCCTGAAGAGCAACAACGGCGATCCCGATTGCTGCAACCGTTACACCTACACCTATGACAACCCCAAGGCAGGCGAGGGCAGATTCATTCATACCTATATGCATGACGGCAATCCTCTTCCCAGCTTCCAGGGCGAGCCTAAGGTAGTGGAGATCTCCGGTGATATCGAGTCCTTCACCGAGATGGTATGGAACAACTTAAATCCCGACAACAAGGTTTCTCTGTTCGTTCGTTTCATCGACATTGCTACCGGCGAATATGAGACCAGAATCGTAAATAAGAACGTTTAATCTGTCAAAAAGAAGGAGAAAAGATCATGAACGAAATTCAGTTGAAATACGGATGTAACCCTAACCAGAAGCCTTCCAGAATCTTCATGGAGGATGGCAGCGACCTTCCTGTTACCGTCATTAACGGCAAGCCCGGATATATCAACTTCCTGGATGCTTTCAACGGCTGGCAGCTTGTTAAGGAGTTGAAGGAGGCTACCGGCCTTCCTGCAGCTACTTCCTTCAAGCATGTATCTCCCGCAGGTGCAGCAGTAGGTCTTCCTCTTACCGAGACCCTGGCTAAGATCTACTGGGTAGACGATCTTGGCGAACTTTCCCCTCTGGCTTGTGCATATGCAAGAGCCCGCGGCGCAGACAGAATGTCTTCCTTCGGTGATTTCATCGCTCTTAGCGATGTCTGCGATGCAGATACCGCTAAGCTGATCAAGAGAGAGGTTTCCGACGGTGTGATCGCTCCCGGTTATACCGATGAAGCACTGGCTCTTCTGAAGGCTAAGAAGAACGGCAACTACAATATCATTCAGATCGATCCTAATTACGTACCCGCCCAGATCGAGAAGAAGCAGGTATACGGCATCACCTTTGAGCAGGGCAGAAATGAACTGGATATCAACGGCGATCTGCTTTCCAATATCGTGACCGTAAACAAGGAGATCCCCGAGAGCGCACTCATCGATATGAAGATCTCCCTGATCACTCTGAAGTATACTCAGTCCAACTCCGTATGCTACGTAAAGGGTGGACAGGCTATCGGTATCGGTGCAGGTCAGCAGTCTCGTGTACACTGTACCAGACTGGCAGGACAGAAGGCAGACAACTGGTTCCTTCGTCAGGCACCTCAGGTCATGAACCTTCAGTTCGTAGACGGTCTTGGCCGTGCAAACAGAGACAATGCCATCGATGTATATATCGGTGATGAATATATGGACGTTCTGGCAGAAGGAACCTGGCAGAATATCTTCAAGGTAAAGCCTCCCGTATTTACCAGAGAAGAGAAGCGTGCATGGTTGGATCAGATGACCGAGGTCACTCTGGGATCCGACGCTTTCTTCCCCTTCTCCGACAACGTGGAGAGAGCACACAAGAGCGGCGTGCAGTACATTGCACAGCCCGGCGGATCTGTTCGTGATGCTGACGTTATCGAGTGCTGCGATAAGTACAACATGGTAATGGCATTTACCGGCATCAGACTGTTCCATCACTAATTGATCTGATCGCTTGCAAGACGCAAGTGTTCAGAGTAGTACCATTGATTCATTGCCATGCCGACCCCGGGTTTTCCACCGGAGCCGGCTATGGCTTTTTATACTTTTTAGGGATCACTGAAATGAAGGGGGTCAAAATGGAAAAAGAGTATCGTTACGACGCGTTTATCAGCTATAGACACTGCGATCTGGATTCTTTTGTGGCGCAGAATCTGCATAGACAAATGGAGGCATTCCGTCTTCCTGCAAACCTGGCTAAGGCAGATAATCTGACCAGACATAAGATCACCAGAGTGTTCAGAGATCGTGAAGAACTGCCGATCTCCATCAACCTGGCAGACAATATCACGGAGGCATTGCATACTTCTGAGTTTTTGATCGTTATCTGTACCCCCAGACTGAAGGAATCCGTATGGTGCCGCAAGGAGATCGAGACATTCATCGAGCTCCACGGCAGAAACAAGGTGCTTGCGGTATTGGCAGAGGGAGAGCCCTCCGAATCCTACCCGCCTGAGCTTCTGTATCAGGACGTGGAGGTGACCAATGAGGACGGCACCACATCCATCGTACGACAGGATATCGAGCCTCTGGGCGCGGACATGCGAGGCGCAAACAAGAAGGAAGTATTAAAGGCCATCAAGGCAGAACTTCCCAGATTGCTGGCACCCATGTTCGGCACCTCTTATGACGGTCTGCGACAGCGTCACAGAGAGCAGAAACTTCGCAAGATCATCGGAGCATCTGTGCTGGCAGGTCTTGTAGGTATTGCCTTTGGTACCATCAGTACATTGATGATGCTGCAGATCAATCAGCAGAAGCAGCAGATCCAGAGTCAGAACCAGGAGATCACCGCGCAGAATGCGGAGATCGTAGCGCGAAATGCGGAGATCCAGGAACAGGCAGAGGAGATCAAAGCGCAGAATGAAAGCTTGCTTTTAGCCCAGGCTAAGAATCTGGCGGAGACTTCCACCAGACAGCTGAGCGCAGGTGACCGTGTGGATGCCATTCGTACCGCTGTGAAGGCACTGACCAACTATCAGGGCCTGGATATGCCGTATACGGAAGAAGCGGAACTGGCTCTGGCAGACAGTACCAGAATATATGACAGAGACACCACCATGTACCCCATCTATCAGATCCCGCTGAAGGGTACCGTGGAATGGGTGACCAATCTCTATAAGGGCGATACCATGCTGGTGTATGATTCCGCTAATATATTGTCCCTGATCGATATCAGACATGGGAAAGTACTGAGGACTATCACGGATGCCTATGATGGCAGTGCACCCAGCGCGGTATTCACGGATAAGGAGACCTTCTACTATATCAATGACAGTTACCAGCTGGTGGCTGCAAAGGTAGCAGATGATACCACCCATATCCTGGAACTGGATTTTAAACCTTATTATCTGGAAGCCTCTTCCGACGGAAGCGTTCTGGTCGCTTCCGACAGTCATCATATAGCAGTGATCGATGTAAACACCGAGAAGGTGCTTAGCTTCGTGGACACCGGAGATTATTATCAGCAGCACAACGGTGCATTTCAGGTGCTGGATGGCAAACTGTATTATGCGTTCAGCGCGTATCTTATCATGGATGAAGGCTCCGAATTGTATGTGGTGAATGTAACAGACAATGAGACGAAGAAGTTTGACCTAAAGAACAAGACGGTGAAAGAGATGGTGTTCGACGGAGAGGATATCATATGTGCATCCACTCTGTACCAGGATATGAACAGGATCTTCGACGCATATATTACCAGATATCGTCTGTCCGACGGCAAGGTCATCTGGGAGAAGAAGTACAGCAATGAAGGAGCATCCGGAATCGTAAAAGGCCAGGGCACCCTGGATCAGATCGTAGTGGGCTTAAGCTGGTCTGCGGTTCTTATGGATATGAAGACCGGAGCGGAGATCGCAAATCTTCCCTTGGGAGACAGCATGATCGGCCTGTACAGTATCAATGACACAGACCTCTACCTGGCTTTCACAAGAAGCGGCAGACGTCTGATCATCAAGGGCGACACCGGGGATCTGATGGACGTGATAGGATCTTTCAGACCCCACTCTGTGAATCTGCAGTTATCCACTCAGGTATATGGCGGCTTCATGATGAGTGCACATAAGGAGAACGCACTTACCATGTACGGCTACCTGGAATACGGTGAGAAAGTAGATGCAGTGGATTACGGAATCGAGGAAAAGGTCTGCCTTTCCCAGATACAGGCAAAAGAGTATGCAGAGGGTAAGAACTTTGAGAACCCCGAGCTGATCTACAGGATCTTCTTCAGTGATGACGAGAAACTGACTTTTGTTGTCTACTTTGATGATGTCATCAGAATCTATGACACAGCAGACAATACGCTGTTGGGTGAAGCACGTGAGGATGTTACCTTCTTCGAACGCTTCTTTGGCTATGACAAGGAAGGCAACTACTTTGTGGGTTACAGAGGAGAGGGAATGAAGTTCAGTTCCGATCATAAACTGATCGCCAGATTGCCTCATTTCTGCGATTTTGAAGCAGACAAAAACATGCTTCGTTTCCGTACTACCGCCGGACAATACCTGGTACCGAACTATTCTACGAATGAATTGCTTGAAATAGCAAATGAAGTTGTGGTAGAATATACAGAATAATTTCAGCTGTAAAAATATGACGAAAGGCATGGAAATTATCATGAGCGAAATCGAAAGCAAAAATTTTATAGAAACCATTATTGAAAAGGATCTGGCGGAAGGCTATTACGACACCGTACATACCCGTTTTCCTCCGGAGCCTAACGGATATCTGCATATCGGACATGCTAAGGCGATCCTTGTAAACTACGGCCTTGCACAGAAGTATGGCGGTAAGTTCAACATGAGATTCGACGATACCAACCCTACCAAGGAGGATATCGAGTTCGTTGAGTCCATCAAGGCAGACGTAGCATGGCTTGGCGCAGATTGGGAGGACAGACTGTTCTATGCTTCCAACTACTTCGGCGAGATGTACGAAGGCGCAGTGAAGCTGATCAAGAAGGGCAAGGCTTATATCTCCAATCTGACCGCAGAGCAGATCAGAGAGTACAGAGGATCTTTTACCGAGCCCGGTAAGGAAGACCCCAACAGAGACAGATCCATCGAAGAGAACCTGTCCATGTTCGAGGATATGAAGAACGGCAAGTACGCAGACGGCGAGCTGGTGCTTCGTGCAAAGATCGATATGGCTTCCCCTAACATTAACATGAGAGATCCCGTTATCTATCGTGTGGCACATATGACTCACCATAACACCGGAGATCAGTGGTGCATCTACCCTATGTATGACTTCGCACATCCCATCGAGGATGCCATCGAAGGCATTACCCATTCCATCTGTACTCTGGAGTTCGAGGACCACAGACCTCTGTATGACTGGGTGGTAAGAGAGCTTGAGTATCCTCATCCTCCCAAGCAGATCGAGCAGGCTAAGATGTATCTGAAGAACGTAGTGACCGGTAAGAGATACATCAAGAAGCTGGTTCTGAACGGAATCGTAGACGGTTGGGACGATCCCAGACTGGTATCTATCTCCGCACTGAGAAGAAGAGGTTTCACCCCCGAGTCCATTCGTGCATTCGTAGAGATGAGTGGTGTTTCCAAGGCACATTCCATCGCAGACTATGCTGCACTGGAGTACTGTATCCGTGAGGATCTGAAGGCTAAGGCGCCTCGTTACATGGCGATCGTAGATCCCGTAAAGCTTGTGATCGACAACTATCCCGAAGGACAGATCGAGATGCTTACCGGTATCAACAATCCCGAGAATGAAGCACTCGGCACCAGAGAGATCCCCTTCGGCAAGGAGCTTTACATCGAGAGAGAGGACTTCATGGAAGAGCCTCCCAAGAAGTATTTCCGTATGTTCCCCGGCAACGAGGTTCGTCTCATGAACGCATACTTCGTGACCTGTACCGGTTGTGAGAAGGATGAGAACGGCAATGTCACCGTGATCCATGCAACCTACGATCCCGCATCCAAGGGCGGCAACAGCCCCGACGGTCGTAAGGTAAAGGGTACCATCCACTGGGTAGCAGCACAGACCGCTATCAAAGCAGAGGTAAGACTGTACGAGAACCTGATCGATGAGACCGTTGCTGACGAGAAGGGTTCCATCTACGATGAGAACGGCGAACTGTATCTGAATCCCAACTCTCTGGTAGTGAAGGAATGCTACTTAGAGCCTGCTTTCGCAGATGCAAAGGCATATGACAGATTCCAGTTTGTAAGACAGGGCTTCTTCTGTGTGGATTATAAGGATTCCACTCCTGAGCATCCTGTATTCAACAGAATCGTTTCTCTGAAGAGTTCTTTCGTACTGCCTAAGAAGGACTGATCAGCCTAGAAGAAAGGCAAGCGTAAACATGTATCATATGACGATCCGTCTGCAGACAGAAGGAAATATCTGCCTGTATGAACAGATTTATAATCATATCAAAAGTGAAATGAAAGAAGGGAAGCTTCTCGCCGGCGAGAGGCTTCCCTCTACGCGTTCTTTGGCGGAGTTTTTAGGTGTAGCCCGCAGTACCGTGGACACTGCTTACGGTCAGCTATTGGATGAGGGCTATATTGAGGCAATTCCCTGCAAGGGATATTTTGTTTGCTCCATCGATACCCTGGCTGATTTTGCCAGAGGAGAACAGGACGCGGACTATCGGACAGATGATCTGTCGGAACAGCGCCTGGCAGAGACCGAGGAGGGTATTCGAAGCACCGAGGAAGCAGGAGAAAAGGAGACCGCCCGGGAAGCAGAGGTGGATTTCTCACCTTACAGCATCTCCATGGATGGCTTCCCCTTCGACACCTGGAGGCGTATCAGTAAGCATGTGCTCAGCGAGGACAACAGAAGATTGTTCAGCCGCGGAGAGCCCCAGGGGGACCATGAACTGCGAGAGACCATCAGCCGCTACCTGCACTCCTCCCGAGGTGTGAACTGCCGTCCGGAACAGATCATTGTGGGCGCGGGAAATGATTATCTCCTGATGCTGTTGGAGAAGATCCTGGGTAGTGGGGTCAAGGTGGCCATGGAGAATCCTACCTACCTTCGTTCCTATCGTATCTTCAGCTCCTTTGCAAAGGAGATCTGTATCTTAGAGACGGACGAGAACGGCATGCGACCCAATGAACTGAAGGCGACGGATGCCAACGTGGTCTACGTCATGCCTACCCACCAGTTTCCCTCGGGAACCATTATGCCCATCGGCCGCAGAAACGAGCTGTTGAAGTGGGCCGGAAAGGCGGAGAACAGATACATCATCGAGGATGATTATGACAGTGAGTTCCGTTACCGCGGCAAGCCCATTCCGGCATTGCAGTCCCTGGATGAGAAGGGCAAAGTCATTTACCTGGGCAGTTTCTCCAAGTCCATCGCGCCTTCCATCCGTGTGAGCTTCATGGTGCTTCCGGAGGAGTTGCTGCGTAAGTATAAAAGTGATTGTTATTTCTATTCCTGCACTGTGTCCCGCATCGATCAAAGTATCTTGAATGAGTTTGTAAGGGACGGATATCTGGAGAGACATCTGAACAAG
>JAKSRX010000094.1 GCA_024403365.1 Acetatifactor sp. | reverse complement strand
CCAGTTCCTGGTCATCGATTCCGGCTGGTATGGCAGTGCAAGCAACTGGTGGGATCAGGTAGGTGACTGGGATGTGAATGTGAGCCGTTTCCCCGGTGGTATGAAGGAAGTGGCGGACTACATTCGTTCCAAAGGAATGATCCCGGGACTGTGGTTCGAGATGGAGTCGGTGACCCATGCCGGCAAATATTTTAACGACTATGAGCATCTATTGAAAAAGGATGGTTTCGTGCTCCAGTGTTCCAACAGGCACTTCTGGGACATGGAGGATCCCTGGGTCATAGAGTATCTTTCAAAGAAGGTGATCGGACAGCTGCGTGACAGCGGGTTCGGTTATATCAAAGTGGATTATAATGATACCTACGGTATGGGCTGCGACGGAGCGGAAAGTCTTGGGGAAGCCTTGAGACGCAAGGTGCTTGCTTCCCAGCAGTTTTTCAAAAAGATCAAGGCAGAGATCCCCGATATGATGATCGAGAACTGTTCCAGCGGCGGCCACAGACTGGAGCCCTCCTGGATGCAGATCTGCAGTCAGGCAAGCTTCTCCGATGCCCACGAGATCACTTCCATACCGATCATCGCAGCCAATATGCACAGAGTGATAAGACCGGAACAAAGCCAGATCTGGGCGGTGCTTCGTGCCTCCGATTCGGAGAATCGATTGTATTATTCCCTGATCAGCACGTTTTTGGGACGTATGTGCTTAAGCGGCGATATCTATGATCTGTCCGAGGAACAGTGGAAGATCGTGGAAGAAGCCATGGCTTTTTATCATGAGGCTTCCGACATCATCAAGAACGGAAAGACCATTTTGCAGAAGGTTTCTGCGAAAAGTTATAACGCTCCTACCGGCGAGCAGACAGTGGTTCGCGAGTGGGAGAACCGCGGGCTGGTGATCGTGCATCGTTTTGCACAGTCTGAGCCTGTGGAACCTGCCATCCCGAAGGGGGCGAAAGTGCTTGCAGCTTTCGGTAAGGCAGAAGAAGATTTCAGCGCGAAAGCGTGGATCTATGAGAAGGGTGTCTAAGTGACAAATAGGAGATAAGTGTGATTACAGTAAAAGAAATTGCGAAGATGTGTAATGTCTCTCCCAGTACGGTTTCCAATATCGTAAACGGTAAGACAAACGTCAGTGAAGAGACCAGGCAGAGAGTACTGGATGTGATCAAGGAGACCGGTTACAGACCGAACTATTTTGCTTCCAGTATGCGTAAACAAAATACCAAATTGATCAGCGTCGTGGTAGAGGATCTGGATCAGTTCAGTACCACCCCTATCGTTGAGGCTGCTATGGAGTACTGCGAAAAGCATGGCTACAGAACCATTCTGGTAAACCTGCGTATGTATGATAAGTGGAAGGATACCTGGTTCCATGACGAGAGCAAGCTGGAGAGCGTGCTGATCCCGGCACTGAATGAGGTACAGTCCATCAAGGTAGACGGCGTGATCTATGTGGCAGGACATTGCCGCAACATCAGATGCTTTCCCAAGGATTTCCCTCTGCCCCTGATGGTAGCGTATGCCACCAACGAAGGAAATCGTTTCCCTTCCGTCATCCTGGATGATGAGAAGGGCGGTTACGATATGATGAAGTATCTGATCTCCATGGGACATCGCAAGATCGGAATCATGGCCGGTGCACCTGACAACATACACACGGTCAGCAGACTGTTAGGCTGCCAGAAGGCCCTTCAGGAGGAGGGAATTCCCTACAATTCCGGTTTGACAGTGTTCGGTGGCTGGGAGGAGAAGACAGGATATACCTGTGCTGAAAAACTGGCGCAGACAGGCGTGACAGCCATCTGGTGTATGAACGATCTGATGGCCGGCGGTGCCTACGAATTTGCCCACAAGAACGGTATCGAGATCGGCAGGGACCTGTCCATTGCAGGTTATGATAACCGCCAGATCTCCGAATTTATGTATCCGAGACTCACCACCAACGCTTTGCCCCTTCGTGAGATCGGAGCGATCTCTGCGCAGACTATGTTGACAATGCTTGCGGATGGAAGAGATGCAGTAAATACGGAACCGGTGCCGGTTCCCTGTACACTGATGATCCGTGATTCCGTAAAGGAACCCGCGTCCACACTTTAAACATGAAAGGTGAAAGATCATGTTATATGCAGCACGTGAAAAAAGCAGCAAAATAGAAGAGATACGGGCAGACGGAAAGGCTCTGCTCCTTTTGTCTGAGAGAGGTAAGCTTCGTCTGATGCCCATCAGTCAGGGCTGTATCAGAGTCACATATACAGAACGTGATACGTTTTCACAGGAAGAGAAACAGGGTGTAATTATGCACCCTGCTTTTGCATCCTGGCAGTATGAGACCACGCAGACAGAGGTGAAGGTGATCACCGATGCCTGTGTCGCTGTCGTAGATCGAACCACGGGAAGTATCACATTTACCGATCGAAGCGGCAAGAGACTGTTAAAAGAAGCCGATGGGGAGAGCAAGACCCTGGAAGACTTCCAGACCTATCGCCTGTATGAGGAGGGCGGTATTCGCACCGAGAAGATCAAGACAGCGGACGGCGTGAAAGAGGTAGTGTCAGAGGCTATGCGCATTCCCGATAAGCGCATGTACCACACCAGATTGTCACTGGAATGGCAGGAAAATGAGGCACTCTACGGTCTGGGACAGCAGGAGGAAGGCTTCGGCAATCTGAGAGGAAAGACGGTGTATGTCCATCAGGCCAACCGCAAGATCGCCATTCCTGTGCTGGTATCCAGCTTAGGCTACGGATTGCTTTTGAATACGGATTCCCCCTTTGTTTTTCATGATGACGAGTACGGCTCCTGCCTCTATGGGGAATGTGATGACGAATTGGATTATTTTTTCCTGTACGGCGGAAATATGGATGGTGTCGTGCGAGAATATCGTAAGCTTACAGGCAAAGCCGCCATGCTGCCGAAGTGGGCCTTCGGTTATATACAGTCACAGGAAAGATATGAGACCGCGGAGGAGATCCTCTCCCTGGCAAAGGAATACAGAAGGCGCGGTATCGGTGTGGACGCACTGGTACTGGACTGGTGCTCCTGGGAGGATGGCATGTGGGGACAGAAGTCCTTCGATGGGAAAAGATTTCCTGATCCCGCTGCTATGACGGAGAAGCTCCATGAGATGGATATCCGTTTCATGATCTCTGTCTGGCCCAATATGGATCCGAACTGTGAGAACTATAAGGAAATGAAGGAGAAGGGACAGATCCTGCCCGGCTCCTCTATCTATAATGCGCTGTCCGAAGAAGGCAGAAAGCTCTACTGGAAACAGGCCTGTGAAGGACTGTTTCAGTACGGTGTGGATTCCTGGTGGTGTGATTCCAGTGAACCCATCACTCCGGAGTGGAGCCACAAGTATCGCCCGGACGCAGCCGGTATGTACGCAGAATACTGCAAAGCGGCAGCCGATCTTTTGCCTCCCGGCAAGGGAAATGCCTATGCGTTCTATCACGCCAAGTCTTTGTACGAGGGACAGAGAAACTGCAATCTTTTCCCTCAGAAGAGAGTGTGCAATCTGACCAGAAGTGCCTGGACCGGGCAGCAGCGCTACGGAACCATTCTTTGGTCCGGAGATGTGGATGCTTCTTTTGATACCTTGCGTAAGCAGGTGGCAGCAGGCCTGCATTTCTGCGCCAGCGGTCTGCCGTATTGGACCACGGATATCGGTGCATTCTTTGTAAAGAACAGCAATTTCTGGTACTGGAAGGGCGATTTTGATCAAACCACCGCCGATGCCGGATACAGAGAACTCTTTACCCGCTGGTATCAGTGGGGCGCATTCCTGCCCATCTTCAGAGGTCACGGTACCGATTGCAGGAGAGAGCTGTGGATGTTTGGCGAGGAGAACGGTACGCCCGGTGACTGCGGGGATATGTTCTATCAGGCGATCCTGGCAGCCAACAGAAGACGATATGCCCTGATGCCTTATATCTATTCCCAGGCAGGCAAGGTATGGCTTAACGATGCTTCCATGATGCGTCACCTGGCATTTGAGTTTGCCGAGGACAGTACGGTCCTTGATATTTTTGATCAATATATGTTTGGTGAGAGCCTGATGATATGCCCCGTGACAACTCCGATGTATTACGGCGCGGGCTCCGAGAAACTGGAGGGCATTCCCAAGACCAGGAGAGTATATCTTCCCAAGGGATGCGGCTGGTATGATTTTGATACGAAAGCATATTACGAGGGCGGACAGTGGATCGAGGCCGAGGCCGATATCCGCAGGATCCCCGTGTATGTGAAAGCGGGAAGCATCCTTCCCATGACTGCTGTTTCCGACAGAGTGCAGGCCAGAGAGGAGATCCTGTATCATGTCTACGGAGGCAGAGATTGTGATTACACCCTGTATCTGGATGACGGGGACGGATACGCTTACGAACAGGGCGAATACGAATGCCTGCACCTGCATTGGTCCGAAAAAGAAGGGACTCTCACCGATGAGAACGGTAAAAAGTATCCGGTAAAGCGGTATTAACTTTTTATTGCAAATGCAGGAGCACCTGTTATATAATTTTGTTTAGCATTGTAATGTGTTAAAGTCTAATGACGGAGGAAAAGTAAATGTATTCTTTAGATGAAGTAAAAGCAGTTGACCCCGAAATTGCTCAGGCCATCGTAGCTGAGCAGGAGAGACAGAACAGCCATATCGAGCTGATCGCTTCCGAGAACTGGGTAAGCAAGGCTGTTATGGCAGCAATGGGCAGCCCCCTTACCAACAAGTATGCGGAAGGTTATCCCGGAAAGAGATATTACGGCGGTTGTGACTGCGTTGACGTAGTAGAAGATCTTGCAAGAAACCGTGCTATGGAGCTTTACGGCTGCACTTATGCAAACGTACAGCCTCACTCCGGTGCTCAGGCAAACCTCGCTGTACAGTTCGCACTGCTTCAGCCCGGTGACACCATTATGGGTATGAACCTTGATCACGGCGGACATCTGACCCATGGTTCACCCGCTAATATTTCCGGAAGCTACTTCAAGATCGTCCCTTACGGTGTAAATGACGAAGGCTTCATCGATTACGATAAGGTAGAAGCACTGGCAAAAGAGTGCCAGCCCAAGATGATCATTGCAGGTGCATCCGCATATGCAAGAACCATCGACTTCAAGCGTTTCAGAGAGATCGCTGATATGGTAGGCGCTTACCTCATGGTAGATATGGCTCATATTGCAGGACTTGTAGCTGCAGGCCTTCATCCCTCACCCATCCCTTACGCACATGTAACCACCACAACTACCCATAAGACTCTTCGCGGACCTCGTGGCGGTATGATCCTTTCCAGCAAGGAATTCGCAGAAGAGCACAAGCTCAACAAGGCTGTATTCCCCGGAATCCAGGGTGGCCCTCTGATGCACGTGATCGCTGCTAAGGCTGTTTGCTTCAAGGAAGCACTTTCCGAGGAGTTCAAGACCTACCAGAAGAACCTTGCAGCAAATGCACAGGCTCTGGCTAAGGGACTGATGAGCAGAGATATCAAGATCGTTTCCGGCGGCACCGACAACCATCTGATGCTGGTCGATCTGACCAACTACGGTCTCACCGGTAAGGCTGTTGAGAAGCTTCTTGACCAGGCACACATCACCTGCAACAAGAATACCATCCCCAATGATCCTCAGTCTCCTTTCGTAACCAGCGGTGTTCGTCTCGGTACTCCCGCAGTTACTTCCAGAGGCATGAATACAGAAGATATGGACAAAATTGCCGAGGCCATCGCTATGGTCATCAAGGAAGGCGAGGCTGCTGTACCCGCTGCAAGAGCCATTGTTCAGACCCTTACAGACAAATATCCTTTGATTTAGTAATTATTACTAAAAAAGTATTATTATTTCCGAAAATATCATACAAAAATGGCTTGCTTTTTCGGACTTCGATGTGCTAGTATATCTTTCGTAGGAAAACAAGTGTCTTTCGCACGAAAACACAAACAACGAAAGAGAGTATCTATGAGTGAATCCGCTAAATACTATGTGGTAACACAGAAGGCAGTACCGGATGTACTGCTGCGGGTTGTCGAAGCAAAGAGGCTTTTAGAGTCGGAGAAGGTTCCGACTGTTCAGGAAGCGGTTGATGCTGTCGGCATCAGCCGCTCTTCTTTTTACAAATACAAAGATGACATCTTCCAGTTCCATGACAATTCTCAGGGAACCACCATCACACTGACATTTCAGATGGATGACGAGCCCGGACTTCTGTCCGATGTACTGAAGATCATTGCTGCTTACAGGGCCAACATCCTGACCATCCATCAGAGTATTCCCATCAGCGGCATCGCTTCTTTGAGCCTGAGTATTCAGGTCCTGCAGAATACCGGGGACATCTCCAATATGCTGGAGCAGTTGGAGAAACAGAAAGGTGTTCATCACGTTAAGATCCTGGCAAGAGAATAAATAATCCGAAAGGTAAATGATATTATGATTAATGTAGCTGTTCTTGGATACGGCACCGTAGGAAGCGGTGTTGTAGAAGTAATCGAAAGCAATAACGCAGAAGTAAGCCTGAAATCCGGCGAGGAGATGCATGTAAAATACATCCTCGACCTGCGCGATTTCCCCGGAGATCCCTACGAGAGTCTTGTCACTCACAATTTCGACGACATCGTAAATGATCCCGAAGTTTCCATCGTATGTGAAGTTATGGGCGGCATCGGTGCTGCATACAAGTTCACAAAGGCATGTCTGGAGAAGGGCAAGAGCGTATGTACCTCCAACAAGGAGCTGGTTGCAAAGTATGGCGCAGAGCTTCTGGAGCTTGCAAGAGAGAATCACTGCAGCTACATGTTTGAGGCAAGCGTAGGCGGCGGTATCCCCATCATTCGTCCCCTGAACAAGGCATTGACTCCCGAGCATATCGAGAATATTTCCGCTATTTTGAACGGAACCACCAACTACATCCTTTCCAAGATGGAGAAGGAGGGGGCCGATTACGGTGAGACTCTGAAGCAGGCACAGGCACTGGGCTATGCAGAGCGCAATCCCGAGGCTGACGTAGAAGGCCACGACTCCTGCAGAAAGATCGCGATCCTTTCCTCACTGATGGCCGGTAAGAATGTGGATTCCGAGAAGATCTATACAGAAGGTATCACACAGATCACCGCGACTGATTTTGCTTTTGCAAAGGCAGCAAATATGACCATCAAGCTCATCGCTACCAGCAAGAGCCTGGCAGACGGCAGTATCTTGGCAATGGTTGCTCCCACCATGATCTCCAAGGAGAATGCGCTGGCAGCAGTCAATGATGTATTCAATGGCGTTCTCATCACCGGCAACATGCTGGGCGATGTTATGTTTTACGGTAAGGGCGCAGGTAAGCTGCCTACCGCAAGTGCGGTAGTATCCGACGTGATCGACTGCGCAAGACACGTAGGCCGTTCTTCCATCGTATGTATCTGGGAGAAGGAAGAGGTAGTACTTGCCGACATCGCAGAGACCGAGAAGGCATTCTTCGTACGTGCTTCCAAGGATGCGGCAGAAGAGATCAAGGCAGCATTCCCCGGCGGACAGGTCGTAGCTTGTGAGGCAGAGGACTTCGGCTACATCACCACCGTGATGAAGGAAAAAGAATTTGATGAAAAAGCAGCAGCTCTGGGCGATAAGATCTTGAATCGCATCCGTGTTGCATAAGATAAAGGGAAAGTAGTGAGGATAAAGAAATGGCAAAGGTAGTTAAGTTTGGCGGAAGCTCTCTTGCAAGCGCAGAGCAGTTCGTAAAGGTAGGTAATATCATTAAGGCAGATCCTGCCAGAAAGTATGTGGTTCCTTCCGCACCCGGCAAGCGTTACAAGGAAGATACAAAGGTTACCGACATGCTGTATGC
>JAKSRX010000093.1 GCA_024403365.1 Acetatifactor sp. | reverse complement strand
GGAGAAGGACAAGTATCTGGTGATCATGCGTAAAGAGGCTGCATCTCAGCTGAAAGAAAGCCGTTTTGACATCCTGGAGGATGTGAAGACCGTAAGCATCGGTAATGAGATGAAGGTCACCATCAGTATCGGTATGGGACTGGACGGCCTGACATATGCGCAGAACTATGAATTTGCCAGAAATGCCATCGACCTGGCTTTGGGCCGAGGCGGCGATCAGGCAGTTATCAAGACTCCCGAGAGTGTTACCTACTATGGCGGTAAGAGCCAGCAGGTAGAGAAAAATACCCGTGTAAAGGCTCGTGTAAAGGCTCATGCCCTCCGCGAGATCATCACTGCGAAGGATACCGTGCTCGTCATGGGACACCGTATGCCGGACTCCGACAGCTTCGGCGCTGCAATCGGTATCTATCGAGTAGCTCAGGCTTTGGGACGTAAGGTACATATCGTATTGACAGATGTTCCTGCCTCTATTTCCCCCATGGTGGATCTGTTCCGCGACAATTCCGAGTATGCGGATGATATGCTGATCACCGGTCAGCAGGCGATAGAGATGGCAGGCGGCAACTGCGTACTGGTAGTGGTAGATGTAAATAAGCCCTCCATCACAGAATGTCCCGAACTGCTGCGTTACTGCAAATCCGTAGTAGTGCTGGATCATCACAGACAGGGTACGGAAACCATTGAGAATGCTACTCTTTCTTATGTGGAACCCTATGCATCTTCCGCATCAGAAATGGTATCCGAGATCCTGCAGTATATTTATGACAATATCAAGATCCGCCCCGAAGAGGCAGATTGCCTGTACTCAGGTATCATGGTAGACACCAACAACTTTATGACCAAGACCGGTGTCAGAACCTTCGAGGCAGCAGCATTCCTGCGCAGAAACGGCGCGGATGTGACCCGTGTCCGCAAACTGTTTAGAGAGGATGCACTTTCCTATAAGGCAAAGGCAGATGCAGTCAGCCAGGCAGAGATCTACAAGCAGGACTTCGCGATCTCCGTATGTACGGCAGAAGATTCCCCGAACCCTACCATCGTAGGTGCCCAGGCAGCCAACGAACTGCTGAATATCAAGGGAATCAAGGCAAGTTTTGTACTGACAGATTATCAGGGTAAGATCTATATCAGTGCCCGATCTATCGATGAAGTCAATGTACAGGTCATCATGGAGAAGATGGGCGGCGGCGGTCACTTGAGTACCGCAGCATGTCAGATGGAAGGCGTAGGTGTGATCGAGGCCATCGGCGCATTGAAGCAGACCATCGACACTATGCTGGAGAACCGCGAAATATAACAGAACGACAGAGAGGATAAAGACATGAAGATAATTTTATTACAGGATGATAAAAAGCTGGGCAAGAAAGGCTCCATCGTTGAAGTCAGCGAAGGTTATGCAAGAAACTGCATCCTTCCCAAGAAGATCGGTGTGGAAGCTACTCCCAAGAATATGAACGATCTGAAGCTTCAGAAGGCTAACGACGAGAAGGTTGCAAAGGAACAGTTAGAGGCTGCACAGGCACTGGCAAAGGAGATGGAGACCAAGATCGTTGTGGTTAAGATCAAGGCCGGTGAAGGCGGAAAGACCTTCGGTTCCGTATCCACCAAGGAGATCGCAGCAGCTCTGAAGGAGCAGCACAAGATCGAAGTGGACAAGAAGAAGATCCAGTTGGAGGACAACCTGAGAAGCTTCGGAAGCATCGAAGTACCCATCAAGATCCATCCTCAGGTAACTGCAAAGGTTACCGTTAAGGTAACAGAGGCTTAAACTTTTTTGATACTATGGTGACAACATGGAAGATAATGCAATAAGAAGAGTATATCCCCACAGTGATGAAGCGGAATGCAGCGTCATCGGCTCCATGATCATGGACCGTGAGGCTATCGTGGTTGCATCCGAGATCATCTCCGGAGAGGATTTTTACAACAAACAATACGGTATCCTGTTTGAGACCATGGTGGAACTCCATGATTCGGGAAGCCCCGTAGACCTGATCACTCTGCAGAATAAGCTGAAGGAAAAGGATGTTCCGCCCGAGATCAGCGATCTGGGATTTGTGAAGGGACTGTTGGATACGGTTCCTACTTCTGCAAACATTAAATATTATGCGAATATCGTGGCTGAAAAGTCTACTCTGAGGAAGATGATTCGCCTGAACGAAGAGATCGCCAATACCTGTTATGTAGGCAAGGAAAGCCTTGAATTTATCCTGGAAGACACTGAGAAGAGAGTGTTCCAGCTGGTACAGAGAAGAAACACGGAAGAGTTTGTTCCTGTGCGTCAGGTAGTTATGAATGCTTTGGACAAGATCGAAAAGGCCTCCAAGACCAAGGGAAGCGTTACCGGTATTCCTACCGGCTTTATCGATCTGGACTATCGTACCGCAGGAATGCAGCCTTCTGACCTGATTTTGGTGGCTGCTCGTCCTTCCATGGGTAAAACTGCGTTTGAGTTGAATCTGGCGCAATATATGGCCTTTAAGAAGAATCTGACCGTAGCACTGTTCAGTCTGGAAATGAGTAAGGAACAGCTGATCAACCGTATGTTTTCCCTGGAGTCCAACGTGGATGCCCAGAAACTTCGTACCGGTCAGTTGAATGATCAGGAATGGGAGCGCCTGATCGAGAGTGCGGGAACCATCGGTAAGTCCAATCTGATCATCGATGATACCCCCGGTATCAGTATTTCCGAACTTCGTTCCAAGTGCAGAAAATATAAACTGGAGCACAACCTGTCCATCATCATGATCGACTACTTGCAGTTGATGTCCGGAAGCGGCAGAAGCGAGTCCAGACAGCAGGAGATCTCCGATATTTCCAGATCCCTGAAAGCCCTGGCCCGTGAATTGAATGTGCCGGTGATCGCGCTGTCTCAGCTGTCCCGAGCAGTAGAACAGAGACCCGATCACAGACCTATGCTTTCTGACCTTCGAGAGTCCGGAGCCATCGAGCAGGATGCGGACGTAGTAATGTTCCTGTACCGTGATGATTATTATAATCACGACTCCGAGAAGAAGGGCATTTCCGAAGTCATTATTGCAAAACAGAGAAACGGCCCCATCGGTACCGTGGAACTGGCTTGGCTGCCTGAATATACCAAGTTTGCAAATCTGGAGCACAAAAAGAAAGAAGACTAAGAATTTACGAAAGAGAATGAGTGTTTACTCATTCTCTTTCTTTTTTGGAAAGGAGTATTCATGAGTAAAAGTCTGCTGATCTCGGAGGCTGCAAAAGAGGTGGATGTAGAGAGTCACGTGCTCAGATACTGGGAGGAGGAACTGCATCTCATGATACACAGAAATAACCTGGGACACAGGTACTACACCGAGGAGGATATCGCCAGATTTAAGAAGATCAAGGCATGGAAAGAAAGGGGCTTACAATTGAAGGCAATCAAAGTGATGATGAAAAAGGATGGAACGATGGCTGAATCGGAGGTGGAGTATGAGGAATTGCCCGGGGAAGAGGAGATCGCAAAAGGAATGAGAGAGATCTATATGGAGGAAAAGGAAGAGAAAGCGGAGGGACAAGCTTTGGCCATCGATATCGTGGATGCCCGGGGTACTTCGGCTATTTCCACGGAAGAAAAGGCCAGGAGACTGAAATGGTTGTTTCAGCAGATGGTGAAAGAATCCCTGGAAGAAAATAATAAAGAACTGTGCAGAGAGATCAAGGATAGCGTGGTGAAGGAACTGGATTATCAGTTTCGGGTCAGAGAAGAGCGGGAGGAAGCCAGAGACAGGATGCTGGCAGAGCGGGATGAGCGGTATTACCGCAAAATGGATGAACTGCTTCGAAAGAAAAGCAGGAAATTATTCGGCAGTGAGAAAAAAAGAAAAGGAGCTTCCTAGGAAGCTCCTCGTCTTTATTTGCTTTCGTTGTGAGAAACCTAAAAAATTAAGCCTCTTCGATAGCACCTGTAGGGCATGCACCTGCACATCCGCCACAGTTGATGCACTTCTCTGCATCGATCTCAAATTTGCCATCGCCCATGCTGATTGCACCTACGGGGCACTGAGCCTCACATGCACCACATGCTACACAAGCATCACTAATTTCAAATGCCATAACCTTTATCCTCCTTGCTACTGATAAAAATCATTATCATCGATAACAAGATAATTTTAATATACTTAAATCCAAAAAGCAACAAATATTGCAAATATTTTATGAATTAGTAAGAATTATGCGGTAGGATCGGTTTCACCACGTCTTGCCTTGATACCGTTTAGTATCGCTTTTTTCTTGTCCAAAAGTTTGGTCTTGTCCATGGCAGGCACACCTTTCAGACGATAATCGATGCCCAGTTCCTGGTATTTCTTCTCGCCCATAGTATGATAAGGCAGGACATCCAGAGCCTTCAGATTGCTGAACTGACCGATGAAATATCCCAGATCATAGAGATACTTCTCGTCATCGGTATAGCCGGGAACCACAACGTGACGGATCCACATATCTACTTTCTTCTCGTCCAGGTAAGCCGCAAACTTCAGAATGTTTTTGTTGGGCTGTTTTACCAGATCCATATGCTTCTCGGGATCGATGTGCTTGATGTCCAGCATCACGAGATCGGTCAAAGCCATCAGACGGTCATATTTCTCCATAAGGGCGGCATTATCCGGGTTGAAGGCAATGCCTGAGGTGTCGATACAGGTATGGATATTTTTGGCTTTTGCCAGAGTAAATAGATCGATGAGAAAGTCTACCTGCATCAAGGGCTCGCCGCCGGTTACGGTCAGGCCGCCGCCGTTGGTGTAGAAGGGGCTGTTTCTTTCGTACTGTTCGATAATATATGAGGGCTCCATCATGGTGCCGCCGGACATTGCCCAGGTGTCGGGATTGTGGCAATAGGCGCAGCGCATAGGACAGCCCTGTACAAATACCACAAAACGTGTGCCGGGACCGTCTACGGTTCCGAAACTCTCCAATGAATGAATTCTACCTTGCATTTCAAGATCCTTTCCGGCAAAGTCTGTTAGTACTCAGAATCTGCCATTCATTATTATACCAAATATTTTCTAAAAAAAGAAGAAACTTCACGCAAAATACTGGAAAACCTATTGTGTCTGTAGAATATAGAATGTATTATTATGTTAGAGTACTGTACGTATGCTCTGATTGAGGATATGGCTATGCGGAAAAAGATTGGTATTTTTATCGGAGATACTCATAATGAGTATCCTCAGATGATCATTGAAACTGTATATGCGGAAGCGGCAAAACGAAACTATGATGTGTTTGTGTTCGGTATCTACGGAAGTTACGGAGATAATTTGCTCTATGCCGAAGGTGAGCGACATATGCTTCATCTTCCGGATCTCTCCAAGCTGGATGGCATTATTGCCTGCGAAGATACCTTTGATATCGATAATATCGAGGACGAACTGGAAACACTTCTGCGTGAAGGTGCCAAGTGTCCTGTTGTCTATCTGAGAAGAGAGAAGGCAGGGTTCTATAATGTGCTGATCCATGGACGCGAGCCCATGGCTGAGATGGTGCGCCATTTCGTGGTAAAGCATGGCTTCAGAGATATCTGCTTTATGCAGGGCCCCATGCAGTATACCGATTCCATAGAGCGCTATGAAGGCTTTCAGACTGTATGTCAGGAATTTGATATCCCCATCACAGAGCATATGGTATATGAAGGCAATTTCTGGAGAAACAGAGGCCGTGAGGCAGTGGATTGGTTTATGGAAGGCCGTGACACCTATCCCCAGGCGATCATCTGCTCCAATGACTATATGGCGATATCCGTTTGCGATGAACTGAAGAAAAGGGGCCTAAGGATCCCTGAGGATATCTGTGTATCCGGATATGATGACACCTTGGAGGCGAGAAATTATTATCCTTCCATCTCCAGTGTGGGTGTGGATTTCAAACTGCTGGCAGTAAAAGCAGTGGAGATCATCGACAATGTGAACAACGGCAGAGAACAGGCACTGGTCGAATATATTTCCCCGGAAGTACGATACCACAGAAGCTGCGGCTGCGGAGAGCAGGTATATGTCACCGACTGGCCTGCAATGCTGGCTAAACTTGCAAAACAGGACCGCAATATCAAGCAGATCGTATTTATGACCACGGAATGTCAGGCAGCCTATGAGGAAGAGGAATATTTAAGAGTTGCGGCACAGTTTTTCAGTGATACCAATGCGCAGACCGGTTATCTGTGTCTGTGTACAGAAGAGCAATCCGAGGATACAGACCAGCTGAGAACAGAGTATTCCAATCAGATGGTATTAAAGAGGATCTTTACAGATACCTGGAAGGTGACAGTTTGTGATGAGGTCTTCGACAGAACAGACATATTGCCGGAGAAATATCTGGATACGGAGAATGCCGGAGGATATATGCTTCTGGGCATTCATCATCAGAACCGTTCCTACGGATATTTTGTACTGGTATATGATAAAGAGCATTGGGCGGACGGTTATGCCCAGCCTTATCTGATGTGTCTTGCCAATGTTATGGAGGATGCGGAAGTCCACAAACAAATGACGGACCTTGAGACCATCAGAGATCTGTACAGGCGCGATCCTCTGACCGGTATCTATAACAGACGTGGCTTTGACAGAGAACTCCATATTCTGTATGACGAGATGGAAAGGACGAAGGAATATGTTTCTATCGTCAGCATCGATATGGATTACTTAAAATATATCAATGATCATTTTGGACATGCGGAGGGAGATTTCGCACTGTGTATGTTGGCGAACGTGCTGCAGGGAATGTTGACAGAGCGTGAGGCTTGCGCAAGAATCGGCGGTGACGAGTATGCGGTACTTTTGGTCTCCGATAACAGAGAGCGTCACGAGAAGTTTGGCGAGCAGTTCCTGGAGGCTTTGGATCAGGCACTGGCTGCTTCCGGAAAGCCTTATCCTGTTGGCGCCAGCTACGGTATCTGCTGTATCAATGACTATCCGGAGAAATCCCTGATGCAGTGTGTTCAGGATGCTGACGCGAAGATGTACGAATTGAAGAAGAAGCGTAAGAGAGGAAGAGTGTAATAATTACAAACCATAAAATCAGAAAACCCGCACCGATTACTCGGTGCGGGTTCTTTTTGTTTCATCCTAAGCTAATAAATATTAGATAGCCTCGTGGAAAGTACGAGAGATAACATCAGCCTGCTGCTCGGGAGTCAGCTTGATGAAGTTAACTGCGTATCCGGATACACGGATAGTCAGCTGAGGATAGTTCTCGGGATGCTGCTGAGCATCGAGTAACATATCTCTATTCAGAACGTTTACGTTCAGATGATGGCCGCCCTTAGTAGCGTAACCATCCAATAAGTTTACAAGGTTGTTAACCTGTGCGGTACTTGCTGCCATGATTTTGTCCTCCTATTATTTTTACTTATAATCATCTAATCCTTGATGCAATGTCGGTACACTGCATGCCAAAGGAGTTCTGGAACAGTCGGTACAGCCCATTGTCTGTACTCTCTTTTTATCTGCTGTTTCTTCCTCGGTGGAGTCCACATTGATGTGTCCTACACCTTTTGCCATGCCGGAATCGAGCATTTTGATCAGATCGTCAATTTTCGAATCCATAACGTGTACCTCCATATAATTGCATAAATTGGTTTGCAGACCAAGGGACCTTAATTAAATTACTTAAGATCTACCTCGATATCGCCTGCGAATACCTGATCCTCTTTACCAAGAGCTCCGGGGATGATGGTGAAGGTATTGGAGATACCATCCTGTGCATCATTGAAAGGAAGCTTGGATACGGAAGACAGGGATGCTACTGCACCGTGAGTATCGCGGCCGTGCATAGGGTTAGCACCGGGTGCGAAAGGCTGGCCCTTCTTACGTCCAT
>JAKSRX010000092.1 GCA_024403365.1 Acetatifactor sp. | reverse complement strand
TCGATACCGAAGGAAATGAAATAGATTAACAATCCCAGTTTATAGAGATAAATTTTAGTTTATTAGCTCTTATGGTGTGGACTAATTTTTATAAAGTAAATATGAAGTAAAGGGATGGCTGTGTAGAGATGCACAGCCTTTTTTATTGGAAGATTGTTCATATTGACTGTAACTACAGTTGTGCTTTATGTATGAAACCTATACTTATAAGGAAGAATGGAAACGATGTATAGATTTTTGTGGTATTGGTGTCCCTGGTGGTGATCTTTAAATCACAGATCACAGAGATCATCAACGGCCTGTTCAGCAAGATATCCAATCAGACCGGAAAACTGTAAATGAAGAAGAATGCCTACCTTACGGTATATCTATGTCTGTTTCTCGCCCTGATACTGTCTTTGTATCTGATCCTGATCGAGGAAGTGAGGGTCAACGGTGCCGGAGTGGAAGCGGTCTGCGCGGCAGAGGCGGGAATGACCAGTATTCTGGCCGAGTATCACAGAGGGCTGGCGGAAGGATATGACCTGTTTTGCATCGATACCTCCTATGGGACGGATACTCCCGGCAGGAATCAGACAGAGGCCCATCTGCTGCGGTATGTAAAACAGAACCTGGGCACGGAAGGCCTTTTCCTGTCGGATTGGCTCTACCGTGACTTGTTTGGACTTCGGGCCTATGATGCAGAACTGCAAAAGGTCCGGTTTCTGACGGATGACGGCGGAGAGGTTTTTCGAAGCCTGGCGGTAGATGCGGTCAAAGACGATCTGAACCTGAATCTGTTTCAGAAAGTGAAGGACTGGGCCCATATCATTGAGATCAATGGATTGGAGGAGGTGGATCTGGAGGCGCAGAAGCAAGAGTTGATAGGCAACCTGGGAATCTCACAAAGTACCTGGAAGGAGATCATTGAGAAGAAAAAGGATGCCGGCACGTCGCAGATCCTGTCGCCTCAACTGATGGAGGAACCGAAGGCAGGTCTTCTCTCTCTGGTGCTGGAGGAAGAAAACCTTTCTTCCAAAGCATTGAATGAACAGGGACTGGTGGCAGAACGCATGAAGGCAGGAGAGATCAATGCAGGGAATATGGATCCGGTGACATCGGAAAGTGTGGTACAGTCCTTCCTCTTTCGGGAGTACATTCTCAGATATCTGGGCAATTACAGAGAACCGAAGGAGAATGGTGCTCTGGCGTATCAGGCGGAATATGTGATCGCAGGCAAGAGCAGTGATATTGCCAATGTGAAAAGTATCACCGCAAGGATACTGTTGATCAGAGGCGCAGCCAATTCCCTGTTTTTGCGAAGGGATGAAGGTAAACAGAATGAGATCAAGGCGGCAGCGGCGCTGGCTTCCTTTCTGATAGGGGAACCCAAGGCGGAAAAAGGCTTTGAAGAACTGATCATCAACACCTGGGCTACCGCAGAGAGTGTCTACGATCTGAAAGAGATATTGAAGGGCGGCAAGATCCCTCTGCTGAAAGATAAAGACAGCTGGCATTACGATCTGGATGCTGTTTTCGGCAAAGAGGAGGAAGAGGAGAACGAGGAGCAGGAAGGGATGACGTACCAGGATTATCTGAGAGTGCTGCTGTTTCTGACGGGTACCGAGAAACTGACACTTCGCACCATGAATATGGCGGAAGCGGATATGAGAATGTCTGACGGCAATGTGTCATTTCGGCTGGATGCCTGTATCTGCAGCCTGGAAGCGGCGGTACGGATGTCTGACGGAAAAGGAAATGAGTATGAGGTGGTAAGAACAAAAGAATACTGATGAAGGTGGATGGTGATGGCCTCTTTATGGAAAGAAACGCAAAAAGAAACTGTTAACAATACTAAAAATGTAAAAAAACCTTCTCCGATGTGTGTAAACGCATTCTCGAATTCAGCCCAAAATTCGACTATAAATTCCACAAAAAAACTAAGTAATACAAAAACCTCCATAAAGAGGCTTTCACCATCCACCTTGTTTGGCAGAAGGGTTCGGGCAGGAATGACAGTGGAGGCAGCAGTGGTTTTGCCGCTTTGCCTGTTCTTTCTGCTGAACCTGAGCTCTGCGGTGGAGATGATCCGCCTGCACAACCGAATCGAGACATCGCTTTGGAACACCGGAAGCCAACTGGCACTGTATGAGTATGAACAGAGCGACAGTAAACCGGTTTCTGTGTTAACGGCTTTTTATGTTCAGAACAGACTCATTTTCGATGCAGGGAAAGAATACCTGGATCGGTCTCCGCTTTTATACGGACACAATGGGATACAACTGTTGGAAAGCGATATGCTGCAGGATGATATGCTGAGTATCTCGGTGACATATCGGGTGGCGCCGCTGTTTCTGCCGGTGAGCTTTGCTTCGTTCCGTATGGCGAACCGGTTTCAGGTGCACTTGTGGGATGGCTATGAGATACCGGAAAACCCGGTAGTCGAGGGCGTAGTCTATGTGACCGAATACGGCGAAGTATATCATACAGATCGAAACTGTTATCACCTGAAAGTTACCGTGCATGCGGTGACCGCAGGCCGGTTGGACAAAGAACGCAATGCGGACGGGAAAAAATATCGGTCCTGCAAAAAGTGCGCATACGGTACGAAACCGGAACTGATCTATGTGACGAGGGAAGGAGATTCCTACCACTATGATATCAATTGTTCCGGCTTAAAACGCACGGTTCATGCGATGACTCCGGAGGAGGCAGAGAATTTGCGCAAGTGTGCCCATTGCGGGGCGCAGAATTAGGAGGATGATATTGCAGATAGGGATAGAATTGTGCTGCCTGACTATTCTTTCGGCAGCAGACTGGAAGACAAAACGAGTTTCTATAGGGGTGCTGGCTCTTTGCTGCCTAGGGATGGTGGTTTTTCCAATCGGCAAACTGTTTCATGATCCGGCAGGGTTTGCAGAGTGCTTGCGCGCCCTGGCACCGGGGCTCCTTTTGCTGTTGATCTCCCTTGCAACGAGGCAGGCCGGATATGCAGATGGTATCTTGTTGTTGGCACTTGGAGTCGCCTGCAGAGAAGGCATCATGATGATCTTCCTGTACAGCCTGATACTGATGGCGCTGACAGCGATCGGCCTCTTGATCATGAAGCGGGCGGACAGAAGGACCGCTCTGCCTTATATTCCCTTTGTACTGCTTGGTTGGATACTTTGGAGAATGACCGGAGGGCTGGTATGGATATGAAAAGGAATGCGTATTTCACGGTAGAGGCGGCGCTAGTGTTTCCACTGGTGCTGAGCGCACTGTTAATGACGGTCTATCTGTTTTTGTTTCAATACGATAGATGTTTGTTGGAACAGGACATGCAATTGCTGGCACTGTATGCTGCGGATATTCGGACGGAAGATGCGGCGGATGTGCAGAAAAGAGTACAGGATCTGTATCTGGATAAGTATGCAGCGTGGACCATGCCACGGGAAAACATAAAAGTCACCATTAAGGGAGCGGAAGTGATATGCAGCGGAAGCGGTGAACTGCGTCTGCCCATCCCCGGGTGGAATCTGTTCTCGGACAGAAAGTTTTATCTGCATGAGTATTCCTGCAAACTGGCACGAACCGATCCGGTAGGAAGTATCCGCCTATATCGCAAACTAAAGAAATGGAAGGAAAAGGAATCATGAAAACAGAATTCATTCGAACTTTAAATATTAATTACGAAAGACTTTTGCTGGATGAAATGCCTGAAGAGAAAAAATATCAATATTGCATTTTGAACAGAGGGGGAATCAACGGTCTGCTCCCCTGCAGTCTGCGGTATATTGACGGAGCGGCATATCTGTACTATGACATATCCTCCAAACAGAATATGCAGCAGTTATTTGCCCATAAGAAATTCACCAGAGAGCAGATCGTCGGTTTTTTCCGAAGCCTGGGACAGATGCGCCGTGAATTGGAGCGGTTTCTCCTGGACAGCAGTCACCTGCTTTTGTTTCCGAATGAGATCTTTCAGGATCTGGATTCTAAGACATTCTATTTTCTGTATGTTCCTTATTTCGAGGGAGATCGTGGATGCAGACAGCTACTGTCGTATTTTGCGGAGAACCTGGAGTACTCTGATGAACAACTGGTGGAGACGGTGTATCAAATGTATGAGAGGCTGGAGGAATGCGGCGACGTATATTTTGAATCGGAGATCTTTCAGGATGTGAAGCGTTTGGAAGAGAAGGCGGAAGTCAAGGCAGAGACACCTGTTTCGGTTGATACGATGGTAGAAGAAAAAGAGCAGGAGGATGAGGACGAGCCGAAGCGGGGACGATTCTCTTTCTTCGAGGGACGCAGAAAAAAGAAAGCGGACAGCAGAGAAGAATATCGGAAAAACATGAAAAGTCTGATGGAGGGACGGGCGGTCGCAGACGAGCCATCATCAGCATATGGTGACCAGGATTATTCGCGTACACTATATATAGAAGAAACAGCTTTCATTCGACCCAACAGAGAGCTCTGTCTGCCGGATGGAAAGGTGCTGATGGTGATGGAAAAAGACACCTTGGTCATCGGTAAAAGAAGGGGCGAGGTGGATCTGGTTTTGGACGAACCATCGGTCAGCAGGGTACATGCGCGTATTGTGAAGGAGGGGGAGGAATACTATCTGGAAGACTTAAACTCCACGAATCTCACCTTCAAAAACGGACTGCAGCTGCAGCCATATGAGAAGAAACTTTTAGAGTCGGGAGACGAGATCAGAGTGGGCAGAGTGCTGCTGATGTTCCGCTAATTAACTGTTTGAAAATACAATTGAGATGTGATAGACTAGGTTTCGAGAAACGGGCGAAACGAAAAGAGGTCAGATATGAGATATCGGAAGCAATTGCCCTATGCTGCAGCGACGATGGTGGCAGTGAATATTCTGGTATTCATCCCTTGCCTGTCTCCTGCGATGGCAAACAGAATGCTGGATAAAGGAGACCTGAACCTTTATTCCTTTTTTGTGAATCGAGAATACTGGCGTATTGTGACGGCGATGTTTTTACATGCGAATGTGGCACATCTTTTCAACAATATGCTGATATTGTTTTTCCTGGGTACCATGCTGGAGGAGAAACTGGGACATATCCTTTATACAGTTTTCTACTTCCTCTGCGGTATTGGAGGAAACGTGCTTTCTTTGATCAGCAAGCTGAGGACTGAGGACATGGCCGGCTCCGTCGGAGCCAGCGGCGTGGTGTTTGGCCTGGACGGTATTCTGCTGGCACTGGTTCTTTTCGATAAGAGCGAGAGGAGTCGCTATCCGCTGCCTCGAGTGCTGGTAATGATCTTTCTATCGCTGTATTCCGGTTACACAGGACATAATATTGACAATGCGGCCCATGTGGGAGGCCTGATCACAGGTTTCCTTTGCGGTACGTTGTTCAGTTTTTTACCTCGAAAGAGAAAATAAAAGGGAGAGTGTGAAACATGAGAAAAGAGGATTGTATTTTCTGCAAAATTGCAAACGGCGAGATTCCTTCCAAAACATTGTATGAGGATGATATGTTCCGCGTGATTCTGGATCTGGGTCCTGCAACCAAGGGACATGCGCTGATCCTTCCCAAGGAGCATGCGGCAAATCTGTATGAACTGCCCGAAGAGACCGCAGCAGCTGCAATGGTTGTTGCAAAGAAGATGGCACAGAAGATGAAGGAGAAGCTTCATTGCGATGGCCTGAATCTGGTACAGAACAACGGCGAGACTGCAGGCCAGACAGTCATGCATTTCCATCTGCATGTGATCCCCAGATATAACAATGACGGTCAGCACATTTTGTGGAATCCCGGTACTTCCACTCAGGAAGAGCTTGAGGCAGTAAGAAAGGAAATCACAGAATGAGAAGTCTGAATGTCAGTGAAATTACCAAAACCATCAGGGAAATGTGCATCGAAGCCAATCATTTCCTTTCCGAAGATATGAAGTGCGCTCTGGCGACTGCAGTGAAGAAGGAAGAGTCTCCTTTGGGTTGCCAGATTCTGGAGCAGCTGCAGGATAACCTGAAGATCGCGGGGGAAGATATGATCCCTATCTGTCAGGATACCGGTATGGCAGTTGTATTTATCGAAGTAGGCCAGGATGTGCATCTGGAAGGCGGAAGCCTGACAGAAGCGATCAATGAAGGTGTCAGACAGGGTTATGTGGAAGGATTCCTGCGTAAGTCTGTTGTAAAAGATCCTTTGATCCGTGAGAACACGAAGGACAACACCCCCGCCATCATTCACTATGATATCGTGGAGGGAGATAAGGTACATATTACGGTGGCACCCAAGGGCTTCGGCAGCGAGAATATGAGCAGAGTCTTCATGCTCAAGCCTGCAGATGGTATCGAAGGCGTGAAGAAGGCGATCCTGACAGCAGTCATGGATGCAGGCCCTAACGCATGCCCTCCTATGGTGGTAGGTGTCGGCATCGGCGGTACTTTTGAAAAGTGTGCCATTATGGCAAAGAAGGCCCTGACCCGTCCCGTAGATACCCATTCCGAGATCCCTTATGTCAAAGAGATGGAAGAAGAACTTCTGGAAACCATAAACAAGACCGGCATCGGCCCCGGCGGTCTGGGAGGAACCGTAACTGCTCTGGCAGTGAATATCAATACTTACCCTACCCACATTGCGGGATTACCTGTGGCGATCAATATCTGCTGTCATGTCAATAGACACAGCGTAAGAGAACTGTAATCGGTTTTCAGAATGGAGAAGAGAACAAATGGATCGATATATTAAAGCTCCCATTTCAAAAGAAGATGCACTTGCCTGCAAGAGCGGTGATTATGTCTATATAACAGGTACGATCTATACTGCCAGAGATGCAGCGCATAAGAGAATGTACGAAGCTTTGCAGGAAGGCAAGGAACTGCCTTTGGCTATGCCCGGCAATATCATTTATTATATGGGACCTTCCCCTGCAAGAGAAGGTCGCCCCATCGGCTCCGCAGGCCCCACCACAGCCAGCCGTATGGATAAATATGCACCCTCCCTGCTGGATCTGGGACTGGGCGGCATGATCGGAAAAGGAAAGAGACAGGAAGCTGTCAGAGAAGCTATCATTCGAAACGGTGCCGTATATTTTGCTGCCGTAGGCGGCGCAGGCGCACTGCTTTCCAAGGCGATCAAGTCCTCAGAAGTCATTGCATATGACGATCTCGGCACGGAAGCTATCCGCAAATTGGAAGTAGAGAACTTCCCCGTCATCGTGGTGATCGATAGTGAGGGAAACAATCTTTATGAGACTGCGATCAAAGATTATTGCAGATTATAAGAGAAGTATTTGCGAAGGGGGGCCGGTAGATACCTGCCCCCTTTATTAGTTGATACGCTGAGATCTCATTCAAAAAAATAGAAAAAAAGCGATTGACAAACAAAAAGTGCTTTAGTATAATAACTTTTGCGTCACGTAAAAAGGACGTGAAACGAATAGTTGGTAAGGACGAAGTTCGGATCAAGGAGAAATACTCAAGAGGCCGAAGAGGCGCCCCTGCTAAGGGTGTAGGTCGGGCAACCGGCGCGAGGGTTCAAATCCCTCTTTCTCCGTTTCCTGTTGATCAGCTGCTTTGAAAGAAGCAAAAAATTAACAGAAAAATATTTAAAAAAAGTTGTTGACAGTCGAATAAAGATGTGATAATCTAAGGAAGCTGTCGCGAAGACAACGAAATGTACCTTGACAAATAAACAGTAATGCAACCCTGAAAAATTCCTAAACAGATTCGAAAGAATCGAAGAATTATTCAGAGAACAAGTTCAAGAAATTGAACAGCTCAAACAAAAACAGTAATGCCAGTTAAAGACTGGCAGGACAAACACCATTTAACATGAGAGTTTGATCCTGGCTCAGGATGAACGCTGGCGGCGTGCTTAACACATGCAAGTCGAACGAGCAGAGGCTTCGGCCAAAGCGAGTGGCGGACGGGTGAGTAACGCGTGGGTAACCTGCCGTATGCAGGGGGACAACAGTTGGAAACGACTGCTAATACCGCATAAGTGCACAGGATCGC
>JAKSRX010000091.1 GCA_024403365.1 Acetatifactor sp. | reverse complement strand
TGATTATCTGAATATCATGACCATCGGTACCTGCATGAAGGATGTTTTCGACAAGCGTAAACTTCCCCGCCAGTCTTTGGCATATATCATCGACTCTACCGGTGCTCCCGTGTGTGCCCTGATTCCTTTTTCCACCTGGGTGGTTTTCTATTCCGGCGTATTTTTACAGGAACAGACCATTCTGGATATGGGTTATGAGACCGGCATGAGCATCTATATGGATGTTCTTCCCTATATGTTCTACCCTATCTTCGCTCTGCTGGTAGTTGTTCTCTTCGCTGCAGGCCTGATGCCCAAGATCGGACCTATGAAGAAAGCATATGAAAATGCCCGCGCCAAGACCGAGGAGCATGTTCAGCCTGAAATGCACAATGTTGCTTCCGTAGATATCGCTATGGCAGGTATGAGTGTGGATTATCCTCCCAAGACCGAGAAAAAGCCCGGCAATATGATGGATTTCCTGATTCCTATCGGTCTCCTGATCGGTGTTACCATCGTCACCAGCGATATGTTGATCGCCATCATCATTGCTCTGGCAACTTGTATGATCCTCTATCTTCCCAGAAAGAAGATGACCTTCACCCGTTTCGTAGAATTGTTCTTCGCAGGATTCGCAGATATCCTTCCCGTACTGGCAATTCTTCTGGCATCCTTCATGATCAAGACTGCCTGTGCGGAAATGGGACTTTCCGAGTATATCATCAACCTCGCAGTACCTGTTATGAACAGTGCTACTCTGGCAGCTGTGATCTTCATCATCATCGCGACCCTGACCTTCATCACCAGTTCCTTCTGGGGTATCGAGGCAGTAGCGGTATCCATCGTTGTTCCTCTGGCTGTAGCTTTGAACGGTAATGTACTTCTGGTTCTGGGCGCTGTTGTTTCCGGTGGCGTATTCGGCAGCCACGCATGCTTCTACTCAGATGCTACGGTGCTCTCCTCCGCGACCTGCGAGATCGACAACATGTCCCACGCTACCACTCAGATCCCTTACGCACTCATCAGTGCAGTGTTAGCGTCTGTCGCATTCCTGATCTGCGGAATCGTATTCTAAAATCGCAAAACGAAAGCCTGTCACAAGAGTGACAGGCTTTTTTTATACTTCAAATCTTTTGAACACTTTTCCCTCCGGCTCACAGGTAAAGGTCATATCCTTTCCGGTGGTCGGATGTTTCAATTGTAATCTGTTGGCACACAGAGCCACATTTCTCACCATGAGTTCCATGCTTTTAAGCTTGCTTTCTTCCGAAGGATACTTACTGTCCCCCAGAAGCGGGTACCCCGCGTGGCTCATCTGCACGCGGATCTGATGAAATCGTCCGGTCTGAATGGTGATCTCCGCCAGGGAAATATTCTTTTCGGGATCCTCTCCAATGATCTTGTAGGAAAGCACCGCTTTGCGAGCATCTTCGGTTTCGGGATCTACCACTTCCGCAACCATCTCTTTTTTCACCAGATGATCCACAAGCTCATCCTGATCCTGCCCGGGTTTTCCACATAATACCGCCAGATACTGCTTATTCAGTGCATTCTCGCCGCCGTCTGTCAGCTGCTTCGTCAAGGCTGCTGCCGCGGACTTATTCTTCGCAAATACAAGCAATCCCTCTACCGGCTGATCCAATCTGTGGATCACCCCCAGATAGGGCTGACCCTTCTGCGGTGATTGTTTTGCCAGGTAATTCTTCAGTTCACTGACCACATCCGCCTGACCCACCCTGGAAGTCTGTGTCGCCAGGCCCGCAGGTTTTCGGATCACCAGGATGTCTTTATCTTCAAAAACGATCTCTGTCTTCATACTCTTCTCTATATGCCGTTCACTCTCAGTCCCTTGGGATAATGATTCTTCATGATACCACCCGCTAATTTTCCCCAACCGATGGAGAAACCATCCACGCAGATCAGGTACCAACCCTTTTCTCCCTCTGCAGGAAATGTCTGCCCGTTCAAATATGACAACACCGTCATATCTTTAGAATCCAGATTCCATACATAGTTTACTTCCGCAGGACTCATGGAAAGTGCCAGTGCGTGGGAAGGTTCGAAGCGATTTTTCTTACATTCACCCAGGTGAAGACCGGGGCGCAATACCTTTAGTCCCTTCAGATTCGGCATCTCCTCCGGTACCAGATAGAGGTTATCGCCAAAGCGGATGTAAGTAGACTGGGTACAGGCATAGGCGGTCTTTTTCAGAGTCTCCTTGCGGAATGTCAGGTATTCGCCCAGTTCCTTCTCTGTGAGAAGCTTGGCAAACCCGTTCACGCAGGCAGGCTTATACTCATCCAACTCGCCCTTTTTATGTAAAACTGCCGCAAAATGTCCCTCACCCTTGACCTTATGAGGCCAGAGTCTATGCTGTTCTATCAGTTCAAAATCACTGTGTCTTTCCAAAAATCTGGCGATACTGCCTTCATCCTCTTCCTCGGCAAAGGTACAGGTGGAGTACACCATACGTCCGCCGGGTCTGAGCATCTCTGCGGCACAGTCTAAGATCTCATCCTGTCTGGCAGCGCAAAGGCTCACATTCTCAGGGCTCCACTCCTCGCTGGCGGCCTCGTTTTTACGAAACATGCCCTCTCCGGAACAGGGAGCATCCACCATGATCTTATCAAAATATCCGGGGAACACTTTCTCAAGGGCCGCGGGGCTTTCATTGGTCACGATAGCATTTCTGATCCCCATTCTCTCCACATTTTCGGAGAGGATCTTGGCTCTGGCAGGGTGGATCTCGTTACTGATCAGAAGTCCTTTTCCCTGCAGTTTGGCAGCGATCTGGGTACTCTTTCCGCCGGGTGCGGCGCAGAGATCCAACACGTGGTCTCCGGGAAGTACCTGAAGCAGTTCTGCCGGAAGCATGGCACTGGGTTCCTGGATATAATACACGCCGGCTTCATGGTAAGCATGCTTTCCGGGCTGGTCTCCGGCTTCATAATAGTAGCCGTTTTCTGCCCAGGAAACAGGAGAAAGATGTGCAAATCCTTCTCCGCTTGTCAGCACCTGCGCGGCACTGTCACCTTCTGCATTTTTCTTCAGCGCATTCAATCGGAGCGCCTGATATCTGCTCTCCTCGAATGTCTGTATGAAAGCATCATATTCTCCCTGCAGCATCTTCTGCATTCTCTCTGTGAAAGCCTGAGGCAGCATATCCATTTCCTCTCAAGTAAAATTATACCTTAAAGCGATAACCTACGCCCCAGATAGTCTCGATGTAGCTGGGCTTCGCGGTATCTTTCTCGATCTTCTCGCGGATCTTCTTGATATGAACCGTTACGGTAGCGATATCTCCGATGGAATCCATGTCCCAGATCTCACGGAACAGTTCATCCTTGGTAAATACATGGTTGGGATTCTCCGCAAGGAAAGTCAGAAGGTCAAACTCCTTGGTAGTGAAGGCTCTTTCTTCGCCATCCACATACACTCTTCTGGCAGTTTTGTCGATTCGAATGCCTCTGATCTCCACGATATCATTCTGGCTCTTCTGATTCATTCCCACCAGTCTCTCGTATCTGGCCATATGTGCCTTCACACGTGCCACCAGCTCGCTGGGGCTGAAAGGCTTGGTGAGGTAATCATCTGCACCCAGGCCAAGGCCGCGGATCTTATCGATGTCATCTTTTTTCGCGGATACCATGAGGATAGGCACATTCTTGGTCTCACGGATCCTTCTGCATACCTCGAAACCATCCATGCCGGGAAGCATCAGATCCAGAATGATCAGATCATAATCACTGTTCTGCGCTGCCTGCAATCCCTTATCTCCGGTATTACAGATGTCTACCTGAAAGTCCGAAAGTTCCAGATAATCCTTCTCCAGATCGGCAATCGCTTCTTCATCTTCAATAATCAAAATTCTGCTCATAAAAACCTCCTCACTGCCTTATGTACCGATTCCGCCGGAATCGGTGCGTTCAATGTTTATATTTTACTATACACTGCTTTATTCGGTAGCCAGTTCAATATATTTTCTGAGAACAAAGTGAATACAGGTGCCTTCACCTTCTTTACCGGTCGCCCAGATGTATCCGCCGTGATCCTCAATGATCTTCTTTACGATAGAGAGACCGATACCGCTTCCGCCCTGGGAAGAGTTGCGGGAGGCATCCGTTCTGTAGAATCTCTCGAAAATATGACCCAGATCCTTCTGCGCGATACCCTTACCGTTATCCTCGATCTCAATGTGAATGGAATCCTGCTCATCCAGGATACGGATGTCAATGATTCCGTTAGGCTTATCCATATATTTCACACTGTTGCTGATGATGTTATTGATGACCTTCTTCATCTGCTCCGGATCCGCAATAACCATGGTATCAGGCTGTGTAAAGTTTGTGAAATTCAGTTTGATATATCTCTGCTCCAGGTCGATACCCACCTCTTCGATACAGTCGCCGAAATAATCCGCCACATTGATCCTGTGGAAATTGTAAGGAATACGGTTGTTGTCGATTCTGGAGTAATAAGTCAGTTCATTGATCAGGCGCTCCATGTCGTTGGCCTTGTTGTAGATGGTTCGGATGTACTTATCCATCTTCTCGGGAGTGTCTGCCACGCCGTCTTTGATACCTTCCACGTAACCTTTGATCGCAGTGATAGGAGTCTTCAGATCGTGGGAAATGTTACTGATCAGCTCTCTGTTTTTCTCCTCCGCCTGTCTGCCTTCCTCCATGGATTCCTTCAGTCGCAGTCTCATATCCTCATAACTGCGATACAATTCACCGATCTCAGCCTTGGCATTGGTCTCCAGGGTATAGTCGAAGTTGCCTTCCTTGATCTTCTTCATGGCGGTATTCAGTTCAACCACGGGGTTAAATACACCCTTCTGGATCCACTTGGTCAGCATGATGCCGGTAAAGATCAGGATCAGACACATTGCGATAAACATATCGATCAGCAGTCTTCCGGAGATCAGAGGATTCAGTCTGCTGACAATGAAAGCACTGCCCTTGCTGCCATCCGGGAAAAGGAAGTCTACCTGCTTCACGTATTTGCCGAATTGTTCGTAGTAGAAACCTGCTTTCTCCGACTGCTGCCCGCTTCCATACTCGGGAAGCTTATCAAACAATGTCTTAGCCGCCGTTTGATTGCCGGCATAATACATTTCGGAATCTTTTCGAACAATGATATATGTGGATTTTCTGGCTGTATTTCGATCCATCTGGGTCAGAAAGTCCACGTCCAGCAGTTTGGACGGATCCTGCCCTGCCTGATCTTTCAGCACAGCATATGCCTTGTCCGTCATCTCCACCATTTCTTTCATATTATCGGCGGAAGAACCGAACTCTATCATGGGCATACCCTTCTGGGCATTCATCAGTGACAGACCGATACCACAGAAAGCCAACGTCGTCAGCACCATAGGCAATATGATGATCGTCAGAAAAGTGACCTGCAGCCTTGTTTTGAATTTCATAGCTCCACCTCACACCTCTTTATGTGTTTCATTATTATATCACGGCACATTCGTCAATGTATAAACAGCGGCAAATATTATTCTTAAAAATATATAAAATACCTAGTTTGCAAGGTTTTTCAATTCTTCTGCGATCTCGATATCGGACTGCTGAACCTTGAGATTCGCTGTGATCGGATCCTCGCCGGGTCTTGTGAGAGTGACCTCGATGATGGTTCCCTCCTCTAAAGGTCTTGAGAATACGATCTGCAAAAATGCCATGAATTTGGGGTGTGTTTCCTCAAATTTTTTCTTTGCACCCATCAGTTTCAGAATAGAAGCAGGATTCATACCCATTTTTTGTTACCTCATTTCACTCATATTTCCCTACAGTATACCCTTTTTGATGTAAAAAAGCAAATTTCTGTGATATAATGAAATGGCTATAAAAATATAAGGAGTCCCTTTATGAAAAGAAAAATACTCTGTGCCCTGGTCCTTACCGTGGCACTTTCCATAACCGGCTGCGGATCCGTGGAAGAGCCTTCCGTACAAAGCAGCGAGGTCGTTACATCCTCTGTTCCTTCCTCCGAGGCAGAGACCCCCGAGTCCTCCGAAGAGATAGTAGCAGAGCCTGCTCTTTCCGAAGAAGAGATCTATTGGCTGGATGAACTGCAGAAATTCAAGGATAGTCCCTATGATCTGACTGCCGCACTGTACGGACAGTCCTTAAAGGATCTCTGTTCCAAATACTTCACCCTGGGTGTAGGTATCAACGGCAGTACTCTGGAAAATCAGACCTTGAACATGCCGGAATATATGGAAGTCTGCAGAAAACATTTCAACAGCTGCACCATGACCAATCTCATGAAGTCTGCTTACATTCTGGATCAGAAGGCTTCCGCAGAAAATCTCGCCTCCGGTGACGGCGCTCCCGTTCTGAATTTTGCCACCATCGACCCTACTCTGGAGTGGTGCAAAGAGAATGATTTCAAGATGCGCGGTCATACTCTCGTGTGGCATGCACAGGCTCCCGAATGGTTTTTCCGGGAGGGTTACACCGAGCAGGGCGCCTATGTGGACAAAGAGACCATGCTTTTCCGTATGGAAAGCTACATCCAGCAGATGCTGACCCATGTACAGGAGGATTACCCCGGTGTCATCTACTGTTGGGACGTTGTCAACGAAGCCGTAGATCCCGATAAGGGAAACAAGGACAGTGCTTTCCTCTGCCGTATGGAAAATGACGGTACTCCCAATCCCTGGTACATGACCATCGGAGAGGATTATGTGGAAATGGCCTTCACCTATGCCAGAAAATATGCCGATCCCGAGGTAAAACTGATCTACAACGACTTTAATACCTTCCAGCCCGTGAAGAGGAACGCCATCTACGCCCTCTGCGAGAGTCTGAAGGAAAAAGGTCTCATCGACGGTATCGGAATGCAGGGCTATTGGGGTCTCGATTATCCCAAGCAGCTGGATCTGGAGAATACTATCCGTCAGTACGCAAAACTGGATCTGGAGATCCAGATCACCGAGTTATCCGTGGGTGTGGATACGGAAGATGAGGCAAGTTTTGAAAAGCAGGCAAAGAAGTACAGCAGCCTCTTTTTGATGTTCCGCAACTTAGATACCACCAACGGCGGTCCTGCCAACATCACCAATGTCACCCTCTTCGGTCTAAAGGATCATTATCGTGAGGGCGACACCACCAACTCCAGAATTTTTGACAAGGATTATCAGTTAAAGCCTGCCTTTCTCAGAATTCGGGATACCATGATCAATATGTATGAGCAAGAGTAACGAAGTACTCGAAACCTTGACAAAGCTTAGGGTTTCGGGTACTTTTATTATAGTATTTTCAGAGAAAGGAACTCATTATTATGGAAAAGATCGCTAGCTTCACTATAGATCACATCAAACTTCAGCCCGGTGTCTATGTCTCCAGAAAAGACAAGGTAGGCGCTGAGACCATCACCACCTTTGACCTGCGTATGACCAGCCCCAACGAGGAGCCCGTTATGAATACCGCAGAGATCCACACCATCGAGCATCTGGCTGCTACCTATCTGCGCAACCATCCCGATTACAAGGAAAAGACCGTATATTTCGGACCTATGGGTTGCCGTACCGGCTTCTATCTTCTGTTGGCAGGAGATTACGAATCCAAGGATATCGTACCTCTGATGGTAGAGATGTATGAGTTTATCCGCGATTTCAAGGATGAAGTACCCGGCGCATCCCCCAAGGACTGCGGCAACTATCTGGATATGAACCTGGGTATGGCAAATTACCTGGCTAAGAAGTATTTGGATAATGTTCTCTACTCTATCGATGAGAGCAGACTGGTATATCCCGAATAATTTTGGAAGTAAGAAAGAGGCAAAAGATGAGTAAGATCGGTATCATCGGTGCCATGGACTTAGAGGTCGATGCACTGAAAGAGAAAATGACTGTAAGAACTATCACGGAAAAGGCTCGCATGTCCTTCTATGAAGGAACTTTGAACGGTGCGGAAGTGGTGATCGTACGAAGCGGTATCGGTAAAGTAAATGCTGCTCTTTGTACACAGATCCTGGCTGATCTGTACAATGTTACCCACATTATCAACACCGGTGTTGCAGG
>JAKSRX010000090.1 GCA_024403365.1 Acetatifactor sp. | reverse complement strand
ACTACGCCGGACTCCTTGAACAGGTTACCCAGCACCAGCATACCAACAAGGGGAGCTGTGGTAGGAAGGATCAGACATACAACGATGGTTACGATGATAGGGAAAAGGATCTTCTCAAGCTTGGATACAGGACGAAGCTGACCCATCTTGATCTTTCTTTCCTTCTCGGTAGTGAAAAGCTTCATAATAGGGGGCTGGATGATGGGAACCAGTGACATATAGGAGTATGCAGCAACTGCGATAGGTCCTAAGATCGCGGTCTGTCCCAGCTTACCTGCAAGGAAAATGGAGGTAGGGCCGTCTGCACCACCGATGATGGAGATTGCAGCTGCAGCCTTATCGTTAAATCCAAGCCAGATAGCTCCGAAATATGCAGCGAAGATACCGAACTGTGCTGCTGCGCCAAGCCAGAAGCTCTTGGGGTTTGCGATCAGGGGACCGAAGTCTGTCATCGCACCTACACCCATGAAGATCAGGGAAGGCAAAATAGCAAGTTCGTCTAATAAGTAAAAGTAATACAGTAATCCGCCTGCTCCGTTTGCGGCATCCTCAGCATGAAGCATGATATCAGGATAGATATTTACAAGCAGCATACCGAACGCAATAGGAAGCAAAAGTAAGGGCTCAAACTCATGACGGATAGCTAAGTAAAGGAAAAAACATGCAACTGCGATCATAACATAGTTTCCCCAAGTCAGGTTGAAGAAAGCTGTCTGATGGAGCAGATTGCCGAATGTTGAAGCTATATAGTCCATTTGTTGACCTCCTGTTGTTGTTTAAGTGCTTCTATTTTTTGAATTAGTTCAAAGTTGCAAGAACTGCACCTGCTTCAACAGGATCACCAACTGCTACATCAATGCTAGCTACAGTACCGTCCTGAGGAGCAACAACGGGAATCTCCATCTTCATTGCCTCAAGAATGATAACAGCGTCACCCTTCTTAACTGCCTGGCCAACCTTAGCCTCAATCTTGAATACCTTGCCTGCTGCGCCTGCTTCGATCTTAACGCCGCCTGCTGCGCCGGAAGCCTTGGGAGCTGCTGCAGGAGCTGCGGGAGCTGCCTTGGGAGCTACAGGTGCCTTTGCTGCTACTACGGGTGCGCCGGTGCTTGCGCCCTCTTCTACAGTTACATCATATACGTTGCCGTTTACGGTAATGGTATAATTCTTCATTTCTATTTCCTCCGTTAATTAAAATGAATTAATATCTTCTTCTGATGGAACGTACTACGAATCCATCTGTAGATGCTGCGCCTTCGCTTGCTGCGATAGCTGCAGCAATAACAGCGACAAGTTCAAGATCGTCTGTTGCATCTACTGTTTCAACGACCTCAGGCTGAGTTTCCTCAGTCTTATTTGCTGCCTCTTTAGCGTCCTTACGCTTCTTGGCAGCAGCCTGTATCTTAGGAATGATCGCGAATGCAGAAATGATCAAGCTGATCAGGATCAATACTGCGAATACAGTACCCATACCGATCAAAGTGTTCAGGCCTGCTTTCTTCATCAATTCACCCATGCTTGCTGTAGGGTTCAGGGAAGCGGATTCCAACTTCATGAACATATCGTTAGAAAGAACGATCTCTGCGGTTGCATCCTTCTTGGTACCTGCTACTTCAACGTTAACAACGATCTGATTGCCGTCGATGGTAGCGCTGGTATCCATGATTCCTACGATCTCTCCGATGGTATCCAAAGCAGAACTGAAAGACTCAACGCCGGTCTTTACAGCATAGCCTTCTGCTTCAACCTGGAAGTACTGATTACAGAGATAAGAGATCTCTTCCATTGTCAGGCCATCTACATCGAAGGGATAACCCTGGCAAAGGTAATCAGTGAAAAGAGTGATCACATTGTTCGCTGCAACCTCCTGAGCGACCTCCATCTTCTGCTGTTCGTACTCAGTATAGGTCTCAGCATCTCCGCAAGCAGTCAGTGAAAAGATACAGGTAAGCATACATACCAAAGCTAAAAGTTTCTTCTTCATCTTTGTATTCACCCTTTCTTATACTGTTCCGTGCTTCTTAGCGGGACGATCTTCGCTCTTGGTAAAGAGCATCTCAAAAGCACCGATAACATACTTTCTGGTATCTACAGGTGCTACGATCTGATCCACATATCCTCTCTTAGCAGCGCTTACTGCAGAAAGCTGCAGTGCTTCATATTCAGCTGCCTTCTCATTGATAACATCAGCACCCTGGCCGTCATACATGATCTTTGCAGCCAGTTTGCTGTCCATAGTACCGATCTCGGCATTGGGCCAAGCCATGGTAATATCGCAGCCGATAGCCTTGGAGTTCATAACGCTTGCAGCGGTACCCATTGCCTTGCCAACTACAACATTTACCTTGGGAACGGTAGCATTAGCGAATGCATAGGTCAGCTTTGCAGCAGCCTTTGCAATGCCTTTCTCGGAGCACATGGTAGCCTTGTAGCCCTTTACATTGGTCAAGGTCAGAACAGGGATATCAAATGCATCACAGAAGTTAACGAAATCAGCAGCCTTCTCGCAGCCTTCCTTGGAAAGAACTGCATCCATCTTCTCTGCAAGCTTGCCTTCCTCGTCATAGATCTCGCTGCGGTTAGCAACAGCGCCAACGGTGATACCGTCAAGCTTCATAAGACCTACTACCATATCCTTGCCGTATGCAGGCTTAACTTCGAAGAAATCATTGTTATCTGCGATCATGGTCAGAGCGATCTTGGTGTCGCCTGCGCATCCTGCAATATCACTTGCACGATTCAGATCGTCGGAACACTCAACGATATCGCTTCCCTCGGTATTGTTGGAAGGGAGGAAACCGATCAGCTCACGGATCTTGCCAAGTACGGTAGCTTCGTCAGCTACTACATCAACGATACCGCTCTCTTCAGACTGGAATGCAGCAGAAGAAGAATCGCATCTGGAGATCTCGTTGCCGTCAAGTGCGTTGGGAGCGTTTACGAACAGCTTAGCGTTCTTGCACTCCATCAGAGTAAAGTCGGTCATTGTAGGGAACAGAGCAAGTCCGCCGCCACAGCTGCCGAGAATAGCGGTGATCTGAGGGATCACGCCGGAAGCCAGCGCCTGCTTCATGTAGATAGCGCCGAATGCGTTCAAAGCATCAGTAGCCGCCTGTAATCTCAGACCTGCGGAATCGATCAGGCCGATAACGGGCGCTCCGGTCTTCATAGCCAGGTCATAAAGTGCGGTAATCTTCTTTGCATGCATCTCGCCAACGGTTCCGTTCATTACGGAAGCATCCTGGCTGTACACATACACGGGCTTACCACCAATCACTCCGTAGCCGGTCACACAACCGTCAGAAGGAGTTTCGTCGGGTTTCATATTGAAGTCAGTTGCTCTTGCAGTTACAAGACCACCGATTTCAACGAAACTGTTGTCATCGAGCAAAGCAGCAATTCTTTGGCTCGCTTTTGAAGTAGTACTCATGCTTTCAGTCCTCCATTATTTATGATAAATAAATTAAAACTATTTGATACAGGTGAAAATGAAAAGCCAAATTCCCCCGATTATCATCGTCTCACAGTATAACATAAAAAAAACAATCCGTATAGAACGAATTGTAATTTTTTATACTTTTTTTATTCCATACCCAAAAGCAGAAAATACTGCAGGGTAACTCTGATGCACCAGGGCAGATCAAGTGCGGGAACAAACTGCTCCGCAACCAGGTCATTTTGCCTGTAGACCACATCATCTACCATGTATAACAACTTTCCTACAACAGTTCCTTCTTCCACCGGAGCCCTTAACACCTTCTGCAGGCTGTACTCCATGCGGACTTCCTCCCCTTCATTCAACAAAAGCCCTTCGATCCCCTGAGCATTCTCAAAATCCACGGAAACTTTGCAGGCCGCCACCCTGTCACCTGCCATGGTTCTGGCACCCACAACAGGAATATCCGGCAGTTTCGCCACATCAAAAGAAAAACTGTCTGTCGCAAAACTGTGATACTGATAATGATCCAGTCCGTATTGCAGCAGTTTCTTACTGTCCGTCCACTTCCAGCTCTTATGCCCCGGCCAACCGCAGGCAAGAAGTGCCACGACAAAGGACTTTCCGTCTCTCTCCAAAGTTCCTACATAGCAATACCCTGCTTTGTTGGTAAAACCGGTCTTTCCGCTGCCGACACCCTCCATCATATTCATCAGAGAATTATGATTCATACAGCTGATACGCCTCTTATTGGCAGTAAAAGAATAACTTTTCGTCTTTGTGATCTTAACAAAATCATCCTTTTTCGGTGATTCCTTCATGCAATAGATCATGATCTGTGCCAGTTCCCTTGCAGTTGTGGCATGTTCCCTTATTACCGTACCGGACCCGGTCTCCACCTCCTCGGAAGCATCCAGTCCGTTGGGCGTAATGAAATAGGTCTTCGTCAGTCCCAGTTCTGCGGCCTTTTCATTCATTTTCTCCGCAAATGCAGCAACTGCCTTTTTACTTTCCTCTCTGGAATGTTCCCCACAGGACTCTTCCGTTGATCCTAGTAACTTTGTCCCGAAATGCTCCGCCAATACCACCGCAGAATCATTATGAGATTCCAACATCAGAGAATACAGCAGATCACTAACCAGGTAAGTCTCTCCTTTTCTGACCCCCAGTCTGACTTTAGGCATGCTCTGTGCATAAGCGGAAACTTCGGCAGCTTCTCCCTCCTCCATCATCTCCAACACCAGAATACAAGTCATGATCTTCGTGGTACTGGCCATGGGCAGCACTTCATCCGCATTCTTGCCGTATAGCACCCGACCGGAATCCGCATCCATCAGCACTGCAGCATTGGCATACAGGTTTTCAATAGAATCGGAGCCTTTTGCCGTACAGGTCAATACTCCACTGCATAGACAAAAAAGGGCAAAAAGAATGCCCCACATCTTACTTCTTCTTTTCTGAATAAACATATCACTATCCGTTCACCAAAGAATCAGTAAAATATATGAGGCACTTTTCTTAAATATCCAGTTTTAATTGAATTTCCGCTTCCGCCTGAGCCTTGAACTCCTCCAGCTGAACGGGATTCATTTCAGGCAGGTCTTCCAGGCTCTCCACGCCGAAGCAGCGTAAGAACTGCTCTGTGGTACCAAAAAGCAGGGGGCGCCCGGGAGCATCCAGTCTGCCCAGTTCCGTGATCAGATCATACTCCAACAACTTGTTGATGGCATATTCACAGCTGACGCCTCTGACTCTCTCGATCTCGATCCTGGTCACAGGCTGTTTGTAAGCGATGATGGACAATGTCTCCAGGATCGTATCCGTAAGGGTCAGTTTCTTGGGAGTCTTGGCTATCTTGATCAGATATTCGTACATCTCAGCCTTGGTACAAAGCTGCACCGCATCCTCAAACTGCATCAATTTGATTCCTCTTTCCTCAGCCTCGTACTTTTCAGACATCTCACGAATGATCTTCTTTGTGGTTCTTACATCTTCTTCGATCAATTCCGCAAGTCTGCTGATCTCAACAGACTCACCCATTGTAAACAATACGGCTTCCATTACCGCTTCTGCTTTTGCTCTTTCCATGGTCATTCTCCGTTACATATGTGATTCGATCAGGATATCATCGAAGATCTCTTCCTGACTGATACTGATCTTGCCGGTCTTCATCATCTCTAAGATGATCAGGAAGGTCACGATGGTCTCCATCTTGCTCTTCTGATTCTCCAACAGTGCCCGGAAACTAAAGGTCTTGTTGGTCCTTGCATACATTTCCACGTATGTGACCTTCGCCTCCATATCCACTTCCTCTTTTTCGATCTTACCGTATTTGCTTCGGATCGGGTCGATCTTGTCCTCCTGTTTGCGGACGATGGACTTGAACATCTCATGCAGTTTGTTCAAAGTCATATCTCCCAACAGTTCCTCATAGTTCAAAGGAGGCTGATATTCCGCCACTTCCTTAGGCAGATCCTTGCCGCGATACAGATACTTGGCCGCATCTACCTGTCGGTCCTTCAACTCATAAGACATATACTTGTACATCTTATATTCCAGCAGTTTCTGTACCAGTTCCGCTCTGGGATCTTCCTCCTCGCCTTCCTCGTTGACTTCCTTGGGCAGCAGCATCTGGCACTTGATATCGATCAATGTCGCTGCCATGACCAGGAACTCGCTGACTACATTCATGTCATGGGCTTCCATCTGGCGAATATACTCCAGATACTGTTCGGTGATATCTACGATGGGAATATCATAAATATCTATTTTGTTCTTATCGATCAGATGAAGCAAAAGGTCTAAGGGACCTTCGAATGCTTCCAATTTAACAGGAATTGCCATCTTATTCCCCTTTCTTTGGCAGGAAACTTACCACCCACAATTCACCCGGATTGAACACTCTCACAGGTATGGTATGGGTACCCAGTCCGCGGCTCAATATCATTTTCGTCTGTCCCAGTTCAAATTCTCCGCCGTCGTATTTCGGAAACAGTCTGAAAGAAGGTGAGATCACACCTTTTCCCCAGAACGGGACTCTGGCAACGCCTCCATGCAAATGTCCGGAGAGCACCAGGTCTGCGCCCCACTCCGCATAGGCTTCAAAGTAATCCGGATTGTGGGCCAGAAGCACTGTGTATAATTCTTTATCCTTTTCTCCAAGGACAGAACGCAGATACTCTTTCTCCATGGAGATCTTACGAAATCTGCGATAATACTCTCTGTCTATCTCAACGCCGCAGATATTCATTCCGTACTCCGCAAGCGTCGCTGACGTATTGACCAAAGGATCCACGCCGCATTCTCCCAGGGCATCTTTGTATCTGTCAGCCATATCCGCATAGGTCTCGGGATACAACTTCAGGCGATGCTCATGGTTTCCGTTTCCGTAATAGATGGGATATTCTTTGGATAATTCACGGATAAAATGGATCGCAGGCTCCAAACTTTTCTTCGGTCTGGCCATCAGAATATCACCGGCAACCAGTATCACGTCCGGCTGTTCCTTACGAATAGCTTCCAACAGATTACAATTATCTTTTCCGAACTGTTTGTTGTGAAGGTCCGCAATAACTACAGCTCGCAGCGGTTTCCTGATCCTCTCATCCGTCACCTGGGTCCTTCGAACAACAAATCGGTTGGTATCCAGCAAAATGATCCAGAAAAGAATCAATGCCAGAAACACAAAAACTGTTATCACAATATCTATCACAGGCATGGTTCTTCTCCTTTCATCCGTACTTGAAAAGATATTATACCATAGATCAGACAATTATAAAAGGAATTTCCCAAAGACTATTCTCAGAAGATCCTTCCACTCCGCTTTTTCCACATCGATCGAGCAAAAGATCTTCGCTTTACCGATCTCCGTATTATTCAGATAATAGGTAACATAGCCGGCCACATCCCCGGCATGTATGGGGGCATTCAAATACGGATCCACTTCCATCCTGCTTTCCACGGCGGTTAGATCCTCCCCTGTGGTACTCAGATATCGAAACTCCTCACATGTTAAGGGAACCGTTTCCGAGATCCCGCCTTGAACGGGACAGTTTTCGGGTATCTCAGGAGTATCTGTAAATAAGGCACAGTTTGCAAAACCATAGCCAAACAAAGTCTTCACATCATTGTTTCTGGATTTTGAAGTATCTGCGCCGCATATCACTGCGATCAATTCCATCCCATCCTTGCAGGCAGTCGCAGAGATACAATACTTTGCCCTGGAGGTATAACCGGTCTTTAAGCCGGTGGTATATTGATACTGTTTCAGGAGCTTATTGGTACTGGTCAGTGTAAATAAAGATTCTCCTCGTCTTGTCACATGGGTGATGTCTTCCATCCAGATACCGGAATACTTTAAAACCTCAGGATATCTGGTGATCAGTTCCCTGGACATCACCGCAATATCTCTGGCACAACTGTAATGCTCTTCGGAATCCGTCAGACCGCAGCAATCCACAAAATGGGTATCCTTCATCCCCAGTTCCAAAGCCTTCTCATTCATCTTTTCCACAAAGGCCGTCTCACTGCCTGCCACATGTTCCGCAACAGCCACACTGGCATCATTTCCGGATGCGATCACGATACATTTGATCATTGTTTCCAGGGACTGCACCTCTCCTTCCGACAGGAATACCTGGGAACCGCCCATGGATGCAGCATGTTCACTGGTCAGCACTTCGTCATCCAGATGGATCTTGCCGTTTTCCAATGCCTCAAAGGTAAGTAGCAATGTCATTACTTTGGTGACACTGGCGGGCCTCTGACGCTTCGATGCATTCCTTTCATACAGGCTC
>JAKSRX010000009.1 GCA_024403365.1 Acetatifactor sp. | reverse complement strand
ATGGACCAGCAGCAGAAGGATGAAGTGACCGAACTTCTGAAGGAAGTATATCAGTACCTGGAAGTGCCTGAGTATCTTGGCGAGTGCATCCATATCATCAATGGCGAACCCTGGAATCAGACCATGGGCTCCAAGGCAGTAGAGGGTGCCAGAAATTACCTCCTGAAGGAAGACGGCGTAGTCATTTTGGATGTACAGGTGGGAACAGACTCTGAGGGTAATGTATGGACTTACCTCTATACGCCCAAGGCAGAGGGACCTGTTCAGATCCTGAAGAAGGACGCCAGAGGTATTTCCCTGGTAAACTCCGCTATCGTGGACGGAATGTATGACGGAACTTACGAATTATGGCAGTTTTCCGGAGCTACCGGAGATGTGCTTCATGAAGAGGGTACTTTTATCAAGGGCGAGAAGCGCGGAACCTTTACTTCTTCCCTGAGAAAAGGACGAGGGGAAGAGGACCCTTATGATCTTTTCAGCATGAGAGAAAACTTCGCTTATGTGGTGACGACTACGGAATATGAGCCCATTGCAACACCTGAGCCTACCATAGCACCCACCGCAGCACCTACAGCGGCACCTACCGCAAAGCCCGCAAATACCCCCGCACCCTCGGCAACTGCGCAGCCCCGCGCCACCGCAAGACCCGTGGCAACGACAGCGCCTACCGCAACTCCTGCACCCACTGCCACAGCAAAGCCTGTGACCGGAGGCGCAGCAACACCTAAGCCGGGAACTGTGCCCGTAGCACCTCCTGCCGGACCTACCGCGACGCCGGTACCTACCGCAGTACCCACGGCAACGCCTACTCCGGCACCTACGGCAACACCTACACCTGCACCCACAGCGACGCCTACGCCAGTGCCTACAGCAACACCTACGCCAGTGCCTACAGCAACACCTACGCCTGCACCTACCGCTGATGCATCACAAGGACCTACTCAGGGAGAGACGGAGATCGAGTGGACGCCACCCACGCTGTAAAAGGATAATAATTTATTGCTGTTTATATTAAGAGAAACTTAATTGTCTTTTTATCGTGAATATGTTACGATAACTAAGGTTTTGACCAGTTTCTGTGAAAAAGGAGTTACTTATGTTAAACGATAAAGCAATCTTGATTACCGGAGGAACCGGTAGTTTTGGTAAAGCATTTACAAAATATGTGCTGACACATTACAACCCTAAGAAGATCATCATTTATTCCAGAGATGAGTACAAGCAGTTCATCATGCAGAACGAGTTCAAGGAATATAAGAAGCAGCTTCGTTTCTTCATCGGCGATGTGAGAGACAAAGAGCGTCTGATGAGAGCTTTCGAGGGTGTGGATTATGTCATCCACGCAGCTGCTCTGAAGCAGGTTCCTGCTTGTGAGTACAATCCTTCCGAGGCAATCAAGACCAATGTAAACGGTGCTATGAACATCATCGACGCAGCACTGGACAGAGGCGTTAAGAAGGTAGTTGCACTGTCCACCGACAAGGCAGTAAACCCTGTTAACCTTTACGGTGGAACCAAGCTTGTCAGCGACAAACTTTTCATTGCAGCAAATGCATATTCCGGCGGTAAGGAGACCTGCTTCTCCATCGTTCGTTACGGTAATGTAGCTGGAAGCAGAGGATCTGTTATTCCTTTCTTCCACAACATCATCAAGAACGGCGGCACAGAGCTTCCTATCACCGATTATCGTATGACCAGATTCTGGATCAGCTTACAGCAGGGTGTGGAACTGGTGATCAAGGCTTTGGAGGAAGCAGAAGGCGGCGAGACCTTCATCTCCAAGATCCCTTCCTTCAAGATCACAGACCTTGCAGAGGCTATGCTTCCCGGCTGCAACAAGCCTGAGGTAGGTATCCGTGAGGGCGAGAAGCTTCACGAGATCATGGTTACCGTTGAGGATTCCATGAATACCTACGAGTATGAGAAGCACTTCATCGTATATCCTCACATGGATTGGCGCAACAGATCCCAGGTGATCCCCGGCGGTAAGAAAGTTGCGGAAGGATTCTCCTACAGCTCCGGTAACAATACCGAGTGGCTTTCCGTAGAAGAGATCCGCGAGCTGATCAAGACGGTAGACCTGGAGAAATAAGGAAAACATTTGAGGCACTGTGTACCTACACGGTGCCTTAATTTGAAGAGAGGCATTGGTTATGGAAAAACCTGCATTATACGGCGGAACACCTGTCAGAGAGAAAGCGATCTCTTATGGCAGACAGTGTATAGAAGAAGATGATATTCAGGCAGTGGTGGACGTACTTCGAAGCGATTACCTGACCTGCGGACCTATGGTGGATGCGTTAGATCGCAAGCTTTGCGAGGTGACCGGCGCAAAATACGCTGTGGCAGTCAGCAACGGCACCGCAGCCCTTCATATTGCGGCTATGGCAGCAGGCTTTGGCCCCGGGGATGAAGTGATCGTCAGCCCCATCACCTTCGCAGCCAGTGCGAACTGTGTCCTGTATTGCGGAGCAAAACCTGTATTTGCGGATATTAAGAATGATACTTATAACATCGATCCCGCTTGCGTAGAGAAATTGATCACTCCCGCTACCAAGGGTATCGTTGCGGTGGATTTCACCGGACAGGCTACCGAGCTGGATGCACTGAGAGAGATCGCTAAGAAGCATCATCTCATCCTGATCGAGGACGCAGCCCATGCTATGGGAACAAAATATAAAGGACAGCCTGTGGGAAGCATTGCAGACATGACCTGCTTCAGCTTCCATCCGGTTAAGACAGTTACCAGTGGCGAGGGCGGTGCAGTCACCACCAATGACGAAGCACTGTATCAGAAGCTGCTGCTTTACAGAAGCCACGGTATCACCAGAAATCAGAGCATCATGAAGCATCCCACAGATGCGGCATGGTACAATGAGCAGGTGGATCTGGGCTACAACTATCGTATCACCGATATGCAGTCTGCGCTGTTGATCAGCCAGCTGAACAAACTTACCCGATTCTCCGATCGCAGAAAAGAGATCGTGAACCGATACGACGAAGCTTTTTCCCGGATGCCTGAATTGATCGTGCAGAAGGAGATTCCGGAATCCGATACCACCAGACATCTGTATATCCTGCGACTGGATCTGGAGAAACTTACCTGTGACAGAAAGACCTTCTTCAATGCGCTGGCAGCAGAGAATGTGCGCGCACAGGTGCATTATCTTCCTGTTTATTGGCACTCCTACTATGAGAGCCTGGGCTATGAGAAGGGACTTTGCCCCAATGCGGAGAAACTGTACAATGAGATCATGAGCATTCCCCTGTTCCCCGCTATGACGGACGCAGATGTGGAAGATGTGATCGCAGCAGTGAAGAAGCTGGTGGATTATTTCAGAAAATAACAGAGGTACGTTATGACTTATACCTATGCGGATGAGGCGGCAGGCATATTCCTGCGGCCCATGACCTATGACGATACAGACCTGATCGTCAACTGGAGAAATTCAGAGGAAGTCAGGAAGCGTTTTCTTTACAGAGGGACCTTCACCAGAGAGGGTCACGAGAATTGGATCAAAACAATGGTGGAGACCGGCAAGGTCGTTCAGATGATCATCTGCGACAGTGCCACCGATACGCCCCTTGGAAGTGTATATATCAGAGACATCGACTACACAAACCGCAAGGCGGAGTACGGTATCTTCATCGGAGAGGCTACAGGCCGCGGTCGTGGTGTAGGCACTGCGGCGGCGAAACTGATGCTTCGTTATTGTTTCGAGGAATTGAAACTTCACAAAGTCTTTTTGCGTGTGATCGCCGATAATATCAGAGCGATCAGAAGTTACGAGAAGGCAGGTTTTCAGAAGGAAGCCTACTTAAAGGATGAAGTTTTTGCAGAAGGTGAATACCTGGATATTATTTTCATGGCTGTGCTGGAACCGTAAGGTGCCCCACGGAAAGGAATGAACTATGGATTTGATCAGCTTTGTAATTCCCTGCTATCGCTCGGAGAAAACTTTGCCTCATGTGATCGAGGAGATCGATACCAAGATGGCAGAGATGAAAGAGTATCTCTACGAGATCATTCTGGTAAATGACTGCTCTCCCGACAATACGGCAGAGACCATCAAAAAGCTTTGCGAGGAGAAGGACAGAGGAAACGGTGTGCGCAGAGGTATTTTCTTTGCCAAGAATTTCGGCCAGCACTCTGCACTGATGGCAGGTCTTCGGGAAGCCGGCGGCGACTATGTGGTATGCCTGGATGACGATGGCCAGACCCCTGCCAACGAGGTGGATAAACTGATCGCAAAACTGGAAGAAGGTTACGATGCGGTCTATGCAAAGTATGAGAATAAGAAGCACTCCCTGTTCCGCAACATGGGAAGTATGGTGAACGAGCGCATGACCAGAATCATGTTGGAAAAGCCTGCGGATCTCTATGTTTCCAGTTATTTTGCGGTGAAGAAATTTGTGGTGAAGGATATGATCCGTTACGAGAATTCCTATCCTTATGTCATCGGTCTGGTGCTTCGCGCCACCAAGAGCATCACCAACGTAGTGGTGACGCACAGAGAGCGTGAGGAAGGTAATTCCGGCTATACTCTGAAGAAATTGCTGGGACTGTGGTTCAACGGTTTCACTGCATTCTCCGTAAAGCCCCTGCGTATTGCCACCGTCATCGGTGCTTTGAGTGCGGTTGCAGGTTTCCTGTACGGCTTCTACACCATCATCAAGCGTTTTGTGAATCCGGATGTGCCTATGGGTTTCAGTTCCACCATGGCTGCCATCGTGTTCTTCGGCGGTATGATCATGTTGATGCTTGGCCTGATCGGTGAATACATCGGACGTATCTACATCAGCCTGAACAATTCCCCTCAGTACGTGGTTCGGGAAAAGGTCAATTCCAACGACGAGGGAAAATAGAATTATATGTGATAGGTATCCTTACCGGGAAAAGAAAGTCTTTCTTTTCCCGGTTTTTTTATGCTTTTCGGGGAAGAATTTTGAATATTTCCTTAAAAATATTTAATTCATACGAAAGATTTTTACTACTGTGCAAAAGTGTGATAAAATGTTATTCGGTGAATAGTGTGGAAAGGACTGCAGTATGAAACGGATATTACAGAAACTGAATGTTTTATTGGATAAAAAACAGAAAAGATCCATGCTTGGTCTGATGGTGCTGATGGTGATCAGTGCGGCGCTCCAGACGCTGGGCGTAGGTATGCTGGTTGCCGTTGTGCAGGTAGTCATCGACCCCGTGACCGCACAGAACTCGGAAATGGTTCGTGTAGTCTACGATCTGCTGGGATTTCAGAATTACCAGGTATTTTCCGTATTGGTCATGCTGGGTCTGATCATTGTGTTTGCTGTAAAGAATATTTTCCTTTACGTGCAGCAGAAACTGACCTTCGCCTTTGTCTATACCAACCAGTTCCGCACTTCCGAGCGAATGATGAGAAATTATCTTCGCAGAGGCTATGAATTTTATCTCAATGCAGATACCGCAGTGGTACAGCGCAGCATCACATCTGATGTCAACAATATGTACGCACTGATCCTGGCACTGCTGCAGTTGATGAGTGATATCGTTATTTCTTTGTTTGTTTCCATCTACTGCCTTTCCAAGAGCGGTACCATGACCATTCTTCTGGCAGTGGTTCTGTTGGCTTTGATGTATATGATCAAGAGAGTCCTGAAGCCTATTATGTACAAGGCCGGCGAGGATAACCAGAATTATTACAGCGGATTATTTAAGTGGATCTCCCAGACGGTACAGGGTATCAAGGAAGTAAAGGTCAGCTGTAAAGAACAGTATTTTGTAGACGAGTATAAAAAGTGCGGTGAAGGATATGTGAATGCAGTACAGAAATACAGTCTGTACAACAACATTCCCAAGCTTCTGATCGAGAGCGCCTGCGTTGCGGTAATGATGATCTACATGATCGCACTGACCGTGATGGGTAAAAGCTCCGAAGATATGTTAGAGATATTCAGCACCCTGGCAGCGGCGGCCTTCGTACTGCTTCCCAGCGTGAACCGCATCAATAACCAGATCACTTCCATCTCTTACTTCGAGCCCTTCTTCATGGGTGTCAGCGATAATCTGCAGGAAGAGATCTCCGAGGGCAAGGTGGATATGTCCTTTGCCTCCGATACAGACGAGAAGCTTCCCGTCCATGAAAAGATCGAGATGAAGGATATCACCTATGCATATCCCAACACCGACAGATTGATCTTTGACCATGCAAGCATGGAGATCCCCATTGGTAAGAGCGTGGGTATCGTCGGTACCTCCGGCGCCGGAAAGAGTACCGTAGTGGATGTGCTCCTGGGTCTTCTGGAGATCAGAGAGGGTGAGATCTTTGCGGATGGCGTCAATGTGAAGAGCAACTATCGCAGTTGGCTGAAAAATATCGGTTATATTCCCCAGATGATCTTTATGCTGGATGACAATATCAGAAGCAATGTAGCCTTTGGCGTACCCAAGGATAAGATAGATGAAGAGCGTGTATGGCAGGTGCTGAAAGATGCACAGCTGGATGAATTCGTAAGATCCCTGCCCGAGGGACTGGATACCGGTATCGGAGAGAGAGGTATCAGACTTTCCGGCGGTCAGAGACAGCGAATCGGTATTGCCCGTGCCCTGTATCACGGACCTGAGATCCTGGTGCTGGATGAGGCGACTTCCGCCCTGGATAACGATACGGAGAAAGCGATCATGGATTCCATCAATCGTTTCCGCGGGGAGAAGACATTGATCATCATTGCGCACAGACTGCAGACCATTGAAAAGTGTGATATGGTTTACCGCGTGGAAGACGGCAAGATGAAACTGGAGAAGCAAATCTGAATGTAGGCGGAGAGTACGGAGTTGAAGAAAAAGGAGACCTTTCGCACAATTGCATATCTGCTTGCGGCATGTGTGATCCTGGCGGGAGCGTTTGTACTTGTCACCGCTTTGCGGCGGTCACCTAAGACAGACATGTATTCCATGGTGGTGTTGGGAGACAGCTGTTTCGGCAATATCCGTGACGACACTTCCATCACCGCTAAACTATCGGAGAAGCTTGGTATACCGGTGTATAACGGTGCATTCGGCGGAACCTGTGCAGCCAAAAGAGATGCCCAGAGCAATATGGATTATTCTCTGGATTCCTTGTCACTGGCAGTATTGTCTGCAAGCATAGCGGCGGATGATTTCGGCCCCCAGCAGACTATGCGCACCCAGGCATTGGCTTCCCGCTATTTTGATGAAGCGGTGGATGCTTTGGAACAGGTGGATTTTAAAACGGTGGATACGGTATTTTTTGCCTACGGTACCAATGATTTCTACGGCGGCGTACCTCTGGATAATGAGAAGGACGCTTATGACACCACGACTTACGGCGGAGCACTTCGGACTGCTATCAGAAACTTCCGAAACTGCAACCCCGAGGTTCGTATCATTCTGGTGACACCTACCTACAGCGCGATCTATGAGACTCACGTGACTTGCGAAGAGTACGATGCAGGATTTGGACCTCTGGAGAATTATGTGAAGAAGCTCTATCAGATCGCAGAAGAGCAGCAGGTAGAACTGATCGATATCTATCATGATTTTTATCCTCACGAGACCTGGGAGGATATCATTATCTATACTTTTGACGGCATGCACCCTCTGGAAACAGGGCGTGAATTGATTGCCGAAAGAATCACCACATATCTGAAAGGAGAGAGCAAGTGATGACACCGGCCTCATTGTTTCAAAAAATGAAGAGCAGTATCAAAGCAGAGTGGAAAGCGGCTTTTCTGGCTGCAGTGATCATTGGCCTTTTGGTGCATATGCCCATCATGCTTTCGGACATCCCCAATCATGACGGCCTGGACAGCATCTATTTTGACCAGAATATGATCACCTCCGGCAGATGGTTTCTGATGATCGCCTGCGGGTTCTCCTCCTTTTATGCCCTTCCCTGGGTGATCGGAGTTCTGGGTCTGATCTTCCTCGGAATTGCCGCTGCGGCAGTGACAGAGATCCTTGAGGTGCGTAAGATCTGGGCAGCTGCAGCGATCGGTGGATTGTTTGTATCTTTTCCTTCCATGGCTTCCACCTTTGCTTATGTATTCACTCTGGACGGATATATGTTGGGACTTCTTCTGGCAGTATTGTCCGTACTGTTTACCTGTAAATATAAGTGGGGATTTCTTCCCGGCGCGGTGTGTCTGGCATTCAGCCTGGGTACTTATCAGGCATACTTGCCCTTCGCTATGATCCTTTCCATCTTCTGTGTATGGAAGATCGCTGCAAAAGAGACTCCCGTCAAAGAGAGGATCCTTGAGATCCTGCATTATCTGTACATGGGAGTGGGCGGAACCGCGCTGTATTATCTCCTGTTACAGATCCTTCTGAAGATCCAGGGCAAGGAACTGGCTTCCTACCAGGGAATCAATGAGATGACCGCAGGAAGTGCTGCGGATGCAGGCCTGCTTCAATCGATTTACAGAATGTATCGGGATTTCTTCGCCTTTACAATTAAGGGCAAAGTATTGTTCCATAACAGTATTTCCGCGGCTGCGGTACTGGTGCTCTTTGCAGCAGTGCTGGTGACGTTTGCGGCAACGATGCTTCGAAGAAAATGGTGGAAGAATGCACTGTTTTTGAGTATAATGGTACTGACTTTGGCGGTGCTTCCTTTGGCTGCCAATGTGATCTTGCTGATCTCCCCTTCGGTAACTTATCATTTGCTGATGAGATATCAGTGGGTGTTGTTTTTCCTGGGAGCCGTAGCTTTCCTGAGCAATCGGGAGGAGGGCAAGGGATCCCTTTGCGGACAGTATGTCGCGCTTGCGGCGGCAGCGGTGTTGATCCTTTTCTATGGCGTGACTGACAATATCGGTTACTCCAATCTGCAGAAAAAATACGAGAAGACCTACGCATATTGCCTGAGGTTGCTGGATCGTATCGAGCAGACGGAAGGGTATTATCCGGGAATTCCCGTGACCATGATCGGTGTGGTGGGAAATGAACAGTTCCCCACAACTGACGTGACTGCGGACGTCACCGCAAATATGATCGGCTTGGGCGGAGATTATCTGCTGTATACCGGTCCCAATTACGAATTATTCCTGAAAAACTATCTGGGAGCCACCCTGAATTTCCTGCCTGCGGATTCCATGGCGGAGATGTACTACGATGAGAGATACGTAGAGATGGAAAGCTTCCCGGGTGCAAATTCAATTAAGATCATAGACGGTGTTATGTATATTAAGACCGAGAATGTGAATCGTTAAAGGAGAACTTCTGATGTCGAAGTTATCGATCGTTCTGCCCTCATACAATGAAGAACAGAATATTGCCAACACTGCCAAAGTGTTAGCCGAACTGCTGGAGAAAAACCTCATCGAGTATGAACTGGTGTTTATCAGTGACGGATCCTCGGATGGGACCTTTGATGAGATCCAGAAGGCGGCAGCAGTCAATCCCAACATCAAAGGTGCGGAGTTCAGCCGTAACTTTGGTAAGGAGGCAGGTATTTTTGCAGGCCTTGAGATGACCACCGGAGATGCGGTCATCGTGATGGACTGCGATCTGCAGCATCCTCCTCAGGTGATCCCCGAGATGTGGAGCAAGTGGCAGAGCGGCGTGGAAGTCGTAGAGGGTATCAAGAAAAATCGCGGCAAGGAGAGCCTGGGTTACAAGCTTTCCGCAGGCCTTTTCTATAAGATCATGAGCGGCTTGATCAAGATGGACATGAGCGCCTCTTCCGATTTCAAACTGCTGGATCGAAAAGTGGTGGATGTGCTTCTGGCACTGCCGGAGCGCAATACCTTCTTCAGAGCCTTGAGCTTCTGGGCAGGCTTCCGCACGGAGCCTGTGTACTATGAAGTACAGGAAAGACAGTTCGGCAAGAGTAAGTGGTCCTTCTGGAGCCTGATGAAATATGCCATCAGCAATGCTACAAGCTTCAGTACCCTGCCTTTGCAGCTGGTGACGGTGATGGGTATCGTTTCCATTCTGTTCAGTGTTGTACTGGCGATACAGACATTGGTAAAGTATATCTCCGGAACAGCAGTGGAAGGTTTTACCACCGTCATTTTATTGATTTTGATCATCGGTGGATTCCTGATGTTAAGTCTGGGAATCATCGGACATTATATAGCTAGAATTTACGAAGAGGTGAAGGGTCGTCCCAAATACATTATCAGCAAGGTCACCGGTAATGTGCAGGGCGAAGTCATCGGAAGTTGGAGGAAGAGACAATGATCAATTTTAATGTACCCCCTTGTGCGGACAAGGCTATGGAATATATTCAGGAGTGTGTCAAGAATCAGAAGATCTGCGGCGACGGCGCATACACCAAGAAGTGTAACGAGTGGCTGGAGAAGAAGACTGGTGCTACCAAAGTGCTTTTGACAACATCCTGTACTCACGCTACCGAGCTGGCAGCACTGCTTGCAAATATTCAGCCCGGTGACGAGGTGATCATGCCTTCTTATACTTTCGTATCTACCGCAGATGCTTTCGTGCTCCGCGGCGCAGTTCCCGTATTCGTGGATATCAGACCTGACACCATGAATATCGATGAGAAACTTATCGAGGATGCTATCACCGAGAAGACCAAGGCTATCGTTCCCGTGCATTATGCAGGAGTTGCCTGCGAGATGGATACCATCATGGATATCGCTAAGAGACACAATCTGGTAGTTATTGAGGACGCGGCTCAGGGCATCATGTCTACCTATAAGGGCAAGGCACTGGGAAGCATTGGTGACTTCGGCGCATTCAGCTTCCATGAGACCAAGAACTACAGCATGGGTGAGGGCGGCGCTCTGCTCATCAAGGACGAAAAGGATGTGGAAGAGGCTGAGATCATCCGTGAGAAGGGTACCAACAGAAGTAAATTCTTCCGCGGCCAGATCGATAAGTATACCTGGGTGAATTACGGTTCTTCTTATCTGCCCAGTGATATGAATGCCGCATACCTCTATGCACAGCTGGAGATGGCAGATGAGATCAATGAGACCAGACTGGATTGCTGGAACAGATATTACGAGAACTTAAAGCCTCTGGCAGAGGCAGGCAAGATCGAACTGCCTACCATTCCCGAAGGCTGTGTACATAATGCGCACATGTTCTACATCAAGGCGAAGGACATCGAGGAGAGAAGCGCAATGATCAGCTTCCTGAAGGAGAACGGCATCTATTGTGTATTCCACTATATTCCTCTCCATTCCGCTCCGGCAGGAATGAAGTTCGGTCGCTTCCACGGTGAGGATAAATATACCACCAAGGAAAGCGAGCGTCTTGCACGTCTTCCCATGTATTATGGCCTGACCTTGGAGCAGGTAGATTATATCTCCGATAAAGTGAAGGAATTTTTCTCAAAGTAAGGGTAATTTGATATGAAGAGAGCAGCAGTAGCGCTGTGCGATATTTTTTCAAAAATTATCATCATAGGTTTTGGCATCCAGACGATTCTTGGGATCGTCTGGATGTGTTATAATATGCCCTCTTTGCGGGACCTCGGAGTGGGTGGCGGCTTCGCCGGTACCTACCTTCATGCCCTTGCGGTGGAGATATATCCGTTTGTTTACTTGCTGCAATTGGCTGCAGGCGTGGGAGTCGGTTTTGTGACTTTGAAGGCACTGGCACCGAAACTCTCATGGCAGATGTGTCTGTACGCAAGCATAGGTGTGAATTTCTTCCCGATGGTGCTGCAGTGTCATATGTCTATTACCCCCTACTCTCTTGGGGGAACGTTATTATTGGGAGAGATCGGCCTGGGGGCAGCGATGCTTAGGCAGATAGACACCCTTTCCCTGCGAAAGTTCTGCAGGATGACCGCTATCTGGTGTCTTATGTCCCTGATGGTTCCGATGTTTTTATATGTGGGACTGGTTCCGATCCTGGCAGTAGCGATCGCCGGAAGAAAGCAGTTGCTTCCCGGTAAAAAATGGGTATCTTTTCTGATCCTTTTGCTTGCATTCGGAGGGATCAGCCTGGGACTGTACGGGGCAGACCCAGATAATGCAGTGATCCCAGACAGAGAAGAGGCAGCATTTCATCTCTGCAGCCGTATCATCTGGCCGAAGATCGGTATCGATTATTATTACGGCTGGCCGGAGGAACTTCAGGAACTGTATAAGGAGGACATCTTCCAGATCACTTTTTATGCGGATGAGATGGAGGACCTGTTCCGTCCGATGATGCTTGGCACATATGGCAAAGATCAGGCCATCCGGTATTATCACGCACTGGAAAAGTTCGCGCTTTCCAGTAACGGTACCCTGATCGCAAGACAGGCGCTGGGTGACTTTGGAGCATATCTCTGTGCACCTCTGGCACTGATCCTGCAGCTTAGGGGGAGACTTAGTTCGGCCTATGTGGGCAGAAATTATGAAGCTTTTCTGGAGAATGCACCCATGCTTTCTTCAGTTTATATGAATTTTGCCATTGCACTGTATTTGCTCATGCTGACGGGACTTGTGATCATGGTCCTTTGCAAGGTGAGTGGAAAAGGTAAGAAGACTCTGTCTGCAGTGTGGATGAGTTTGATAACCATCGGTCTGCTCTGTCTCCTTGCGACACTGCGCGGGGCAGGGCTTATGGATTATAAGATCACCTTTGTGGTGACAGAACTTGTGATGCTGGTCGGAACTGTGATGACAGCAAAGCAGAAAGGATAATGACTTGATACTGGGGATCCTTGTGTTATTCGGCTTCCTGATCGTACTTCCCCTGGCTGTGGGAATGTGCTTTCGAGGAACAGAAAATGTGAATCATAGCATGATCTACGTCTGGATCTGTGGACAGATGATCCTCTGGGCAGGATTTCTGACCATCAGCATCCCGTTTATCTTAAAGGGCAGAGACCTGAAAGAGGTCATTGTCGCTTACGGGGGATTCTGCGCCCTGGCGGCACTTACTTCTCTCGGAGTGTGCCTGAAGAACAAGATCTCCTTACGCCCCGGATTCCAAAAAGGCAAACAGGAGCATGTGCTTTTGTGGTTGATCGTGATCGCGCTGCTTGTGTTACAGATGGTACTGGCAGCAACTTTGGCCTATGAGGAGGGCGATGACGCATTCTATGTTGCGGTGTCTACCCTGACAAAGGAATCCGGCAAAATGTACCAGGTACTTCCTTATACCGGTCAGACCACCGGCCTGGATGCCAGACACGGACTGGCACCGTTACCAATCTGGATCGCTATGCTTTCCAGACTTTCCGGGATCCATGCAGCCATTATGAATCAGATCATTCTGCCGGTGCTTTTCATCCCGGTTGCCTACGGTATCATGTATCTTATCGGAAATCACCTGTTTGAGGGAGATCGTAAGAAACTGGGGATCTTTCTGTTAGTGGAGGAATTCGTTGTATTGTTCGGCGGACAGTCCCTTTATACTTCCGAGAATTTCCTGCTGGTTCGAACCGCACAGGGTAAGGCGGTGCTGGCCTGCATTATCATACCGTTTCTTCTGTATCTTTTGTTTGCTTTGGCAGACCGCTGTAAGACAGGAAAAAGTACCCGCTTCCTCTGGCTGATCGTCGCTGCGACCATGATGGCCGGATGCCTTTGCAGTACCCAGGGAGCCTTGCTGGATTGCATTCTGCTGGGACTGGGCGGAGCGTTGCTTGCCTTCCAGTATCGAAGATATCGACTTTTGGTTCCTACGGTTATTTGCTGCGTCATTCCTACGGGTATGGCGGTGCTGTACTTGATTTTGGGGTAGGGTGTTACTATGTGGACGGATGTTTACGGAATCTTTCAAAAATATATGGGAACCGGCATCGTTGTGATCTTGTTTCTGGCGGCTATCGTATATCTTTTCCTGACAGAAAAGCGAAAAGAGCGCCGCATTCTGCTGATCTATCTGCCGGTCTTGACCCTTTTGCTGTATTTCAACCCGCTGTTCGCTGCATTTTTCTGCAAGGTGGTGGATACCGAGATCTACTTCCGCATCTGCTGGCTATTGCCTGTAGGCGTGGTGCTCGGATACAGTGCGGTACAGATCGCAGAGCGGTTTGAGGGCAAAAAACAGGCTTGCCTGATCGCTGGTATGCTTTGCCTGATCGCCATCTCCGGCAAACTGGTCTATACCAATCCGCTGTACTCCAAGGCACAGAATCCTTATCATGTGCCGGACAGTGTAGTGCATATCTGTGATGCCATCAAGTGCGAGGGCAGAGAAGTCATGGCTGCATTTCCCAGAGAAATGGTGCTGTATGTCAGACAGTATTCCCCTTATGTGTGCATGCCTTACGGCAGAGATGCTTACGAAACAGAGTTCAATCATTTTGAGAAATTGATGGACGCGGACGTGATCGATCTGGAGACCATGTGGGAACGTATTGAACTGTTCGGTGTCCACTATATTATTCTGGACGAAAAAAAAGAAATCCTGGGAGATCCACAGGATTTCAATCTTGTTGAATTTGATCGGATGGACGGTTATGTTATCTATTACAATAACAATCTGTCCCTGACCTATTAGTTGTCATAATAATTTAATGCATAGACAAATCGCTGGGCTATCTTTTTGCGACCTGCCACATTCAAGTGCAGGTTGTCGATGAGATAGTCCTTTGCATTGTCCTGAGTGATGGTGCCGTAGAGGTTATCGACGAAGGTGACCTGACGGGAAGCACAGGAACCGTACTCCTTGATGACATAGGTGGAAAGTACATCCCAGCCGTAGGTCTTGATATCACTGCTGAGGTATTCGCCATTCTCATCCTTCTCCGCTGCGAAAGCGTAAGGAGGAGATAACACGATGATACGGCTGTTGGGACAATTCCACTGAAGCTCCTCGATGCTTGCCTCAAGACAGCCGGTGAACTGCTGGATATCATTGTCTCTGTCGTCGCTGTACATGGGGTGTCCCATGAGATAATCGGAACCGTCATAGCAGAAGACGAACACATCGATCTGGGACAGATCTGTGGAAGCCAGATAGTCTACGATGGCATCTGCTTCGGGAGGATATGCATCTCCCATTTGCGCCTTGGCATCTTCGTAGTAGTGATCGTTGTAGGGGTTATCGTGGTAGATACCGCGCTGTACCAGCCAGTAAGGAATGAAGGCATCCATGGGCTCGTTGCCGTTGTACCAGGGTTCCACGGAAGCCATGTAGCTGCCGGAGATGGAACAGTTGATCACATTGGCACCGGTCATCTGAGCGATCATGTTGGCAAGACCGTCGGAAGAATCTCTGTCATCCGCAAAAGGTGCATTGCCGAAGAGCAGGATATTCAAGGTCTCACCCTTCTTGGGAGTGACGATATTGCCTTCTGCATCGATCAGGGGAAGCATCATATCGAAGGTGTCGGAATACTCTCCGAGACCATCCTGAAAGATCTCATCCTGCCCGATGAACTGCCCCCAGTTTTTAAATCTATATACGACGGCGATGACGCAGGCGAGGACCGTGACTGCCAGAACGATCAGGATGATCTGGTGGGTGCTCAGACGCTTCTTCGCTTTCGCTGCAGGGGTGGGAGTTTGAACTTCTTCCGCTTCCTGCGAGATATTCTGTTTCATTTCATTATCCATTCTATAAAAGTCTCCTTTACTTTCATTCATTTTACTATTATCGGCCTGCAAAGTCTACCTCAACCGCTTGTCTTAAAAAAGATTTAATAAATTATGAAGAAATGCTTTTCGGCTTGAAGACAGTAGGCGAAAATGCTATAATGATAGAATCCATTATTGTGGAGTAATTTTGCATATATGCCTGAAAACAGGTTTGGAAAGGGATAAAGGGAATGAAAAAACGATTCAACCATACCAAACGACCGAATGACGCTTGGGATGCGAGTGCATCAGATGATTTTTCCTGGGAAGATGAAGACGCTATAGCAGAAGGCTACGGTGAAGAGTATTCCGGAGAAGATGGAGAATACTACGAAGGCGAAGACGGCGAGTATTACGAAGGTGAGGATGGCGAGTATTACGAGGGCGAAGGCGGCGAGTACTATGAGGGTGACTATGCCGGCGACGAAGGCGGATACTACGGTGACGACGGTGAATACTATGACGGTGCTGCAGCCGCAGGCGGATATTATGAGGAAGCCGGCGACGGATATGAAGGCGAAGGCAGCGATGTATTCGAGGGCGAGATCATCTATGATGAGGACGATGACTTCGTAGCAGATTACGATGACGAGGCAGTGCCTGTGGCACCTGTTCCCCGCAGAAAGAAAAAGAAGAATAAGATCTCCGGTATGGATATCATGATCCTGCTGACCGGTGTGGCAGTGCTTTTCCTGCTGATCTTTACCGCAAAGTTCTGGCTGACCAACAGGACCCAGGATAAGCAGGTGGCTGATTTTGCCAATATCGGTACTCAGCTGGCAGATATTCCTTTGATCGGTGAAAAAGGTCTGATCGCTATCGCTGATGCGACGGTTGCCAAGATCGCAGCTGCCGAGTACGTAGACAGCACCATCGGCGGTGACACAGAGATCGATCCCGGCTACACCGAGGGAGATTACAATCGTCAGATCAGTGTTGCACTCAACATGACCAGTATTCAGAAGGACCTGAAGATCAAATTCATCAACGAGTCCACCAAGAAACTGGTGCCCAATGTGCCTTTCTCCGTTACTGTGGAAGATCCTAACGGCAAGACCGCTATCTGGTCCGATGACGATATGGACGGTATCATTTACAAGAAGGATATCACCCCCGGTAAATATAAGGTGACCATGGAAGCACTGGATGCGGATCTGTATTCCAATTACACTGTTTCCACCATGACCAGAACTGTTGATGTTAAGAAGGATATTGCTTACCAGAAGGTAGATGTCTCCGACGAGATCAAGGCAGAGAGCGAGATCGATGCCAAGAAGGAAGACACCTCCAAGAAGGATACCAGCTCCGAGTCCTCTCTGAAGGATACCGTAGCATGGGTGGAGAGTAAGGCAATGATCTCCAACTACACCGAGATCGCAAAGAGCAGTATCACCGATCCTTTGCTGCTGCTTCAGAAGCCTAAGACCACAGCATCTTTGAATAAATCTTTCCTGCGCATTACCGCACAGGGCAACTATGAGATCGATCCCAAGACCGCTACTCTTGTAAAGGATGCGGAGCTGCAGCTGAAGGCTGAGTCCAAGATCACCTGCGGCGAGAATGAGAAGATCGTGAAGGTCGAGCTGGATCCTTCCACCATTGAATGGAAGAGCGACAAGCCCGAGATCGCTACCGTTGATGCAAACGGTAAGGTAAAGGGTATCAGCGCAGGTGACGCAGTGATCTCCTTCAAGGCGACCGCGATCGTGACCATCGATCAGAACGATGAGCCCGAGGCAACTGCAACCCCTGAGCCTACCGCAACTCCCGAGCCTACCGCAACTCCCGAGCCTACCGCAGCACCTGAGGCGACTGCAACTCCCGAGCCCACCGCAACTCCCGAGCCTACCGTTATGAGTATCAAGGAGGAAAGGATCAGCGTTTCCGCTACCTGTGCTGTTAAGGTTACAGCAGAGATCATGCCTGTATCCCTGACACTGGAGAAGAAAGAGATCACCGTCGGCATGGAGAAAACTTCTCAGATCAAGATCACCGAGAAGAAGTTCACCGACAAGATGGAACTGGAATATAAGATCGCTTCCGATAAGCCCGATATCGTTACCGCTAAGATCGACGAGAAGGGTGAGGTGATCACTCTGACTGCAGGCAAGACCGCAGGAACTGCCAAGATCACATTGATCGCAGACTACAAGAAGGACGCTTCCGGTACAACTACCGAGAACACCGCTTGTGTTGTCACCATCGATGTTAAGGTCGGCAAAGAGACCAAGATCACCTTTGCAAAAGAAAAGTATGAAGTATATGCAGAAGTAAAGGACGAGAGCAATGTATCTCTGATCGCCTTTACGGAAGATAAATTAACTGCCGGTATGGAGGCAGAGGTCAAGAGTTCCGACGAGACCGTTGCCAAGGGTACCGCGAAGATCACCGCAGACACCAACAGGGTAGTTGTAACCCTGGAGCCTTTGAAGGCAGGCAGCATCACCGTAACTCTGATCCTGAAGGATGGCGATGTAGAGAGCAAGCAGGATGTTCCTGTTCTCGTCAGAGAGAATCCTATGAAGGATAAGGCTACAGAGCTTCTGGATGATAAGGGCCAGAACATTTACGTGGCTGACGGCGATAAGTACAGAAAGGCAACCTACGCAGACTACTACACCGCTGCTAAGTTCTACGTAAAGGGCGACGAGAAGTACACCGGATGGCAGACCATCGACGGTAAAGTTTACTTCTTCAACGCAGACGGCGAGAAAGTAGTAGGCGAGCAGGTCATCCAGGGTGCGAAGTATACCTTTGCTGCTGACGGATCCCTGTCTGTAGGTAAGGGTTCCCTGGGTATCGATGTTTCCAAGTGGAACGGTACCATCGACTGGAAGGCTGTTAAGAATTCCGGTATCAATTATGTCATCATTCGATGCGGTTACAGAGGTTCCACTCAGGGCGCATTGATCGAAGATCCTAAGTTTACGACCAATATCAAGGGCGCAACCAATGCAGGCCTGAAGGTGGGTGTCTACTTCTTCACTCAGGCAGTTGATGAGAGAGAAGCAGTCGAGGAAGCATCCATGGTCATCGAGCAGATCAAGAACTACAAGATCTCCTATCCTGTATTCCTGGATGTTGAGTCCAGCGGCGGCCGCGGCGACAAGATCACCAAGGACCAGAGAACCGCAGTATGTAAGGCTTTCTGCCAGACCATTCAGAATGCCGGCTACACCGCAGGTGTCTATGCAAACAAGAACTGGCTGGAGGAGAAGCTGGATCCTTCTTCCCTGAGTGCCTATAAGATCTGGCTGGCTCAGTACGCAGCATCCCCTTCTTATACCGGAAGATATGATATCTGGCAGTATCGTGCAACAGGTAAGGTTACCGGTATCAGCGGCAATGTTGACCTGAACTTAAGCTACATGGGTTATTAAATATCATTGGAATGGGGACGATTTGTATCGTTCCCATTTCGTATAACCATATTTGGAGGCCGGATGAGCGGCCCACAAATGGTTTGTAAAGGAAAAAGTAACATGAAGATTAGCAAAAAGTGCGGAATCTCGATTTTTTCGCTTCTCGGATTGCTTCTTGCAGCAGTGATCATCTTCTATAAAAACCCGGGTCCTGCCCCTGACTTGCAGGCGGAGCTGGTGAAGAAGATCATTTCCTGCACGATCATTCTGATAGCTGTCATTGCTTTCGCAATCGGATATGACAAAATCATGACATTGCCTCAGGAACTGTATCAGAGCAGATTTCTGATCTGGAAACTGGCTAAGAACGACTTCAAAAAGCGCTATGCCGGCTCCTACATGGGTGCTGTCTGGGCTATGGTCCAGCCGGTAGTCACCGTGGCAATGTACTATATCGTGTTTGACAAACTGATGGGCAACGGATTGAACCGCGGCAGCGGCGATGTCCCCTTTGTACTGTTTTTGACCGCAGGTCTGGTTCCCTGGTTTTTCTTTAATGAAGCCTTGAACAACGGAACCAATGCCATGCTGGAATACAATTATCTGGTCAAAAAGGTGGTATTCAAGATCAGTATTCTGCCGATCATTAAGATCATCGCAGCCACCTTCATCCACGCATTTTTCGTATGTGTGCTTCTGATCGTGGCAGCTCTGTACGGATATTTCCCTACGGTCTATACCATACAGATCTTTTATTACAGTTTCTGCCTGTTTATCTTTGTGCTGGCGCTGTGTTATACCACCTGCTCCATCGTGGTATTCTTCCGCGATCTGGGGCAGATCATCAACATTGCGCTGCAGATCGGTATGTGGGCGACCCCTATCCTTTGGAATATCAATACCATCGATGCCAAGTGGGTGGTGATTCTGAAACTCAATCCCTTAGTGTACATCGTGAACGGTTACAGAAGTGCGATCTATGAGAGAGAATGGTTCTTCCAGGACTTCTTCTCCACTATGTATTTCTGGATCGTGACCGTGGTATTGTTTGGTGTAGGCGCCCTGATCTTCAAGCGTCTGAAGGTTCATTTTGCAGATGTACTGTAGAGCGTATCAGGATTCGGAGTAACTATGGAAGAAAAAAAGATACAAGCAGACACTCCCGCCATTGAGGTGAAGGATGTCGTAAAAGTCTATAAATTATATGAGAAACCCAGAGACCGCGTGAAAGAGGCCCTGGGCTTCGGCAAAAAAGTTAATCACAAGACCCATTATGCCTTGAACGGCGTCAGCCTGAAGATCAACAAGGGTGAGACGGTAGGTATCATCGGTACCAACGGTTCCGGTAAATCCACCATCTTAAAGATCATCACCGGCGTACTCAATCCTACCTCCGGTGAGGTGAAAGTGGACGGACGAATCAGTGCGCTGCTGGAACTGGGCGCAGGCTTCAACCAGGAATACAACGGTATTGAGAACGTGTATCTGAATGGTACCATGATGGGCTTTTCCGAGAAGGAGATCGATGAGAAACTGCCGGAGATCCTGGAGTTTGCGGACATCGGTGATTATGTATATCAGCCGGTAAAGACTTACTCCAGCGGTATGTTTGTGCGACTGGCTTTTGCGGTTGCCATCAACATCGAGCCTGAGATATTGATCGTAGATGAAGCACTTTCCGTAGGAGATGTATTCTTCCAGGCGAAGTGTTATCACAAATTCGAAGAATTCAAGAAGATGGGTAAGACCATCGTCTTCGTCAGCCATGACTTAAGCAGTATCAGCAAATACTGCGACAGAGTATTCCTGCTGAATCAGGGTAATCTCCTGGGAGAAGGTACTCCCAAGGCTATGATCGATGCCTATAAGAGGATCCTGGTGGGACAGTATGAAGTCCCTGTCAAGGGTGATGAAAATAATCTGCTGGAAGATCCCGATATTCAGAATGCGGCGAGCCAGGCAGCGGGAATCAATCCCGATAAGCTGGAGTACGGCACCAAGCAGGCTGTGATCGAAGAGTATTATGTCACCGATGATTCCGGTGTGCGTACCACCGCAGTGATCAAGGGAAGCACATTTACCCTTCATATGAAGGTGCGGTTCCTGGAAGATATTCCGGCACCGATCTTTGCATTTTCTTTCAAGAATCCCATCGGTACGGAGATCACCGGAACCAATACCATGTTTGAAAAGGCGTTCTTAGACAGTGCCAAGGCAGGCATGGTGAAAGAGATCACCTTTACCCAGAAGATGAGCCTTCAGGGTGGTGAGTACCTGTTATCTTTGGGAGTAACAGGCTATGAAAAAGATAAATTCGAGGTCTATCACAGACTTTATGACACCTTGAATATCACAGTGGTGTCGGATAAAAATACCGTGGGATATTATGACATGGACTCTGAGGTGCATGTGAAGGATATCTAAGAAAGCATACTCGCTAAAGCGAGTACACAAATAGGCTTAATTGGGGGAAGCGTATGGCAGATTCAAACCAGACAACAGAGAAGATCGGACTGGTGACACTGGATTACAGTAAATATCCGGGAGAGGATCTTTATTGCGACGGAGCGGTGGAGGATGAGATCCTTACCATCGTCAAAGATCTTGCGCCCATCGAGTATGCCGGTGCCATCGAAGAACATAAGAATTGGCCGGTGCTTTATCACCTTTCTCCGTTACGTGAGAATATCGTGGACTGGCTTCCCATGAACAAGGACATGAAGGTTCTGGAAGTAGGCAGCGGCTGTGGTGCCATCACCGGTGCTTTGTCTGCCAAGGCAGGCAGTGTGACCTGTGTGGACCTTTCCAAGAAGCGCAGCCTGATCAATGCCTACCGTCATGCAGAGAATGACAATATCACCATCCATGTGGGCAATTTCAAGGATATCGAGCCTGATCTGCCCTGTGATTATGACTATATCTGCCTCATCGGTGTGTTTGAGTACGGTATCAGTTACATCGGCGGAGATACGCCTTTCGAAGATTTCCTGAAGACATTGCTGCCCCATCTTGCTGAGAACGGCAAGCTGGTGATCGCGATTGAGAACAAATACGGCCTGAAGTATTTCGCAGGCTGCAAGGAAGACCATCTGGGCACCTGGTTCTCCGGCATCGAGAATTATGCAGATGGCGGCGGAGTTCGTACCTTCGGCAGACAGGGACTGGAGAACATCTTCCGCAAGTGCGGCGTGGAGGATTACCACTTCTATTATCCTTACCCCGACTATAAATTCATGACCGCTCTTTACAGTGATGAATACTTGCCCGGTAAGGGTGACTTATCCAACAATCTTAGAAATTTCGACAGAGATAGAATGCTTCTCTTTGATGAGAAAAATGCCTTCGACGGTATCGTTGAGGAAGGCCTGTTCCCTGTTTTCTCCAATTCTTATCTGGTGGTGTTAGGCGCATCACCGGAAGTAAAATATGCAAAATATTCCAATGACAGAGCTCCCGAGTATGCGATTCGCACAGAGATCCGCGTTTCAGAGATCGAGGTTGCCCTGCCTCCCGAAAACGGTGACGAGGTCACCGATCCCAGAAAGGAAATGCGCCAGCTCATCACCGTGCGCAAATATCCGCAGACCAAGGAAGCAGAGAACCACGTCAAAGCTATGGCGGTGGCCTATGAGCAGTTGAGCGACCGTTACAAGGACAGTAAGCTGGAGATCAATTACTGCCGCCTGGGAGAAGAGGATGGCAAGGTATTTGCGGAGTTCGATTTCGTTCCCGGCATTCCCCTTTCTCAGCTGATGGATGCCTGCGTGGAGAAGAACGATCTCATCGGCTTCAAGAAACTGTTCCATGAGTATATGGAGCGCATTGGTTATAACAGCGAATATCCCGTGTCGGATTTTGATCTGATCTTCGCGAACCTCTTAGTGGATGGAGATACCTGGACCATGATCGACTACGAGTGGACCTTCGGCAAATCCATCGAGACCAGAGAACTGGCTTTCCGCGCGATCTACTGCTATCTGCTGGAGAGCGAGAAGCGCAACAGGATCGATCTGGATAGTATTCTGGAGGAACTGAACATCTCTGAGGCAGAGGCGGAGAACTTCCGTGAGCAGGAGAGAGAATTCCAGAGTTTCGTCACCGGTAAGCATCTGGCGATGTCTCAGATGAGAGATCTGATCGGTTACCGCGTGATGGAGCCGCAGAAGTGGATCGATAAGTACCGCGATTCCGATAATGTGAATCGTGTGCAGGTATATGAGGATACCGGAAAAGGCTTTTCCGAGGAGGCTTCCTATTTCGTGAAGGATGCTTATCAGGGCGATAACCTGATCGAAATGGATCTGCATGTGGATGGCAATGTGCGTACCTTGCGCATCGACCCCGCCTTCGACAGCTGCGTGGTGCAGGTGAAGGAACTGACCTTGAATGGGGTGCCCATCCCTACCGACAATAAGAAGATCTTCCTGATCAACGGTCGCATCGCAAAGCCCGCGACCCTGATCTTTCCCACCATTGACCCCAATATCCATATCAATCTGACAGAGCTGGATCGCAAGGCAGAGAATACCGTTCATGTATGCATGGAGGTTGCCCGTGTTCCTTTGGCTATGACGGAAGCCATGGCTAAGTCGGTGAAGAGGATATTCTAAAGTTAAAGGAGATTGTGGTTTGGGTATCAAGAATCTGATAAAAAACCATTTGATCAAAAAAGAAGATAAAAAGTATGAAACACGACTGGCACAGAAGCGGATCACCTACACGGACTGGGTAGCAGACCGCGAGAAACTGTGGCAGTTCGCTCATAGACAGGAGAGCCCTAAGGTCGATTTTGTTACCGTGATGTTTGCGGAAGGCGAGTTTTCGCCCCGTTATGAAACCATGGTAAGCGAGTACTTTGCGGAGCATTCCCTTGTTCAGGTGCTGTACGCAGATGAGGACCTGATGGGTGCCGACGGTTCCTTAGAGAACCCCTTCTTCAAACCTGACTGGTCTCCGGACAGACTGGAAAGCCATCGCTACATCGGTAGTTTCCTGGCTGTGCGAAGAGAGCATTTCGAGAAAGTGAAAAGTCTCTATGAGAAGTTGGATGCAGCGGCTTATGAGACCATCTTCCGGGAAAAGACCGGGGAACTCTATCATGTCAACGACCCGGAAGCCGCGGAACAATGGCTGCACCATTGCCTGACCATCGGTTTTCGTAAGAATTATCAGGGCAGTTGTATCGAAGCCCCTCAGTCTGCGGTGGGACATCTCTCTGAGGTACTGTTCCATGCAAAAGATCCAGAGGCCCGCAAGAGTGCGCTGGAGACCACGCCTTTTCTTCGTAAGAAAAAAGAGCAATTGCTTCGCGATCTGTATGAGAAATTTGTACTTTCTCTGGATCCCGGGCAGCCTGCGGTATCGGTGATCGTACCCTCCAAGGACCATCCGGAATTACTGAGAAACTGTCTGGAGAGTGTGAAGGAGACGGTGGATCTACCCTGCGAGGTGATCGTGGTAGATAACGGCAGCAGTGAGGAAAACAAAGAAAAAATCGTAGCGTTGCTTACGGATATGAAGGCAAACAGCGACGGGACAGTGATCAGTCGCTTCCATTATATTTACAATCCCATGGAGTTTAATTTCTCCAAAATGTGTGATCTGGGTGCCGAGAAGGCACAGGGTAAACTGCTTTTGTTTCTGAACGACGATGTAGTCCTTCAGAAAAACTGTGTGGCCGAGATGGCTGCCAGAAGCATTCGCCCCTACTCCGGTGCGGTAGGCATCAAATTGCTGTATCCGGACGGAAAGAAGATCCAGCATGCGGGAGTTTCCCAGATCGCTATGGGACCGGTACACAAGCTGCAGACCTTACCGGATGACAGAGAGTATTATGCAAGAACCAACAAGGTGACAGCGAATTTCCTGGCGGTGACCGCCGCCTGTTTGATGGTAGAGAAGAGCAAGTTCGAGGAAGTGGGCGGATTCTATGAGGATCTGGCGGTAGCCTTCAACGATGTGGATCTCTGCTACACGTTATATGAGCACGGATATTTCAATGTCTGCATCAATGAGGTAAAGGCATATCATCATGAGTCCTTGAGCCGCGGCGACGATGCTTCCGTGGAGAAGTTGAAGAGACTGATGAAGGAGAGAGATACCTTGCTTCACAGACATGAAGCCTTGGCATTCGATCCTTTTTATTCCATACATCTGAATATCCAGGGACTGGATGTGCGTATCGTTCCCGGATATGAGACCAGAGACAATATGCCTCTGATGCCTTCCGAACTGAAGACTGTGTCTACCCTTGGGGAGGTGCGTGAGGATGCCTGCCTGATGGTGACGGTGGAAGATGTGCAGATGGGACGGATCATCGGCTGGAGCGTAGTGCTGGGCGATGATAATGCCTGCTACGACAAGACCCTGGTCCTTCAGAAGATCGGTTCCGAGGAATATATTCTGGATCCCCTGCAGGGACACCTTCGCCCCGATCTTGCGGTGAATATGCCGGATCAGGTGAATGTGGAACTTTCCGGATTCTGGGTCGACCTGGAGAGAAGCGAACTTCCTGCCGGAGAGTACAGGATCGGTATTCTTGCAGAGAACAGAGTCGGCCGTATCCGACTGGTAAACTGGAGCAATCGCATTTTTACTGCGAAATAGGAGTAACTCAATGAGTGAAATAGATTACAGAGAAGCATATGAACAGGAGCATTTGAAAAACGCCGATCTGGCGGGACGCATTGCAGACCTGGAAGCAAAGAACGAAGAACTGGAGTGGAAACTGGGCCGTATCAAGAACAATCCCCTCTGGAAGGCAAGCAAACCTGCCAGAGATTGTGTTCACTGGGCCATCCGTCAGAAGGACAGACTGAAAAACTGCGGCGGACCTCGCGGCGTGGTAGCCAAGATCGGCTACAAGAAGCGTGAGAAGGAAGCCATGAAGCAGTTCGGCAGCGCTAGTTTCCCTTCCGTGGAGCAGGCAGCCAAGGAGAGAGAGACGGTCTTCCCTTACATGGCGAAGATCAGTATTCTGGTGCCCCTGTGGAACAATCAGAAGGAATTCCAGATCGAGATGCTGGATTCCGTAATGAATCAGACTTATCAGAACTGGGAACTCTGCCTGGCAGACGGTTCCGACGAGGCCCACAGCTACATCGGCGACATCTGCAAGGAGTACGCAGAGAGATCCGGCGGTCGTATCGTTTATAAGCATCTGGAGAAAAACGGCGGTATCGCAGGCAACACCAATGCCTGCCTGGAACTTGCTACCGGTGAATATATCGGTCTTCTGGATCAGGATGACATCCTGCATCCCAGCGTGCTTTTCGAGTATGTGAAGGCTATCAATGAGCAGGGCGCGGACTATCTGTACTGTGATGAGACCACCTTTAAGAGCGGTAATATCGATCACATGCTGACCATGCATTTCAAACCCGATTATGCACCCGATAACCTTCGTGCCAACAACTATATTTGCCATTTCAGCGTGTTCAAGAGGACCCTCCTGGATGGTAAGGAATTGTTCCGCCCCAAGTTTGACGGAAGCCAGGACCATGATATGATCCTGCGTCTGACAGACAATGCAGAGAAGATCGTGCATATCCCCAGACTGATGTATTACTGGAGATCTCACTCCGGCAGCGTTGCTTCCGGTATCTCCGCAAAGCCCTACGCTATCGATGCGGCAAAGGGAGCGGTTGCAGAGCATCTTCGCAACCACGGATACGATCATTTCAAGATCGAGAGCACCCGTGCTTTCGAGACCATCTTCCGTATTCGTTATGAGATCCTCGGCACTCCCAAGATCTCTATCGTGATCCCCAATAAGGACCATGCGGAGGATCTGCGTCGCTGCGTGACTTCTATTTTGGAGAAGAGCACCTACGACAACTATGAGATTATCATCGTAGAGAACAACAGCACTACCGCTGAGATCAAAAAGTACTACAGCGAGTTGTTGGGATACGATTATGACAAAGCAGTGGAGGACAGCCGTGTGATCTTACGCCGCGGCAAACTCTGCGATATGGGTATCCTTCGTGCCAATGCCGATGGTGTATGCGGGGAGAAGGTAAAGATCGTGCTCTACGAGGGCAAGTTCAATTATTCCGCAGTGAATAACCTGGGCGTGGATTATACAGAGGGCGAATATGTGCTCCTTCTGAACAACGATACGGAAGTTATCACCGTGAACTGGATGGAGGAACTTCTGATGTATGCCCAGCGTGAGGATGTCGGCGCGGTAGGCGCAAAGCTCTACTACGCAGACAAGACCATTCAGCATGCGGGCGTGGTCATCGGTCTCGGCGCACACAGGACCGCAGGACATACCCACTACAAGCAGCACAGACAGAACCTTGGTTATATGGGCAGACTTTGCTATGCGCAGAATGTTACCGCTGTGACCGGAGCATGTCTCTTGGTAAAGAAAGCTCTTTACCTTGCGGTAGGCGGATTGGATGAAAGCTTCGAGATCTCTCTGAACGACGTGGATCTGTGCCTGAAACTTCGCGGAAAGGGACTTCTGAATGTGTTTACTCCCTTCTGTGAACTGTTCCATCATGAGTCCGTATCCAGAGGACTGGATGACAACGGTGAGAAGGCGAAGCGCTACGACGATGAATCCGCAAGATTCCGCGAGAAGTGGGCGAAGGAACTGGAAGCAGGAGATCCTTACTACAATGTAAACTTATCCCTGGACAGAAGTGATTTCTCCCTGAAGGTACAGAAGTAAAGAAATACTGGTCGCTTTATTAGGCGGCGATCAATAAAAAATAATAGCCCTAAGGGCAAAAAGAGGTAAAGATATGAGTTTTATGGATGAGTTTCGTTTCTGGTTAGAGGATGATTATTTCGACCAGGACACTAAGAATGAACTGTTGGCGATCCGCAACGATCAGGGTGAGATCGAGGACCGTTTCTACAAGGAGCTGGAATTCGGTACCGGCGGTCTCCGCGGCGTGATCGGTGCAGGTATGAATCGCATGAATATTTATACCGTACGTAAGGCTACACAGGGCCTTGCAAACTATATTTTGAAGCAGGGTACTCAGGCGAAGGGCGTAGCAATTGCTTACGACTCCAGAAAAATGTCTCCTGAGTTCGCTGATGTTGCAGGTCTTTGTCTGGCAGCTAACGGCATCAAGGCTTATGTGTTCGAGACACTGAGACCCACTCCCGAACTTTCCTTTGCACTGCGTACTCTGGGCTGTACCGCAGGTATCGTTGTGACCGCAAGCCACAACCCTCCCGAGTACAACGGTTACAAGGTATACTGGGAAGACGGCGCACAGATCACCGCACCCAGAGATGCCGAGATCATCGGTGAAGTAAAGGCCATCAAGGATTTCCATGATTGCAAGACCATGGATAAGGCTGACGCCATTGCAGCGGGCCTCTATGAAGTCATCGGCAAGGAGATCGATGACAAATACATGGAAGAACTGAAGAAGCAGATCATCCATCCCGATGTGATCAAGGAGATGGCAGAGGATATCAAGATCGTTTACACCCCTCTCTGCGGTACCGGCAACCTGCCTGTTAGACGCGTTCTTGCAGAGCTTGGCTTCAAGCACGTGTATGTGGTTCCCGAGCAGGAGAATCCCGACCCCAACTTTACCACATTGGAATACCCTAACCCCGAGGATCCCAAGGCATTTACCTATGCACTTCGTCTGGCAAAGGAAAAGGATGCAGATATCGTTCTGGCAACCGATCCCGATGCAGACCGTCTCGGTGTCTATGCAAAGGATACCAAGACCGGCGAGTATGTATCCTTCACCGGTAATATGTCCGGCATGCTGATCGCAGAGTATATTCTGAGAGAGAAGACCGCTACCGGAACCATGCCCGCAGATCCCGCACTGGTGACCACTATCGTTACCACCAATATGACAAAACCTATCACGGAAGCTTACAATGTAAGACTGATCGAGGTCCTCACCGGCTTTAAGTTCATCGGTGAGCAGATCAAGTTCTTTGAGCAGTCCGGAAGCAACAATTATGTATTCGGCCTGGAGGAATCCTACGGATGTCTTGCAGGTACTCACGCAAGAGATAAGGATGCCTGCGTTGCAGTTATGTGCCTCTGCGAGGTTGCTGCATACTGCAAGAAGCAGGGCAAGACCCTCTGGGATATGATGCTGGAGACCTACGAGAAGTACGGTTACTATAAAGAAAGCCAGTATACCATCACCATGAAGGGTATCGACGGCGCAAGAGAGATCGCTGCTCTGATGGATAAGCTTCGTAACGACCCGCCCAAGGCATTCGGATCCAGAAAGGTTCTGAAATTCAGAGACTACAAGGCTGACAGGATCCTGGATATGGAGACCGGCGCAGAGACAAAGACCGGACTGCCCAAGTCCAACGTTCTCTACTTCGAACTTCCCGATGACGAGTGGTGCTGCGCACGTCCTTCCGGAACCGAACCTAAGATCAAGTTCTACATGGGCGCTAAGGGTGTGAGCCTGGAGGATGCCAAGGCAAGACTGGAGCAGCTTACCGAGGATCTGAAGGCTGAACTGTAAAAAGGACCATTTATGGGATCAATCATTGCTAATATCAAGAAAACTGCATATTATCTGAAGCGAAACGGCCTGAAGAATACTTGGGATGCAGTGGCGGAAAGATTAGGCGGCAGCGGGGAGACATATGTCTTCACGGAGACCCCGGCGGATGTTCTGGAGAACCAGAGAGCAGCATCCGGGACGCTTTCTGACATTCGTGTCAGTATTGTGGTGCCTGCCTTCCGCACACCGGAACAGTTTCTGCGCAGAATGATCGATTCCGTATTGAATCAGACCTATCCGAAACTGGAATTGATCCTGGCGGATGCCAGTGATACCGACAGCGTGGAGCAGGTGGTGAAGACCTACTCCGATGAAAGACTGGTCTATCACAGACTGGCGGAAAATGCGGGAATCTCTCAGAATACCAACGAAGGTCTTAAGTTTGCGACCGGAGATTACGTGGGTCTTCTGGATCACGACGACATTCTGACACCGGACGCTTTGTACGAGATGGTCTCGATGATCGAAAATAAGCGTCGTCAGGGAATCGAATTGCAGATGCTCTATTCCGACGAGGATAAGTGCGACGGCGAAGAAACTGCTTATTTTGAACCGAATTTCAAGGAAGATTTCAATCTGGATCTTCTGTTGAGTAATAACTATATCTGCCATTTCCTGATGATGAAACGGGAACTGATGCAGAGCCTGGGATTCCGAGGGGAATACGACGGTGCCCAGGATTTTGATCTGGTGCTGCGAGCAGCATTTGCTTTATCCCACAGGGAAGAGTGTATCGCCCACGTGGGTAAGGTGTTGTATCACTGGCGCTGTCACAGTGCCTCCACCGCAGAGAATCCCCAGAGCAAGCGTTATGCCTATGAGGCCGGAATGCGAGCTACCGCGGATTTTGCGGCAAAAAAAGGTTGGAAGGTACAAGCTAAAGAGACGAAGCATCTGGGCTTTTACCGGTATGAATATGCGGAAAGTCCGCTGTCCCAGCGCACAGATCTGGGCGCGATCGGCGGTCCGGTGATCCATAGAAACCGAATCATCGGCGGACGTATGGATGAAGAGGGAAAGGTATATTATGAGAACCTTCCCGTGAATTTCAGCGGCTATTTGCACAGGGCAAGTCTTCAGCAGGACGCCCTTGCATTAGATCTTCGCAACATAGAACTGAAGGAAGCATTGTATCCCTTGTTTCAGGAGGTCGTCGGTGTGCCTTACAAAAAGGATGAAAGCACCGGTCGACTGGACGTATCGATCCTGCCGCAGGGGGCAGACACAAAGGAACTTGCCATCGCCCTGGGACGTGCGATCAGGCAGAAGGGCTTCCGACTTTTATATCTTCCCGACAGACAGTAAGTAAGCATCAGGAGATGACATGAAACAGGTAACGGTGGTGATCCCCAACTACAATGGCATAAAGTTTATCCGGGGCTGCTTGGATGCACTGTATTCCCAGGGGGAAGGTGCGCCCGAATTTGAAACCATTGTGGTGGATAACGGTTCTGCCGACGGCAGCAGGGAAATAGTAAAAGACGAATACCCTGCCGTGAAACTGGTGGAACTGGCTGAAAATACCGGTTTCTGCCATGCGGTCAACGTAGGCATCGAGCTGGCGGAGACTCCTTTCGTTATCTTGTTGAATAATGATACCAAAGTAGATGAAAACTATCTGAGAAACCTTTGCCGGGCGATGGACCAAAGACCGGATGCCTTTTCCATCAGCGCCAAGATGTTGATGTGGGATAAGCCGGAGCTTTTGGATGATGCGGGAGACCGTTATTGCATGCTGGGCTGGGCGTTTGCCAGAGGAAAAGGAAAGCCTGCAGCTAATTTTGACAAGCCCTGTCAGGTATTTGCAGCCTGCGGCGGCGCAGCCATCTATCGTAAGAGTGTACTGGATGAGATCGGCCTTTTCGATGAGCAGCATTTTGCATACCTGGAGGATCTGGACATCGGATATCGTGCAAGGATCTACGGTTATCACAATTATTATGAACCTACAGCGGCAGTGATCCATTTCGGCAGTGCTTCTTCCGGTTCCAGGTACAACGAGTGGAAGACGACCTTGGCTTCCGCCAACAGCGTCTATGTCATCGGCAAGAATATGCCCCTGCTTCAGTGGATCTGGAATCTGCCTTTTTTACTGCTGGGATTTTTCGTGAAATTCCTGTTTTTCTGCAGGAAAGGCTACGGCAGTCTCTATCTGAAGGGACTGGGCAAGGGCCTGAAAAAATGCTTTACACCGGAAGGCAGAAAAGCCAAAGTGCCCTTCCGTTTTCAAAATCTGTCCCATTATCTGTCCATTCAGTTGACTCTCTACACGGATTTCTTCCAAATTCTTAAGAAATCTTAAGATATGTCTTCATAATTTCATAATTTGTTGCCGCTATAATAACCTATGAAACAATAAGCTAAGTGTGCTTGTTATGAGAAGTACATACTGTGACCCCAGGGTCGCAGTTGCCTATAGTTCATGGGTTGCGGAGCATTTATGATAAAGGACAATCAGAGAGTATTCAACAGAGTATTGGTACTGATCGACGCTTGCTTGTTAGCGGCGTCTTTTATGGGAGCCTACTTTTTTAAATTCTATATTCTCAATCCGGGACCGGGTCCGGGTGTCCTTTCTCCCACAGCCTATCTGAATTTACTTTTCATTATCATCCCCATTTATATGGTGATCTATTTTGCCTGCGATGTGTACGCACCCAAAAGAACCATACGCAGACGTTTCGAGATCTACGGCATTGTAAAAGCCAATACCATCGGTATTCTCGCTTTGATTATTCTGCTGTACTTAATCATTCGAGAATTTAACGTGTCCCGTTCGGTAATGGCTTTCTTCTATGCCTTTAATATTGTTTTGACCTCTGCATTTCGATGGTTCCTGCGCGGCAGCCTTCGATCCATCCGCAGCAAGGGTTACAACCTCAAGCACATTCTTCTGGTAGGTTATTCCAGAGCAGCTGAAGAATATATCGACCGAATCAGCGACAATCCTCAGTGGGGATACGCCGCAATGGGTATTTTGGATAACAACATCCCGGCAGGAACCTTATATAAGGGCGTCAAGGTGTTGGGCAGTCTGGGCAACCTGGAGGTCATCCTTCCCCAGAACGAACTGGATGAAATTGCCATCACCCTTCCTTTGAAGGATTATGATTACCTGGAGAGCATCGTAGCCACCTGTGAGAAATCCGGCGTGCATACGAAATTCATTCCTGATTACAATAGTTTAATACCCAGCAAACCTTACACCGAAGATCTGATGGGACTTCCGGTGATCAATATCCGATATGTGCCTTTGACCAATACCGGTAACAAATTCATCAAGCGTCTCATGGATATCGTGGGTTCCCTGGTTGGAATCATCATCGCATCTCCCGTGATGCTGGTGGCAGCGATCCTTGTTAAGTTTTCCAGCCCCGGCCCCATCATCTACAAGCAGGAGCGAGTAGGACTTCACAACAAGCCCTTCTGTATGTACAAGTTCCGCAGCATGGGCGTGCAATCCGTGAAGGAAGAAAAGTCCGGTTGGACTACCAAAAACGATCCGAGAGTAACAAATGTTGGTAAATTCTTAAGAAAAACCAGTCTTGACGAATTGCCGCAGTTGTTTAATATATTAAAGGGTGACATGAGTTTAGTCGGCCCCAGACCTGAGAGACCTCAGTTTGTTGAGAAATTCAAAGAAGAGATCCCCAGGTATATGGTAAAACACCAGGTGCGTCCCGGTCTGACCGGTTGGGCGCAGGTGAACGGACTCAGAGGAGATACCTCCATCCGCAAGCGTATCGAGTACGACCTGTATTACATTGAAAATTGGACCTTAGGTCTGGACATCAAGATCATTATCATGACTTTCTTTACAGGTTTTATTAATAAAAACGCGTACTAATAAGGAGAAAAAATAACATGGCAGCAAAAAAAGCAAAGAGCAAACGTAAGATCATTATCTTCGCAATTGAGATTCTGATCATTCTTGCAATGGTAGGAGTTCTTTACCTGGTAATGAACACTTCCAAAGAAGGCCCCAAGGTAACCGTCCTGGATCCCGGCAAGCTGGAGATCCCCGAGGAGATCGTTCAGGCGAAGGAAGAGGGTACCAGTACCATGAAGGGCTACATGAACATCGCACTGTTCGGTGTAGACGCACAGACTGACAAGCAGTTGTTGAAGGGCAGCCGAAGCGATAGTATCATGATCGCAAGTATCAATATGGATACCGGTGACATCAAGCTTTGCAGCGTTTACCGTGATACTTTCCTGAACATCGGTAGCGAGTACAGAAAGTGTAATGCAGCATATTCCTATGGTGGTGCTGAGCAGGCAATCAAGATGCTGAACATGAACCTGGATATGGATATCGAGAACTTCATCACCGTTGGTTACAAGGGACTGAGCGAAGTGATCGATGGACTGGGCGGTATTTACATTGATGTAGATGCTGCAGAGTTAAAGCATATCAACAACTACCAGATCGACGTTGCTAAGGTTTTGAAGACCACCTACACTCCCGTACAGAATACCGGTTATCAGCTTCTGGACGGTCTGCAGGCAACTGCTTACTGCCGTATCCGTTACACTTCCGGTGACGACTTCAAGAGAACTGCAAGACAGCGTGAGGTCATCAAGGCAATCGAGGAGCAGGCTAAGAAGAAGGATCTGGCTACTCTGACCAAGGTCTTCAATAACTGCATCGGCGACATCTACACCAGCATCGACAGCGAAGATATCCTGACCCTGCTTGGCAATATCACAAACTACCGTATCGTAGATGAGGGCGGTTTCCCTCAGGAAGATATGAGAACCGTAGCAAATATCGGTGCAAAGGGAAGCAGCGTTGTTCCTTTGGATCTGAAGTCCAATGTTGAATGGCTGCATGAGTTCCTCTTCGATGATCCTGATTATCAGGTAACCGATAAGGTTAAGGAATACGGTAACAAGATCAAGGCTGAGACATCACCTTATATCAACAAATAAGAAAACTTAGGGGAAGCAATTGCTTCCCCTTTTGTCAATGAGGAGAAACATTTTGAAAATAGATGTAGTGATCCCCCTGTATAAGCCCGGGAAAGAGTTGTTCACCCTGTTAGATCAGCTGAATGCTCAGACCCTGCAGATCTCCAATATCATATTGATGAACACCGAGGAGAAGTACTTCCTGCAGTTGACGGAAGGCATGGATTTCGCTAAGGCATATCCCAATGCTCAGGTACATCACCTGAAGAAGGAAGACTTCGACCATGGTGCCACCAGACATCAGGGTATGATGCTTTCAAATGCCGATGTGGTAGTCTGCATGACCCAGGATGCCATGCCTGCGGATGAATATTTGATAGAGAAGCTGACCGCCCGCCTTGGCGGAGATGTGGCAGTGGCCTATGCCAGACAGCTGCCTTCCTCACAGAGCAGTGAGGCGGAGAAGATCTCCAGAGCCTTCAACTATCCCGATACCTCCTGCCTGAAGAGAGCAGAGGATATCCCGACACTGGGGATCAAGACCTTTTTCTGCTCCAATGTGTGCGCGGCGTACCGAAAGGACATTTATGAGAAGCAGGGCGGATTCATTCGCCATACTATCTTCAACGAGGATATGATCTTTGCTTCCGGCGTGGTGCGAAGCGGCATGACCATCGCTTACGAGGCGGAGGCGAAAGTAGTACATTCCCACAATTACAGCTGTATGCAGCAGCTGCACCGTAACTTTGACCTGGGTGTCTCTCAGGCAGACCATCCCGAGGTATTCGGTGATGTTCCCTCCGAATCCGAAGGCATGAAACTGGTGAAAGCTACCTGGAAGGCGATGAAGGAAAGCGGCAGGATCTATCTGTTCCCGGCTTTCTGTATGCAGTGCGCCTTCAAACTGGCCGGCTATAAGTTAGGAAAGAGCTATCGCAAACTTCCCCGCAAATGGGTGCTTGCACTTTCTGACAACAAAGCATATTGGAAATAGAACTTTATTCTTTTTTTAACAGATGAACACAATTCCTTCACAATTAGCAGATATACTGTGAATCAGAAAGAAACAAAAAGGCATATTCGCTAAGGCGAATGGTTTTTAAGAAAGAAGGAATCAATATGTACGAAGATGAAACTTACAGACAGGGTGCCGGATCCGCAGAGGATGTAGCGGATACTGCAGAGAAGGCTGTATCCGAAGGCAGCAATCCTTATTTTGATTATACCGGACGTTCCGCAGAGGAACTGAATTCCGCAAGTGAGGCAGCGAAACCTAAGAAAAAAGAAAAGCAGAAGAGAGAGAGACGTCCTATGGGCGGCTTCGGAAAGTTTGCCATGGCCATCGGCCTGGGACTTTGCTTCGGCGCCTGCGCAGGCTTAGGATTCTTCGCAGTGAACAAGGTGACAGGTCGCTATCTTCCCGATAAGACACAGGCAAGTCCCGCACCTGTGATCCAGCAGCAGGGAAGTCCCGCCGGCAATAACGGTCCCGTATCTACCTATGTTACCTACACCCAGAACGACATCGTATCCATGGTAGATGAGGTAATGCCCGCCATGGTATCCATCGTGAACAACTATACCGCTACCGGCTACTGGGGATTCTTCGGACAGAAGTTCAACGAAGACAAGGTGGCAAGCGGTTCCGGTATCATCGTTGGACAGACCGACGATATGCTTTTGATCGCAACTAACAACCACGTAGTAGAAGATGCCAACAAGCTGGAGGTCACTTTTGCGGACGGCAGTACCGCAGAGGCACTGATCAAGGGTACCGACCCTGACATGGACCTGGCAGTGATCGCTGTTTCCCTGAAGAATCTGGAAGCAGATACCATGAATACTATCTCCGTAGCAAAGCTTGGCGACAGTGATGAACTGAAGCTTGGCGAGCCTGTAGTAGCCATCGGTAATGCACTGGGTTACGGTCAGTCCGTAACCAACGGTATCGTCAGCGCACTGAATCGTGAACTGACCAACGAGGACGGTTCCACCAATACTTTCATCCAGACCAACGCAGCCATCAACCCCGGCAACTCCGGCGGCGCGCTTCTGAATATTAACGGTGAAGTCATCGGTATCAACTCCAGTAAGATCGGCGGCAGCACCATCGAGGGTATGGGATATGCCATCCCCATCAGCTCTGCAAGCCCTATCCTGACCGAACTCATGGAGCGTGAGAACAGGATTGAGAAGGTCGATGAGAAGGAAATGGGTTACATGGGTGTTACCCTGCAGACCGTGACCGATGAGATCGCCAATACCCTGGATATGCCTAAGGGTGTCTGCATCATGTCTGTCGGCGAGGATTCCGCAGCTGAGAAGGCAGGCCTTTGCAAGGGTGATATCGTAGTAAAGATGAACGGACAGAAGGTCTCCACCTCCGACGAACTGAGAAATCAGATCAGCTACTACAGAGCAGGCGAGACCATCACACTTTCCATCAAACGTCCTGAAAAAGGCGAATATCAGGATATGGAACTGGAACTTACTTTAGGTAAGAGACCTGTAGAATAAAATGGATCCCCGATGCTTATGGGAACCGCACGATCAGGTGCGATCCAAGGGCATCGGGGTTTTTTATGCCCGTCCCAGTTTATAAAAACTTCACTTGTGCGGTTTTTGGATTTCGGGTATACTTCATACAGACAATGAACAGAAGAAAGGCATGGGTAATATATGTCAGATCAGTTTGATGATTTCCGTGAAGTTAAGCCCGAGGAGAATGCACAGGGCGCTTCCGATGATACAAGTGAATATGAAGAGGTATGTTTCATCTGCCGCAGACCTGAGAGCAAAGCCGGCAAGATGACGAAGATGCCCAACAATATCTGCATCTGCGACGATTGCATGCGCAGAACCATGGACGCTATGAACCAGTACGGCTTCGGCGGTATGTTTAACCCCGACATGTTCGGAAAAGACGCAGATGACGACGGCAAGAAAGGTCCCCGCATCAGTTTCCTGAATCTGGGTGATTTCCCCGGTGGAGACAGCGTACCTTTCAAGCAGAAACTGAAGAAAAAGAAGGACAAGAACGCAGCTCCCGCCATCAACATTAAGGACATTCCTGCACCCCACAAGATCAAGGCGCAGCTGGATGACTACGTAGTTGGCCAGGAACATGCGAAGAAAGTGATCTCCGTGGCAGTGTACAACCACTACAAGCGCGTGGCTACCAACACCATGGATGAGATCGAGATCGAGAAGTCCAACATGCTGATGATCGGACCTACCGGCAGCGGTAAGACTTACCTGGTAAAGACTCTGGCGCGTCTTCTGGATGTGCCTTTGGCTATCGCAGATGCCACCTCCCTGACAGAGGCCGGCTACATCGGCGACGATATCGAATCCGTTGTATCCAAGCTCC
>JAKSRX010000089.1 GCA_024403365.1 Acetatifactor sp. | reverse complement strand
AAAAGGGCGATAATTGAAATTTGCACAGTCTTTTTTGGCGAAAATCGCCGAAAAGACTGTGCGATTTCTGAAAAGCTTGAATTTGACAGACGGCCGCTCTTGGAAAAGCCCGAAAAGACTGTGCAAAATCAAGAAAAGGCTGAATTGACAGGTTGCGTGGTGGGGCCGGAAGCGAGTTGAGGCCGGGACAAGGAAGCTTGATCAAGAATTGATTGACAAGAAACCGTACAAGAAGTAATATAATAACATACACATTCGCTTGAGATTCACTCAGGCAGTTCAATGCACATTCGTGCACAATTTTCCACACAAATACAAATAAATAGAAAAGCAACCCACAGGGCAAAGTGCGCCTTTTTGCGGGAAGAAGGGAGAAGTATGTTCAGGCAGCGGATGCAGACGGAACTTAATAATATTGCGTATCAGATGCAGATGGCGGAGCGGGAGCTGGCGAGGCTGCCGGAGGTGCCGTTCTATTGCGAGACGGTGCGGGGCGGCAATGTGCAGTGGCTAGTGAAAGAAGGGCAGAACAAGCATTATCTGAGCAAGAAAGAGAAGCAATTAGCCTTGCGACTGGTGCGGCAGAAGTATCTGCGATATTTGATGGAGGATCTGCAGAAAGAGTATGAGGCACTTCAAAAGTGTTGCGGGGCCTGGAATAAGGCGGGCAAGGCGGAGAAATTGATGAGCCAGTCGTCTTATCGCAAACTTCTGGAGGAGGCCATGAGCGACAAGCGATACGGGAGAACTGCAGGGGTGGATACAGAGAAAATCGATGCCTGGGTAAGTGAGAAGTATGCGACGAATCCCCACCACCCGGAGAAACTGAAGCATTACACCATCTCGGGGCATACTGTGCGCTCTAAGTCGGAAGTGTTGATCGCCTCCTGCCTACATATGCATCAGGTGCCGTTTCGATATGAGGCGGCGCTGGAGATCGGCGGCAAGATATTATATCCGGATTTCACGATGTTGCATCCGCAGACAGGTGAGATCCTCTATTGGGAGCACTTCGGACTGATGGATGATGCGGTGTATCGCAATAATGCATTGGAAAAACTGGCTATTTATGGCAATAACGGTATCCACCCCGGCGGGAATCTGATTCTGACTTATGAGATCAGCGACGCGCCGTTGTCGATCCGGGAGGTGGAGGCTATCGTGAGGTTACGATTTGAGGAAATGCGATGAACTATGTAACGGCATATTACCTGAAAGGCAAAGGGCGGGAATTATTCCTGGAAGAGTATTGCACTCTGGGGAGCAATGTGGTGATCGGTGGATTATCCGAGGGAAACCTTGCGCAAACAGACCCCCTCGGCAGCACAGCAGCAAACCTTGAGACCTGGAGCCATCATTTCCCCTGGTGCAAACTGGCGAAGACTCCAAGCAAAGGAATCCGACGAATAGAAGCAGAACTGAGCGAGTCAAAAATCACAGAAGATATGATCATCTTCACGGGAATAGAAGAGGAGATCTATCTGCAAAACACTTCACATTCAAACTACAAAGCCTATGCCATCAGTGGGTTCTTCGGCGCGGGACATGCGAGGAATATCTCGGGAGATTTCCGGGGAAAGGCGGAGAGCGGAGCAGGTATTTTGCTAGTGTCCGCGGACTTTATGGAGGGCGTGGAGGAAAGACAGATCGGGCAGGCACTGCGCTTTGAGGGGGAACCGGAAGAAAAACAGGCGATGCGGCATCTGAAAGAACTGGCGGGCGGCAGAGACGGCGCGGCAATCTTGATCATATTTCGGTAGAAGAGAGGATTGAAAATGAATCAAAAAAGGCAGACACGCCTGTTGGGAGAGGGCGCTTTCTCACAGGTGTATTTGGTATGGGATGAAACAGGACCGAGAGCCTGCAAAGTTAGTGATAATCTGAAACTGCTGCGCAATGAAGCACAGTACATGAAACAATTGCAATCACAAGTTTCGGCGTTCCCGCGATTCTACGGATATCGGGAAGGAGCACACTTGTTAGGCGAAACGACAGACGAGAGCATAAGAGGCTATCTCTTGATGGAATATATTGAAGGCAAACATCCACTTACCTATCTCAGGAGCATTCCCACTGCAACAGCACGAGCGCAGGCGATTCTCTCCATCGGTATACAGCTTTGTGACATTTTGACAGTGTTGCAGGGAAATGAACCCAGACTTGTATTCCGGGATCTGAAGCCTGGCAACCTGCTGATCGATAGTGATGGCAGAGTACGGCTCTTAGACTTAGGTCTACTTGGACCGGAGGGGAGCAGCACCGCTCAGACGGGTACGCCCGGGTTTGCTGCGCCGGAGCAATTTGAACCCGGCAGCTACATAGACCCAACAGCAGATATCTACGGTCTGGGAAAAACTTTGGAAACACTGTGTAAACTGCCACATCCATTCAGAACGCAGCTGGAGCGCACCATCGCCCTGTGTACCGCCAAAGACCCCGCAGAGCGCAACCCCAGCGCCGGGATCCTGCGGGAATTACTCACATCCATGCAAGGCATTAACCCTGGATTTCCAGCGCGGGAGATCCTTGCCGGCAAACTTGTTATCGGGAAAAGTATCCACGTTCGTAGCTGATGAAAGACCTACCATAAACCTATCCGCAGAATTCCCTACAAACCCCGCAAAAAACTTCCAAAAACTCTTGAACTTTCGCGGTGTCGCTAGTATACTTAAGGTAAGCGAGTGAGAACTTGTGTGCACGGGCACGCTATAAGCCCGCAAGCGACAGCTTCCACCGTAAAAACAGTATAATTTTTATAAGAGAAAAGGAGAATTTACTATGCGTTTTTTCGTTGACACCGCTAAGGTTGAGGACATTAAGAAGGCAAATGAGATGGGTGTTATCTGTGGCGTTACCACCAACCCTTCCCTGATCGCTAAGGAAGGCGGCAAGAGCCAGGAAGAAGTTCTGAAGGAGATCGCTTCCATCGTTGATGGCCCTATTTCCGGTGAGGTTAAGGCTACTACCGTTGATGCTGCAGGCATGATCGCTGAAGGTCGTGAGATCGCAAAGCTTCATCCCAACATGGTTGTTAAGATCCCTATGACCGTTGAAGGTCTGAAGGCTACCAAGGTTCTGACCAGCGAGGGTATCAAGGTTAACGTAACCCTGATCTTCACTGCTAACCAGGCACTTCTTGCTGCAAGAGCAGGTGCTACTTATGTATCTCCCTTCCTGGGCAGACTTGATGATATCTCTGAGACCGGTGTTGATCTGATCAGAGACATCGCTGAGATCTTCGCTGTATGTGATATCGACTGCCAGATCATCTGCGCAAGCGTTCGTAATCCTATCCATGTTAAGGATTGTGCTCTTGCAGGTGCTGACATCGCAACTGTTCCTTACGCAGTAATCGAGCAGATGACCAAGCATCCTTTGACCGATGCCGGTATCGCTAAGTTCCAGGCTGACTACAAGGCAGTATTTGGTGAATAATCCATAAAACAGCATATAAATCTATGTATGCAAGACCCTGTGTGAAAGCACAGGGTCTTTTTTGGTTTGCAGGTGCTAAAGCACCGTGCAAAAAGGTTTGCAGGTTCCGCTTGCCAGCGTCACCATGCAAAAAGTTACATATTCTCCTCAGCCTTCTTGATCATTCTTCTGACCATCTCACCGCCGATAGAACCGGCCTCACGAGAGGAAAGGTCACCGTTGTAACCATCCTTCAGGTTTACGCCCAGCTCAGAGGCAACCTCAGTCTTGAAACGATTCATAGAATCCTTAGCTTCAGGGACTTCCATCTTGCTGCTCTTAGTGTTGTTCATAGTTTTTTACCTCCATTTTTTCGTGAAAACTTCTCTATATAAAGACCGGTGCATCTCTGCGACCTGTCTTGATACTAGTATTAGCCACGAGGTGCAAAATATGATGACATTTTTTGGTAATGTTGCTACAAAACCCACGGCTTTGCGCTGTAGATATTTAACATAACTTCCTTGACTTACTTCCGTAACGTGGTATAATATTAGCGTTAGTGATTATATGGGGGTAGTCTGTACCTTCATGCAATTATTGCTACAATACTTACTAGTTTTTGCGACAAAAGGAGCTTTTGGTGGCATGTTCGACGTACACTCACACATTTTACCGGCAATAGACGATGGATCCGCCAGCATGGAAGAATCATTAGCGATGCTGAAGATCGCATACGATGAAGGCATTCGCACCATGATCGCGACCCCGCATAATATGCCCGGCAAAGGGTGCCCGTCCAAAGCAAAAGTCCTGAAAGAACTGGAAGACCTGAGAGAGACTGCCGAGAACGATGGCATCAAGATGACCATTCTTCCCGGAACCGAGTACTTCTATAGAGAAGAAGTGCTGGAACTCTTCGAGGAGAACGAGATCATTCCTCTGGCAGGCAGCAGATGCGTGCTGGTAGAATTCGACACCGGCGTGGGACGCACTTATGTGAAAAATGCCATTCGAGAGATCCTGGCACAGGATTTCATCCCTGTCATCGCTCATGTGGAACGATATGAGCGACTGATGATGAAGAAGCAGGAGACTGTGAAGGAACTCCGGGATATGGGTGCTTTGATCCAGGTAAACTGTGGCTCTATCATGGGCAACCTGGGATTCAAGACCAAGTGGAACACCAGAGCGATGCTGGACAAGGGTTGGGTAGACCTCCTTGGAACCGATGCTCACAGTTCCAGACACAGAGCTCCCCGCATGCAGGAATGTGCGAAATACCTGAAGAAAAAATACGACCCTAAGTATTGCAAGAAACTCCTGATGGCAGAAGCCTTGAATGAGTATCCTGCGTATGACACTAATAACGAAGCATAGTACCGATGAAAGGACCTAACTATCATGCAGAATAATGTGAACGATGACATGATTGAAATTGATTTACAAGAACTGATCTTATTCCTGTTACGCAGGTTGTGGATCCTGCTGGTGTTCGCTGTGATCGGCGGCGCAGCTGCTTTCCTCTATACCAAGTTCATGGTAACTCCTATGTACGCGAGTAACACCAGTATCTATATTCTGAACAAAAAGGACGGCGGTACTTACACCTCCAGTGATATGAGCGTAGGTTATCAGCTTTCCGTGGACTATATCCAGATGATCACCAGCCGTACCGTAATGCAGGCTGTTATCGATGACTTGGGTCTGAATGGCAGTGTAGGCGCTCTGCAGGGCAGCACCAGTGTTAAAGCACTTGGCGATTCCCGTATCCTTCAGATCACCGTGAGACATTCCGATCCTTTGACCGCTAAGGTTCTGGCAGATGAGGTCCGTGTCAAAGCATCTCAGATCATTAAGGAAGTAGTTGATGTAGAGGCGGTTAACACCGTTGACGTAGCAAATCTTCCTACGGCTCCTTATTCTCCTAACCTCAAAAAGAATGTAATTCTCGGCGCCGGTGTAGGCTTTATGCTTATCGCTATGATCTTCGTGATCCAGTTCCTGATGGATGATACCATCAAGACCGCAGAGGACGTAGAGAAGTACCTTGGATTAAGTACTCTTGCCAATATCCCCGTATTTGCAGGCGAGGATGCTAAGAAGACAAAGACCAAGAAGAGAAGAAAGTCCGAAGCTCCCGGCAAATACGAAGCTGATTTCCAGGAAGACGATGAGATCGGTGAAGACCTGGAAGAAGAGGATTTGAAGCCTGTTCGCAGACAGGTAACTTCCGCTAAGAAGGAGGAAGAGTAATGCAGAGCATCGAATTAAAAGCAAGCGAGCTTGATTTCAGAAGTAAAGAAGCATTTAAGACCCTCCGTGCCAATATCGAGTTCTCCGGTGACGACATCAAAGTAGTATGTCTCACCAGCTGTACTCCCAACGAAGGTAAGAGCAACATCGCCTTCGAACTTGCGAAGTCCTATGCGCAGATGGGCAAGAAAGTCCTTCTGGTGGATGCAGACCTTCGTAAGTCTGTTATGAGACAGAGACATAAGAAAGGTAAGGTAAGACTGGGACTTTCCAACTATCTGGTTGGCAAGGCTACCTTTGAGGAGGCTATGTGCCTGACCGATGTGAGAAACATGGATATGATCTTCTCCGGTCCCGTACCCCCCAACCCCAGTGAGCTCCTTGGCAATGCTCGTTTCAAGAAGTTGATCGAGGATGCCAGAGCAATGTATGACATGGTTATTATCGACACTCCCCCTCTGGGAAGCGTTATCGATACAGCAGTAGTTTCCAAGTTCTGTGATGGCGCCCTCTTTGTTATCGAGAGCGGTGCGATCAGCTACCACTTCGCGAAGAAGATCAAGGAGCAGTTGGCCGTAACAGAGTGCCGCATCTTAGGCGTTGTCCTGAACAAAGTCGAGATGAACTCCGGCAAGGCATACGGCAAGTATTACGGCAAATATTACGGAAATTACTACGGCAAAGATTATAAGTAAAGTTTGCAGGTAATATGAGTAAAGACAACAACAAGAAATCAAACAAAATATATCTGGTGATGGCGCTGATCTTCGGCATTATCTTCCTGTGCTGCATCATCTGGCTGATCTCTTATTTTGTAGGCCTGAAAAAGGCTGAGAAGGCCATGGAAAGCATCATGAGCTCCTATGTGACAGAGTCTCAGAGTTCAGAGACCGTTGCTTCCTCCGAAGCAGGATCCTCTGAGGAGTCTGATCCCGTGGAAAGCAGTGAGCCTTCCGAAAGCAGTGAAGAAAGCAGCGAGCCCGAAGTGGTGAACCCTCTCTATCATGAGGATCTGGGCGAGTACGGCGTTACCGACAGAGTCATTGACTTCGAGGCTTTGAAGAAGGATGTGAACAAGGATATCTATTCCTGGATCATCGTACCCGGTACCGTGATCGATTATCCTATTCTGCAGCATCCCACCGAGATGGACTATTATCTGGACCACAACCTGAACGGTTCCACCGGTTATCCCGGCTGTATCTATACACAGCGCATGAACAGCAAGGATTGGACAGATCCCAACACTGTGCTCTACGGACATAACATGAAGAACGGCACCATGTTTGCTGCACTTCATAAGTTCAAACAGCAGGATTTCTTCGAGGAGAATCCGTATATCTATATCTACACAGAAGACAACAAGATCCTGGTATACAAGATCTTCGCGGCATATGAGTTTACCAATCAGCATCTGCTGATGACCTATAATCTCATCTCGGAGACCAGCATCCAGAGTTACTTCGATATGATCCGCACACTTGATGGCATCAATAACAATTTCGATCATGATATCGAGTTGACCGCCGAGAGCAAAGTGATCACCCTGTCCACCTGCATCAGCAACAAGCCTGACAACCGTTATCTGGTTCAGGGCGTTCTGGTAGCAGAAGGAGAACAGAAATAATGAAACATATCAAAATAACAGGAACCGAAACCGGCAGACGCCGCAGAAGAGTGGGTAACACCCTTCTCGCATGGGCCCTGGTACTCTGTATCGTGGTTATCGTGTGCGTCATTGGAGCGAAGGTATTCCTGACAATGGGTGAGAGGAGCCTGAAGAAGAATGCGACTTCCCAGGGACCTGTCATCGTGGAGGAGTCCGGTGAGGGCGAATCCGAAGAAGTACAAATTGCCATAGATCCTGAAGTGCAGAAGATCTGGAAAGAAACCTGGGTCAGCTACAACGGAAAGGTTTATGAATATAACGAGGATATGCTTACCTTCCTGGTACTCGGCATTGACGACATGGGTAAGGTGAAGAAATCCAAAGACAAAACAGGCGGCGGACAGTCAGATGCGATCTTCCTTTTCTGTATGAATCCCCGCACCAAAGAGATCAAACTGATCGGAGTGAACCGTGATACCATGGTGAATGTAGTCATGGTAGGCTGCGGAGACCACGGTGAGGACGTAGTTGCCCAGGCAGAGATCGCTGTTCAGCACGGCTTCGGCGATGGTATGGAGCAGAGCTGTGAACTGACCAGAGATGCGGTAGGTAAACTTTTCTATGACCTGCCCATCCACGGATATCTGGCCATGAATATGGGCGGTATCGCAGCCTTGAATGATGCTTTAGGCGGCGTCACATTGACCTGTCTGGAGGATCTGACGAAAAAGCATAAGAACTGGAAGGAAGGTACAGAAATCACCCTGAAGGGCACGGATGCTTATGATTACATACACTACCGTGACACCAAGCAGGTCGAGAGCGCCAGAAATCGTCTGGCGAGACAGAAGCAGTATTTGTCCATCATGGGCAATACCGCTATGGATAAGGTAAAAGAGGACTTCACCTTTGCAGTGACCCTCTATACCAAGTTCAAGCCCTATATCGTAACAGATCTGTCACTGGATCAGATCACCTGGCTGGCTTCCCAGGCCAGTGATTACAAGCT
>JAKSRX010000088.1 GCA_024403365.1 Acetatifactor sp. | reverse complement strand
CGCCGCGGCGATCTTCACGCCGTGCGCCGCGAGCCGGCGGCAGACGGCGAAGCCGGTGTTCCCCGCCGCGCCCGCCACGAGCGCCCCGCGGTTGTCGCAGAGCAGTACGAACTTGCCGCCCTTTTCGCAATCTGCCAGAAACTGACCGTAGACCTGGCTGTCCAGACCATCCCCGAACTTTTCTTCCAGCAGCTGATACAGCACCTCAGTCTTTACCTCATTCATGGCACCGAAATCAATATAATTACCGATCTGCGCAAAGACCAGAGACATTTCCAGCGGATCCTCTGCCCCTTCGATCTTCTTCTCGATCTCTGCTTCCATGTCCATGATGATGGTGTTGTACTTTTCCTTGGGGTAGGTTCCTGTGGGGATCCCGTACTCTCTCTGCTTCAGGCCGAAAAGATATACCAGATAAGGTGCGGAATCGTCCTCCTGTCGGTTGTCTATGATGCTTCTGATCTCGGCCAGATATGCCGCTTGCTTATCATCGTCCCCGATCTGCTTTGCAATATTCTGCTGTTTTCTGTACAGGCATTCCCCGCAGCTATCACATACCAACATAATTTATACCGCTACTTCTGAGTAATATTTCTCAAACAGCGGTCTGCACTTCTCGTAAACCTTCTGCAGACCGGGATCGAACTGGCTTCCCATGCCCTCCATCATGATGGCATCCGCCTGTTCGAAACTCATGCTGTCCTTATAACAACGTTTGCTGATCAGCGCATCATATACATCCGCGATGGCCATGATACGTGCTTCGATGGGAATGTCCTTGCCTGCAAGGCCTTCCGGATAACCGGAACCATCCATTCTCTCGTGGTGATAATGAGCCACGTTCTCCGCGATCTGTGCAAAGTATACCTCGTCCTCATCGTGGGCGCACAGAATCTTGCTGACGATGCCTGCGCCTGCCTTGGCATGAGACTTCATCTGCTCAAATTCCTCCGGGGTAAAGCGTCCGGGCTTCTTTAAGATAGCGTCATCTACCGTGATCTTGCCTAAATCATGCATAGGCGCAGCCTTTACCACTGCGGCACAGAAGTCATCGGTGAGAGTACACTCGGGATCTTCTCTCATAGCATTGACCAGGATCCTTACCAGCTCGCTGGTTCTCTTGATGTGACCGCCGGTGAAGTAATCTCTGCCTTCTACCATTTCCGCCATACCCAGAACCATACGGTCGTGCATCTCCTCCAGATGCTCTGTCTTTTCCTTTACTTCCTTCTCCAGTTCCGATGCAAAATTCTGCATCAGGTCGGTATACTTCTGCTCTCTGGAGTAGTCGCTGACAGTGAACTGATAACCGCGCTTGCGGGTACCATCCATCATATAGCCGCCTACGAACTTATACTTCACACCGTCCTGAATATAATAGAAGCTCATGGTGTCCTTGCTCTCGTCGATGGCATTCATCCACTGATCGATACGCTGATAGAACTTCTCCCCTGTATCCTCGGGGATGGGAGTATCTGCTCGAAGTTCCCCCAAAGGAGGAAGCCATTTCTTCGCCATCGCATTGCTGCCCAGGTAGTTGCGGTTCAGTGCAAAGGAAAAACATCCCAGCTCACCGCTCTTAAGCAGTGCATCCGTCACGGAGTTGTCGATATTGTAAAGTGCAATTCTGTCCATCAGCAAAAGTACGCCAAAGGCTGTCACTACAAAGGAAAGACAGGTAATATCGATAGCCTTGGATGTGAACTTCTGGATGAAGTAAAACATAATATTTACCAACTCCAGGCCCAGCACCAGCTGCAGGTTCTTTACGGATGCATCTTTCTTTTTTATGATGCCGTAGATCAATATACCTACATTCAATGCGGTAAATGCCATGATCATCGCATAGAACAAGGCATGTCCGGGACCATACTCCTTGAGCAGCACTGTAACGCCATTCATCTTCACGATATCCACGGACTTATAATAGAACCAAGTGCGCTCATTGGTGAGGATCATACCATATATGCCCATACCTATGAAAAGCATGGTACCGCCTAACAATCTGGGCACCCTCATTCTGCAGAGGGAGAAGACTGTAAAGGTGATCACCAGCTGCAAAAAACATGCACCGATATAGGATATTTTATTGCCCAGCACCGCGCTTTCCACCGTATTGGCCGTCATTCTCATCAGAGCACCCAGCTCAGAAACCGCAATCAGTACGAAAAGGAAACCCAGATTCGCGTCATGGGTCCTGTTCATTCTCAGAAAATAGGTACACAGAAAAACAACAGACAGTGCAAAACAGATCTCGTAATATGCTACCATTTTGAACACTCCTTTATAAGATCATGGAAGACCCGGCATGAAGCCTTGTCATCTATGGTAACATATTAACGAAAAACTATCAAACAATAAAGTATCCAAAGATGCACATTATTGACGGTTAACACGCAAATCGTTATAATAACAGTAATATTGATAATACGAAAGCGAGAACTTTTCATGATTAATTATTACATGCCCGATTTCATCGGAAACGCAGGCGCCATCTGCTTCTTTGCAGACCTGCAGAAAGAACGTCCCCACTGGTTCTATGACGATGTGAAGATCTCCGCAGCATACGGCAGTTTCGGCAGCTGTATCTGGAACGGCGGCAGAACTTTCTTTGACAAAAACGAAGCCACCGAGATGGAGCGTCTGATTGAAGAATATAATAAGCGTGACATTGCTGTCCGCTTTACTTTCACCAATCCTCTGTTGGAGGAGAAGCATGTATATGACACCTTCGGCAACCTTTGCCTGCAGCTTACCAACAACGGCAAGAACGAAGTCATCGTAAATTCTCCTATCCTGGAGGACTATATCCGCGCCAACTATCCCAACTTCAAGCTGATCTCTTCCACCACCAAATGTATCAAGACCATCGAGGGCTTGAAGGAAGAGTTAAAGAAGGATTATTATCTGGTGGTTGCGGATTCTGCATTGAACAATACAGATGAGCTCTTCGCTCTGGAGGACAGGGGCCGCGTGGAACTGATCGTCAATCACGGATGCGTCGACGACTGTCCCAGACGTGTGACACACTATGAAGAAATCGGCCGCTCCGCACTTTCCTTCCGCACCAGCCGCTTCGTCTGTCCCAACCTGGGAATGACCTTTGAGGACATGCAGAAGCGCAAGAATTTCATTACCATCGATATGATCCAGGGTAAATATACGGAGGCCGGCTTCCGGCACTTCAAACTGGACGGCAGAAGCTTTAATCCCAAGAAAAAGATTCAGAACTTCGTTTACTATCTGATCAAGCCGGAATACAAGGAACGTGTTCAGGAATATCTTTGCAGACATATCTATCAGATCGAAAGTTTCTAATACAACAAATACCCCACTGCATGCAGCGGGGTATTTATTTATCCTCTTATGTCAGCAACTGTTATGATTAAGAAGTAAAAAGGCAGGCAGTATTTATGAAACGCACCTACGAACAGACCATATCCAATCTCCCGCCGGGGATCCTTTCCTGTTTCTGGGGAGATTTGGATCCTTCCGTCACGGAATGCTCTCCCGCTCACGTCACCCTGAGATTGTCAGCGGATTCTGTGATCCCGGAAGACACCCTTCAATTTCATGCATTTTTCTGGGGCAGAGGCTATGAGTCCTTCGGCCCCTTCTCGGCATGTCTTGTCTCGGAAGAGATCGGTCCTTTTCAAAGGGAAGTTACCTTCGAAGTTCATGACGAGGATTTTGCGAAGATGGTAAACGCCCTGCAATTGCAGTTGTATCGATATATCAAAGGAAAGCTGGACTCTGAAGGCAATGAATTCTCCGAAGCGCTGACCGGCTACCCCGCTTTCCTGGACGCAGACTTCGCAAAAGACTATGCGGACTGGCTTTCCGGCTATTCTTCTTACTTCGACCAACTCGGTCAATGCCTAAAAAGCAGCGATCTTCCCCTATATCTCTCCCTGGAGACCCTGGGATCCTGTCAAAAATATCTCACCGACACCCTCACTGCTCCCTTTACCCCTTCCGGTATCTACATCGGCAACGCCTGGTGTCACAATCAGTTTCCGGACAAGGATCTACTGTTACAGATATTAGAAGCAGCACATCTTCGCAGGCAAAGGATCGTTCTGGTGCTCTCTTACCTGAGAGACTGCCTGATGGAACACTATACAGAAGTTTTGGATACCGCCTTTGGTTGGTGTCAGATCACCGGACAGACCATGGAACTGGAACTCAACGATCTGGGATGGCTTGCCTACTTCGAAGAACACAAGGAGTATCTGAACTCTTTTACCCTGAACTTCGGAAGGCTCCTCAACAAGCGTAGACGAGATCCCCGCCTCCCTTACAAGGACGGCCTGTCTGAGGAAATGACCGTCTTCGCTGAGAATTCCTTAAACGATCCGGATCTCCTGACCCTCCTTCGAGATCACAATATATCCCGCATCGAGCAGGAATGCTGCGGCTATTTTATGAAGATGCCCTGCTTCCCTCAGACGCTGCATCTGCCCTTTTATCAGACCAACACCTCCCAAAACTGTCCCTTACAGGCAGTGAAGACCACAGGAAATCGAGGTGCGCAGCAGTTTCTTCCCACCTGCGACAGGGCTTGCGAGTCCCATGTGCTGCTGTATCCTAAGCACCTGGGTCTGATCGGCAAATATAATTCCCTGTTTGCTGTAGATCGAACCATCACCCTTGATACCATAAATACCTATCGGGAGAAAGGAGTGGACCGCATCCTATGGAATCTCTCAGAATAACCGCCGGCATGGGGGATATCACCTCCTATGAAACACTGGTAAATGCGGGAGCCGACGAACTCTTTGCAGGCTTCGTCCCCTTCTCCTGGAACAAGACCTACGGAAACCTTCTGCCCTTAAACCGCAGAGAGGTCCTCTTCTACCATGTGCAGATCGGTACTTTGGAGGACATGAAGATCCTGCGCAAAAAAATAGACCGTTACCACATACCGGTCACCATCACCTTCAATTCCCTCTACTATGTGAAGGAACAACTACCTGTCATCGCAGACTATATCAGAGATTTATCTGCGCTGGGGTTTTCAGACTATATCATAGCGGACATCAACCTGATCCGTTATCTTTCAGAACATTGCATCCCCTGCCGCATTCATATAAGCGGCGAGATCGGAGAATGGAACGAATATACTCTGCGGCTCCTGCTGTCTCTTTCCAACGACACGACTAGGATCACCCGCATCATATTCCATCGAAAGACTGATTTTCGGGATATGGCTCGGTGCGTGTCTGTGGGACGTTCCCTGGATCCCGCTCTGGAATTCGAAGCCTTCTGCATGAACGAGAACTGCCACTATACCGGAGGATATTGCAATTCCCTGCACTGTGATGAAATGGTCCACCTGTGCCAGTTGGAATACCGCCTCTCCCCCCAGGTCTCTGCTCCTGCCGCCGAATACAATGACGATGAAGACATTCCCGGGGAGACCGGCTGCGGACTCTGTGCCATCGAAGATCTTCAGGCCCTGGGCATCACCCATCTGAAGGTAGTGGGCCGCGGCCTGTCACCGGAATGTGTGGCAAGAGATATTCAGGCAGTCAAAGAAGTCCTACGCACCGGGGATCCTTCCCCCTTCCGTACCAAGTGTCATCATACCTGCTATTATCAAAAAAGGGTTTGACCTTTCGGCCAAACCCTTTTTGTTACTCATTCTATTTGATCTGATCTGCATTCTCAAAGAACTCATTCAACTTGGAGAGACAGCTGACAAGTGCATTCATCTCTGCTTCATCCAGTCCCTTGATGGCGGAACGGATCATTGCCTTATGAAAATCTCTGTGATGATAGAAGGCCTTTCTTCCCTTGTCGGTCAAGGTGACCAGCACCACCCTCTTATCCTCGGTGCTGCGTTCTCTGACGATATAAGCCTTTTTCTCCAGACTGTTCATGTTGACGGTCAGCGTTCCTACGGTCACCTGCAGTTTCTTTGCGATCACCGACATATTCTTAGGCTCACCGATACCGATAGCCTCTATGATATGCATATCATTGTTCGTGATATCTTTATATTCCTCGGTGATCACCGCCTTGGCTTCCGTATCCAAAACGTTATTGAAAAGATTCACCAGCAATTCATTGAGCGTCGTGTTTTTTCCTTTTGCCATTGTTTCTACTCCGTCCGTCAATCCATCTCCCAGGTCATAACGCATGCACCGTAAGTCAGGCCTGCGCCAAATCCGGAGAGAACCAGCTTCTGTCCTTTTTTCATTGTACCACATTTATGCATTTCATCAAGCAAAACAGGAATGGTAGCGGAAGACATATTGCCGTAATGCTCCAGATTATGGGGCACCTTTTCCATGGGGACGGAAAGTCTCTTGGCGATGGACTCCAAAATTCTGATATTGGCCTGATGCAAAACATAATGATCGATATCTGCCGCCGTCAGTTTTGCTTTCGCCAAGGCTTCTTCGATACACTCGGGTACCTGGCGGGTCGCGAATTTATAGACTGCCTTGCCATCCATAGTGATAAAGCCCTCTCTGGTATTGCAGGACAAAACATCGCCCTTCATACCGTCACTGCCCCAGGCAATGGACTGCATTCCTTTGTCTTCCTCGCAGCCTTCCACATAGACTGCACCGGCACCGTCTCCGAAAAGAATACAGGTACCGCGGTCGCTCCAGTCTACCAGTTTGGAAAGGACTTCGCTGCCCACAACCAGTGCATTTTTACAAAGTCCCGCATTGATATATGCATAGGCACTGTTCAGAGCAAACAGAAAACCTGAGCAGGCTGCATTCAGATCATAGCAGACCGCTTTGGTGGCTCCGATATTTTTCTGCACCTGACATGCCATGCAGGGAAGCAGCTGCTCTGCAGAACAGGAGGAAACGATGATCAGGTCTACATCCTCCGCATTTCTGCCTGCATCCATCAGGGCTCTCTCACAAGCCGCGGATGCCAGGCTTGCCACAGTCTCACCTTCTCCTGCGATCCTTCTGGCTGCAATTCCGGTTCGCTCTCTGATCCACTCATCATTGGTATCTACCAAAGTAGCCAACTCGTCATTACTTCTCACATATTCGGGTAAAGCACTGCCGGTTCCGGCGATCCTGATGCTCATACTCTAAACTCCTCCATAATGTCTGCCACGTGCTCTATTTCCTTCGTCCGATAAACGTTACTGCCGACGAAGATCAGTCCCTCCTCACAGTTGCCGCTTACCGCCTGGATCAGCGCTCTGCTGATACAATAAGGTGTTTCCGCAGGCTTGCAGGTCATGACACACCTCCTGCACTTTCCCATAAAGCGTTCCCCCTTGGCCACACGCTTCAGAAACTCGTTATTCAGCGCTCTGCCGGGAAGTCCTACGGGGCTGTCAGTGATGATCACATCCTCCTCACGGGCATTCAAATATGCTTTCTTATAATTTTCGTGAGCATCACACTCGTACGTGGTGACGAAACGGGTCGCCATCTGCACTCCGAAGGCACCCATGGCCCTGTAATGCTCCATATCTTCTCTTGTATAGATTCCTCCGGCTACAAATACCGGGATCTGTGACTGTGTGCAGAGAGAGATGATCCCCTGCACTTCTTTGTCGTATTCCTCACGGGTGATTCCCAGAACTTCCTGCTTGGAAAAGCCCAGATGACCGCCGGCCTGAGGGCCTTCGATCACTAACAGATCCGGGATCCTGTTGTAATGCTTCTTCCAGTAAGCCAGAATAACTTTTGTGGCTCTGACGGAAGAGACGATGGGAGCAATTTTTACCTCACTGCCTGCCACCAATGCCGGCAGATTCATGGGAAGTCCCGCGCCGGTCACGATCAGGTCTGCACCTGCTGCCACCGCAGTTTTCACATAATCGTCATAACCTGTGGTCACCAGCATGATATTCACACCCACGATCCCGCCTTCTGCCATCTCTTTGGCCTTCAGGATCTCCTGACGAAGGGCTTTGAGATTGCTGCCGTGAGGATCCATATCGTATTCCGCCTCACGGTATCCGATCTGCGCTGCGGAAATGATACCGATACCGCCGGCCTTCGCCACGGCACCGGCCAGTCCGGACAGGCTGACGCCTACGCCCATACCGCCCTGCATCACAGGAATACGTACTCTATCCAATAAATTCATATTCTATCACCTAAAAGTTGCGGAAACGGGTATAACGCTCCGCTGCGATCTCCTCGCCGTTCTTTCCCTCATACTTTGTGAGGAAAGCTTTCATCTTTTCCTTCAGATATCCGGCAATAGCTTCCTTGGTATCATCACCTGCGCCGCCGAACTCGGGAATGATCTCCTCGATGACAGACAAACGCTTGAGATCCTGTGCAGTGATGTTCATCACTTCGCTGGCTTCCTTTGCACGTCCCGCATCCTTCCAGAGAATGGAAGCAAATCCTTCGGGAGAAAGGATCGAGTATGTGGCATTTTCCAACATCCACACTTCGTTGCCCACAGCTGTTGCCAGTGCTCCACCGCTGCCGCCTTCTCCGATCAGGATACACAGTACAGGCACCTTCAGTCCGGACATCTCGTACAGGTTTCTGGCGATGGCCTCACCCTGTCCTCTTTCCTCTGCTTCGATACCGCAGAAAGCGCCGGAGGTATTGACGAAGCTGATAATGGGACGATTGAACTTCTCTGCCTGTTTCATAAGCCTTAGCGCCTTGCGGTAACCC
>JAKSRX010000087.1 GCA_024403365.1 Acetatifactor sp. | reverse complement strand
CCTTTACTTCTTCCTGCATTCTGTTGATGTCATTACCCACCATCTGCTGTCCGCAGAGAACCACAAACAACAGGATAAAAACAATATCCAGAAGCGAGGTCAGATCTATCAGCACATCCTGCTTTTTTCTGCTTCTCTTCATGCTTTCTCTCCCGGGTGACTTATCTCTTGCCGAACAGTTCTGCGATGTTCATCTTCTTCTCGAAATCATCCAGCATCACTTCTACGTCAGTGATGATCCTGGAACCGTATACCGCATCCAGGAACTTCAGGCCGATGGCACAGATCAGACCCCAGAAGGTAGAGGTCAGAGCCAGATCCAGAGAATCCAGCATGTTGTTGATGTCACCGCCGGTCACGCCCTGCATCAAACCTGCAACGGTACCCAGAATACCCAGCAAAGGGAATACGGGGATCAACTGCACAAAGATCTGATATACAGCCTTGGACTTATTGAAATCGGTCTCATAGACGCGAATGGTATCCGGTGTGATAGCCGCATCCTCGTCAGCGGAGGGCTCCAATTCCTTCAGTTCGGGATTCAGTGAATACTTGCTGTTCTTACGGTTCAGCGCCTCGCTGAGTCTGTTCTTACGGTCGGAAAGCTTCACTCCGTACATCATCATCGCTGCGGCACACACAAGGCCGAACAGGATGATGAAAACATCCATTCCTCTTGAGATCACTCCTAAAATACCGGTCATGTCATTTTCCTCCAAGTGAAAATCTATACTGCCTTACGCAAAAACTCTACGAAAGCATCTCCGTTCATAGGTCTTGCGTAATAATAACCCTGAATGTAATCCACGCCCAAAGCGATGAAAGCATCGGCCAGTTCCTTGGTCTCGATACCCTCTACCAGCACCTTGTAGCCGGCTTTTTTGAACATGGCAATGGTGGACTCGATCACTGCACGGACATTATCCTTGCCCCAGTTGTCCACGAAGGATTTATCGATCTTGATGATGTCCAAAGGATACTGCAGCATACCGGTGATATTGGAATAACCGGTGCCGTAATCATCCAGTGAGAAAGTAAATCCATAATTATAAAGCTTGGAAACGTTGCCCATAAGACGCTCTGCGGAGCTGCTGGCAGCGCTCTCAGTGATCTCCAGATTGACCTTGGTGGGAGGCAGTTCTGCGTCTTCCAGGATGTGAATGATATCATCTGCCAGATCCACGTTCATACACTGTTCCACGGAAAGGTTGAACTCCACATATTCCAGACCCAGTTCCTCAAGCTCCGGTCTGTTCAAGAACTTGCAGACTTCACGGAAGGTGTAGTTTCCCAGCATATGGATCATACCGTTTCGCTCTGCGGTACTGATCAGCAGGAAAGGTGAGATCGGGCCGTACTGTTCGTCGGTCAGACGCATCAGCGCCTCTGCGGATACGAAGGCATCCTTCTCTACGGAGTAAATGGGCTGATAGTACATCTCGATGGAATTCTTCTCCAGTGCGTTGGAAATGATACGCTCGGTGTTCATCAGGATGTTCAGTTCCTTCTGAGACACGTCGGAAACTCGCTGCACCTCGTTCATACGAGTGTAGTACATGTTGAAGTTGTGCTCCCAGGAGATCAGGGAACGTGCATCCGGGAAATCCATCATCGCCTTAACGATACAGATGTTATATACGAAACTCAGGCCTCTGAAAGAACCCTGCAGGCTCGCACTGAGCGTGGTGGTATAAACCATTCTCTCCGTAGGCAGAACCAGACGGAAACGGTTGAACTCAGGCTGATAAATATCAGCATTGATGTTGTGGTCAGCCTGGGTCTTGCGGATCAGGTCCGCAACGCTCTTCTGCAGTTTGTTCTGTGCATCATAGTTGGTGGTGGCATTCAGAGATGCGATGCTGTGAATATCCACCATAACGATGTTGAAGCTGCGGTTGGTAGCATAGTTACGGCTGATCATCTTCAGATAAGCGCTTCGGCTGCCGCAGCCGGTAATAGGATCCAGCATCTGCTCCGGTCTCTGGGTGGTAACACTCAGAAGCAGGAAGGACAGGGAGCATGCGAAAAGCTCCAGCAAAAGATCCGGTACATAGAACTGGACTGCCACCACTCCCAGGACAAAAGGAATGATGGACAATACCGCGATGTCCTGAACCGCATCCAGACACTTGCGGAAAACAAGTGTGTAGATCGCGCCGAACAACAAATAAAACATCGGTGTGATATAGAGTGCCAGGAACCATTCACCCCTCTGGTATACCATGCCGTCGTAAGTGAACATCTTGTGGCTCCAGAAATTGTACGCCAGAAGTCCCGCAGTCGCCACCATAGGCAGGCAAAGCAGTGTAAGGTGGATCTTCTTCCTGCGAATCACATGCCAGGTATCCGTGATACTGAAAATGTAAAACAGATACAGCAGAGCTGTCAGCACATGGGTAAAGACATAGCCTGTATTAAAGATCATGGGGATGAGAGGATTCTCTGTCATATCCAGGCAAAGGACGGAAGCAATGTCGAAAAAGACGCAGACAATGGTCTCCGCCGCAAGTGCCAGATAATACTTGTTATCCAGGCTCTTGGTCATCCCTCTGATAATATTCGCTAAAAACAAAATAACTAATACAACCAGCGCCGCACAGTCGAACGGGGTCATTCTAAGCATCTGTGTGAGCAAAAATATCACCGATCCCTTCTCTTTTGTTTCGTCAAAAATCTATTCTAAAAAACAGTAAACAGTTATAAGTTCCCTACCTATCACAGTATCACAAAATCACTTTTCAGGCAACTGAGTTTCGCAAAAAAGCACAAGAAAACAGGCCCTGAAACTCAGGGCCTGCCTAACTTATCACACTTATAAAACAACTTTGCAATCTACGGATTCATCCAGACAGTTTCCGCCGGCATAGATCCTGTATTCACCTGCTTCCACGATGCGTTCACCCATGCTCTCCATGTAGATCGCTACATCGTCAGGGTTCACTGTCATGGTCACCTCTCTGGTCTCACCGGGTTTCATACCGATCAGTCTCTCGAAACCGATCAGTCTGCGGATGGGATGCACGGTTTCGGAAGGAGACACTCTCTGCAGATAGATCTGCGCCACTTCATCGCTGACTGCATCACCGGTGTTGGTCACAGATACGGTCACCTCCAGCTTGTCGCCAACCTTCTTCACAGCGATGGATTTGTAGTCGAAGGAAGAATAAGTCAGACCGAAGCCGAAAGGATACAATACAGGCTTATCGAAGTAACGATAGGTACGAGGATTGTTGATCAGATCATAATCCGTGATATCCACCAGATCTTCATCTCCCAGATACCAGGTCATGGAAAGACGACCTGCGGGAGCACTGCTTCCGAACAGAGCGGAAGCAAGACCTGTACCCATATCCTGGGAACCGGTAGCATTCATCAGGATCGCAGGAACATTTGCCTGCATCCAGTTGATGGCGTAAGGGTAGTTGGTCATAAGAACCACTGCCATGTTGGGATTCACGCCGAAGATCTCCTCGGTGAGTTTCTCCTGGGAAGGGATCATATCGATGGTGCTTCTGTCGATCTCTTCTTTTGCATTGATGACAGGATTACAGCCCAGAGCCATGATCACCTTCTTGGCGCTCTTTGCAAGCTCCTTCGCTGCTGCCAGACCGTCCTTTACGATCTCCACGGTAAAGGTAACTGCCTCGAACTCGTCGCTTACCTTGCCGCCTACATTCTTACCTTCCTTGCTGTCCTCGATACGCTTGATCTCCACAAGCTCACGACCGCAAAGAATACCGTCTACCACATCCAGAGGACGAGCGCCGAAACCATAGATCTTGATGTCGCCGGCCTTGTCATCCCAGTATTTATCAAAAGCGATTCTGTTGGCATTCTTCGCTTCAGGCAGCTGAGTCGCACCTTCTGCGGGAATGATGGTCAGGCTCTCCATAACGAACCAACGGAAGTAACTGTCGGAATCCAGTTTCACGGGACCGTCCATAGTAAAGTTCACATACTTTTTGTGCTTGGGAGAATACAGAATATTGCAGCCGCAGCCCCAATCGGTATGCTCGAATACCACTGCTTCCTCCACTGTGTCTACCAGGATCAAGCAAGGATCTTCACAATCCTGAGCACCTACATACTTGTCGCCGCACTTCAAGCGGATCAGATCCAGACCGTTCTCATAGCGAATGCTTCTGCCCAATTCTGCCTCGATACCCTCCTTCAAAGTGGTACGATGCATGGGATTACCTGCATACCAGTCCTGATTCCATACATCGCCCAGAGGTCCGATGAGGACTACATCATCGTCCTTGGACAAAGGCAGAAAACCGTTTGCATTCTTCAGAAGGACATTGGATTCCTCAGCCATCTTCTTGGACACTGCGCTTGCTCTCTCACTTCCCACGTCAGCCATGGACAGACCTGCATAAGGATCCACATCATCAAAAGCACCCAGACGAATTCTGGAGCGGAACATACACATTAAGGACTTGTCGATCTCCTCCTCGGTGAAAAGACCTCTCTCCCAGGCTTCCTTCGCGGAAGCGCCTACTACCTTGGGATTGTCCAACATATTGTCAACACCGGCACGAACTGCTGCCACCAGGGTCTCCGCATGAGTCTCAAACACATGATGGAAGTTCACTACCTGCTGAAAAGCACCGCCGTCGCTGACGCCGTGAACCATGCCCCACTTGTCCTTCAGGATCTGCTGTACCTCGGGGTTAATGACACCGGTCACATGATTGATCTCATTGTAAGCGGTCATAACGCCCTCGGCGTGGGCCTCCTGGATACAATAACGGAAGGGCTCCAGTTCATAGTCATATTTTACTTTATCGCTGATGTCGCAGCTGTCGTAGCAGCGACGCCATTCCACGTTGTTTGCATAGAAATGCTTTACGTTCACACCTACACGGATACGGTCACCACGCTGTCCGGGTGCAAGAGGTGAGCCATCATAGTTGTGCTCGTCCTGCATACCCATGATGTATGCACCGGCCATCTTACCAGTGAGGTACGGATCCTCTCCGTAATCCTCCTCGTTACGTCCCCATCTGGGATCACGGCACATATCAACGGTAGGCGCCCACTTGGTAACGCCTGCTGCCGCAGAACCGTATACATTGTGCAATGCTCTCGCCTCGGTACCGGTCACATCACCGGCCTGACGGATCAGTTCCTTATCCCAGCTGGCAGCCATACCGATAGGCTGGGTGAAAGAGGTGGTTTGGGTAGGCGGATACAGTTCGCCCTGACCGGAACGCGCCTGCACGCCGTGAGCAGCCTCGCCGCCGAAACGATAGGCGGGAAGTCCCAGACGCTCGATAGCAGGATGCCCTGAGAAACACTGCAGTTTCTCTTCGACTGTCATCTGTGAAAGGATCCATTTTGCGCGCTCTTCCACAGAAAGCGATGTGTCATAAAGTGGTGTTTTCTTCATACCTTCTCCTTCTCATGTAAAAAAAGAATCTATAGCATTTTACCCCCATAAAACACTATAGATTCATTGTATCACTCAGATGTTTTTTGACTAACCTGATTTTGTCAATTTCTGATAAAACTAACGTTTCATGCGCTTCGCAAGCAAGGACATCGCCAGGATCCGCTCGCACAATTCCTCCCCGGTGAAACTCAGTGCCGCTGCCGCAGCCATCACCTCGGAATCCGGTGTCAGTACCGGCAGAGATTCGCTCTCCAGACACACGAAAGAACCGTCCGGACGAACGATGAAATTGGTCTTGGAAAGAGCATGCAATCCCAAGCATCTGGCAGCACGCTCCGCTGCTTCCTTGAGCTGCTTCTCCAGTGACTTCGGAATATTCGCAGGACAAACCAGAGAATGTGTTTCCTTATCGCCCCGGTCTCTCTCACCGCTGAGCAGCTTCTCGGTAACAGGAAGCGCCTGTCCGCCCAGTGTGCATACAGAGAACTCACGGCCGGTGACATATTCCTCCACGATGACCTCATAGTCCCATTTCAGGGCTTCCTTGACAGCCTTTCTGTAAGCCGCATTGTTGCTTGCCGCATAAGTACCCAGACCGATACCCTTGGTGCAGTTACGCACGATCAGAGGATAGCTCAGGCCATGATCTGCAGGGTCTGTTTCCATGTCCTTCTCGGTGACGCTGATACCCTTGGGAACAGGGATATTGTTGTTCATCATCAACTGTCTGTAATGAGACTTGTGGGAGCTGACAGCCGAACCGAAGAAGTCGCAGCCGGTATAATCGATACCCAGGATATCAAATGTGGCCTGGATCTTGCCGCTCTCACCGTTGACACCGCGCAGTGCCAGGAATACCAGATCCGCCTGCTGGCAGAAGGAAAGCACGTTAGGTCCGAAGAAGGCCTGAGACTGATTTCTGCGGCGTTTCTTCACCGCCCAGAGATCCGGTACCTCATCCGAGATCTCACTGATCTGCAGGCTGTATTTATCCACGTTCTCGAAGGCATCTTCGATGTGAAGTTCCTCCTCGCCGTAACCCATATAGGCATCTGTCAAAATGACACGATGGCCCAGATTCGTCAGCTTCTCGGCGATCATTTTGCCGGAAAGCAGGGACTTGTTGCGCTCTATGGAAAGACCGCCCGCAAGCACTACGATATTCAGATGCTCCGGGATATGAGGATCATTATCCGCATTCTCCAGCACGATATCGGAACCATCCATCTGGATGTGCAGTTTCTCCATGGTCTCTCGGGTCATGGAGATTGCATTCAATACATTGGTGACCTCTTCTGTAGTGAGGGTCAGACCGTACTTGATGCGAGCCATGCTCTGTACGCTCTTCACCAGCACCTTGCTCACATGTGTGAACAGGAAATTGGACAGATCGATGGACGCCTTCACAGACTTGGAATACAGGATATCCTGAAGCATATCCAGAACCTTGATGAGATCCGTCATCTCGAAGTATTCCAGGATCTTGCGCACGGAGGTAACGAACTCCGGCACTTCCTTCACATACTTGATGCAGAAAGCGATCTCATAAGCTGCATTGTCTGCGTATTTCTCGGAGCCGATGATCTGACACACATACTGAATAAACTCATTGATGCTGGTACCGTTTGACATGGCGAAAGCCTTCTCCATGAGCAGGTACACCAGTTCCAGAGTCTCACTCTTCTCCTTCTCGCTGTCGTGAGAACGCACCATACTGTTGATGAACTGATCCAGGATCTGCATCTCGGGACGCTGTCCGTCGGGATTGATCTCCATGGTGAATTCACCGTCCTCACCGAAGTTGAAGAAAGTATTGGGGCAATGAGCCTCGGCAAAGCCGCCCCTGCCGTAATCAAAGCCCACATAATAAGTCTTTCCGCCCACATCATTGAGCAGAATATTCACATAGTCAAAATCGATATTGTGGTTTTCGATGACATCCTGACGATTCAGAATGCGGGCAGCATAATTCATCATGAATTTGTCAGAGAAACCCTGCCCATCAAAAGAAACACAGCGGCCTACAGTCTCATTCAGGATCGTGATATATTTCGCCTTATTGCCGCCCTTGGAATGGCCTGTGACAGTAACGAAATACTCTGCCAGGCCCAGTGTTTTGTAGACCTTTTTGTACCACTCAAGGGCATTGATCTGCTGCAGGGAATCCACGGTATTGCCACCTGTCAAGTCATCCAACCACTCTTCTCTGGCGGTACCCCGGAAAGCCACTACGGCCTCCTTGAGACTGTCATTGAGAAAGACCACACTCTTGCCGCCGCCACCGCCGTATGCGGTATCCAGATGGGTCTCGGCGATGGTACATTCCATCAGCTCGGGATCCTTTCGCACCGCCATGATAATGTTCTTCCAATCGGCGCCGTTCATGAAGCTGGCATAGTCCACCTTGGGATCCAGCGCATCCAAAGAAATGGCATTCAACACATCCCCCAACACCTGGCCCTTCAGGTCCATGATGTCAGGCAGGGGCGCGATACCACTCAAGTACGTCATATTTTCAAGCAATAAGATCTGTGAAACTGTAAAACCCATTGTTTAATCCTCTGGTACGAAATTAGAAAGTGATCACTTCAGGCGCATGGCTGAAAGCAGAGATAGTAGCCACTGCATCCTTGAAATAATATACTACGGTATTGCCGTCATCAGCGCTGTACATAGCCTTCAGATGAGGATATGCATCCAGCATGGACTCACGTGCTTCCTTGCGGTCATCCTCTACCAGCTTCGCTGCGATACGGATCCACTCATCGCCCTTCATGGCACATACTTCCACCTTGGGATTAGCCACGATCTGCTTGGAACAATCCTTCACCTTACCGGTCTGGATATAAAGCTTTCCATCGAAAACATTTACGGTTCCGAAAGGTCTTACTCTCGGCTGATCTCCGTCTACTGTTGCAAGATAATATACCTGTGCGTCCTTCAAAAACTGTGCTACACGTTCCATAATTGACCCTCCAATATTAGAATAACAATTTGAGGTATATTATACCATAAACTCACCCCGGAGAGAAGAAAAATACACAAAACAAAGGGCGGTTTTGCACTTCTGCAAACTTATTCCGAATCATAATATCACTCATTCGTCCTCCGGCCTGTTAAATCAAGCTTTTCCAGATTTTGCACAGGCTTTTCGAGCTTTTGGGAGAATGTCTGCCTGTCAAAAACAAGTTTTCCTGGAATCGCACAGTCTTTTTGGCTTTTTTCAGGAAAAAAGACTGTGTAAATTTCATATAATAC
>JAKSRX010000086.1 GCA_024403365.1 Acetatifactor sp. | reverse complement strand
AGCGTCGCCCTGTCACGGCGAAGGTCGTCGGTTCGAGTCCGATCTGGGTCGTTTGTACTTAGGTACATATGGGGTCTTAGCTCAGCTGGGAGAGCATCTGCCTTACAAGCAGAGGGTCATAGGTTCGAGCCCTATAGGCCCCATTTTTATGTCTATATGCTTGAGATCCGTTTGGAGATCATGCATATTTTTTTTACGCTTTTTGTAGGAGACGGTTATGGAGAATAAAAACGACTTGTCTGAAGGTAGTATTCGCAAGAAGATGCTGCTTTTTGCGATACCGATCTTTGTAGGACAGGTATTTCAACAATTATATAATACGATAGATTCCCTGATCGTTGGTCGTTATCTGGGGAACAAAGCCCTTGCAGCGGTAAGTTCTTCCGGAAGTCTGATCTTCATGATGGTCGGATTTTTTAACGGTGTGGCTATGGGAGCCGGAGTTATCATAGCGAAGGAATTCGGCGCGAAGAATTATAAGAAGATGCGTCGCGTGATCCATACAGACGTGGCTTTCGGATTGATTGCAGGCATTCTCTTGACGATCGTGGGTATCTTTGGAACCCCTGCTATATTGAGATGGATGAATACGCCGGCGGAGGTCATGCCTCAATCGATCCAATATTTCCGCATTTATTTCTGTGGATCGGTATTTTCTATTCTATATAATATCTTCGTCGGTATTTTACAGGCGGTAGGTGACAGCAGACATCCGTTATATTATCTGATCGCGTCCTCTATTACGAACGTGATCCTCGACTTTGTATTTGTGGGTGTTCTCGGCTACGGGGTGGGAGCTGCTGCGTTGGCTACCATTATGGCGCAGTTTATCAGTGCACTGCTTTGTTTCCTTAGGCTTCTGCGTGAGAATCCGGAATATCGGCTGAATATTAAAGAGATCGGATTCGACAGAGAGAGCCTTGCGGGAATCGTCAGATTCGGATTGCCTTCCGGTGTACAGAATTCCGTGATTGCTTTCGCGAACCTGGTGGTGCAGTCGAATATCAATTCCTTCGGTGCCAATGCCATGGCGGGCTGTGGAGCATATTTCAGACTGGAAGGTTTTGCGTTCCTGCCGGTGACCTGTTTTGCACAGGGACTGTCTACCTTCGTAGGACAGAATCTGGGAGCAAAAAAGTATGACAGAGTAAAACAGGGTGTCAGGTTCGGTGTATTCTGTTCCATGTCCCTGACGGAAGTGATCGGTATCATTTTCTGGATATTTGCACCGACCTTGATCGGTATGTTTACGGATTCACCGGATGTTATCGCATACGGAGTACGTCAGGCAAGGATCGAGACCCTTTTCTACTGCATGCTGGCGCTGGCCCATTGTATTGCAGGAATCATGCGTGGTGCAGGCAAGGCTACCGTTCCCATGTTTATTATGCTGGGAATTTGGTGTGTGCTCAGAGTGACCTATATCACAACGGTGCTGCATTTCATCCACCGCATTGAGTTTGTATTCAGCGCATATCCTTTGACCTGGTGTATCAGCTGCGTGATCTTCGTACTGTATTATCTGAAGGCAGACTGGATGCATACTTTTGAACGATTGGAAAACGATCATTAAGAGAAAGACCGTGAGAGCAGTCTCTTTTTCATACAGTTGTTTTGAATGACAAAATAATAGGAATTGGCAAAAAATTGCGGCATATTTTGATTTGCAGTTTACGAGGATTTCAGTTAGTATAATATTAGTGGTTGTCTGCGCTATAGGCAGATCGAGATATGAAAGGAAGTAACACGGGATGAAAGAAATTACTGAAAAGCTGCTGACAGGAGAGAGAGCATTGTTCGGCGAAAAGGATGCTCACATCAGCTATTGTACTTTTGCTGACGGAGAATCTCCTCTGAAGCACAGCAGCAATCTGGAGATAGACAATACACTGTTTAGATGGAAATACCCTTTGTGGTATGCAAATAATGTCAGCTTAAAAAAGTGTTCTCTATTTGATATGGCAAGGGCAGGTATCTGGTATGTGGATCACATCAGTGTTGAGGACACAGTGATCGAGGCACCTAAGAATTTCAGACGTGCCAGCAACGTGGTTTTGAAGAATGTGAATTTCCCCAATGCGGCGGAGACTCTGTGGAGCTGTAAGGATGTTACTATGGAGCAGGTCACTGCTAAGGGCGATTATTTCGCTATGAACTGCGAGAATATTACCGCAGACCATTTCACTTTGGTGGGCAACTACAGCTTTGACGGATGTAAGAATCTGACCATCCGCAACTCCAGACTTTTGTCCAAGGATGCATTCTGGAACGCTGATACAGTTACCGTGTATGATTCCTTTATTTCCGGCGAGTATCTGGGATGGAACTCCAGAAATATCACCCTGATCAATTGCACCATCGAGAGCCTGCAGGGCATGTGCTATATTGATAATCTTGTGATGAAGAATTGCCGACTGATCAACACGACTCTTGCGTTTGAATATTCTGACGTTGATGTGGAGATCATCGGAAAGGTAGACAGTGTTCTGAATCCCGGAAAAGGCATCATTCGTGCCGATAGGATCGGTGAACTGATCATGGACGGTCGTAAAGTAGTGATCGACCAGACCAAGATCGAGACCGGCGAGATCGCAAAGACTTCCGACAAAGCACCCTGGGAGGCATAAGAAGTTATCCATGTATAGTTTTGATAAAATGACGGAAAGAAGAAATACCGGCGCTATGAAGTGGGACGAGGTCAGTGCTGATGCGATTCCCATGTGGGTTGCCGATATGGACTTTGAGACTGTACCCGAGATCAGAGAGGCTCTGGCGAAGAGAGTGGAGCACGGTATCTTCGGATATCAGTTGGTGACGGATGACTGGTATCAGGCATATATCTCCTGGTGGGAGAAGCGTCATCATTTCAAGATGCAGAAAGACTGGTTGATGTTCTGTACCGGAGTGGTACCTGCCATCTCCAGCATCGTGCGCAAACTGACCACACCCGGCGAGAAAGTGTTGATCCAGACCCCTGTTTATAATATTTTCTTTAACTCCATCAGAAACAATGGTTGTACTGCTGTTCAGTGTCCTCTTGCATATGACGGCACTGAGTATTCTATAGATTTTGAGGAACTGGAGGAAAAACTGTCCGATCCTCAGACTACACTGTTTATTCTTTGCAACCCCCACAATCCCGTGGGCAAGATCTGGGACAGAGAGACCCTGGCAAAGATCGGTGAACTGTGTCAGAAGCATCATGTCATCGTGGTATCGGATGAGATCCACTGTGATCTGACGGATCCCGGTTACGAGTATGTGCCTTATGCTTCCGCGTCGGATATCTGTCGCGATAACAGCATCACCTGTATGGCACCCACCAAGACCTTCAGTATTCCCGGAATTCAGACAGCAGCCATTATGGTGCCGGATCCTTTTTTACGACACAAGGTAAACCGCGGCATCAACACCGATGAGGTTGCGGAGCCCAATTCCCTGGCGATCACCGCTGCTGTGGCTGCTTTCGAAAAGGGTGAGAACTGGCTGGAGGAACTGAGAGAATATCTGGCAGAGAATAAAGGAATCGTTCGTGAGACCATCGCTTGTGAGGTGCCTCAGGTCAAAGTAGTACCTTCCAAAGCAACTTACCTTCTGTGGCTGGACTGCAGTGCTATTACCGAAGATGCCACTGAATTGCAGAAGTTCCTGGCAGATGAATATAAGGTCGTATTGAACGAAGGCGAGGAGTACGGACTTGCCGGTAAGAAGTTCCTGAGACTGAATACCGCGTGCCCCAGAGAGCGTCTCCGCGACGGACTGGATCGTCTGGTGAAAGGTTTGAAAGCATATAAAGGATCTTAGACATAAAAAAAGCCCCCTGCAGAAATTGCAGGGGGTATTATTGTGCGTTATTTTAAGAAGCCGTTGATGATCTGTGCTTCTGCTTCTTCCTCGGTGAGACCAAGGGTCATAAGCTTGGTGATCTGCTCGCCGGCGATCTTGCCGATGGCCGCCTCGTGGATCAGACTTGCTTCTAAGTGGTTGGCAGTGATCTCAGGGAGGGCGCTGATCTTAGCGTTGTCCATGATGATACCGTCGCACTCGGAATGTCCGGCACATTTGTTGTTGCCGTTGATCTTGGAGAAGAAGAACTGTTTGGAATCATCTCTTGCAACGGAGCGGGAGATAACATTGGCACTGGAGCCTTCACCGTCTAAGTCTACATGGAAGGAGGTCTCTGCATACTGGCTTCCGTGGGTCATCAGCTTCTCGGTGACCACAAGCTTGGCGCCGTCTGCCAGTTTAGCACTGGTCTTACGCTTGGTTGAGTCCACACCCTTGATCTGTACGGTCTCCATTTCCATGAAACTGTTCTCACCCAGTTCCACAACAGTCTCGGGATTCATGATCCTTTCACCCTTGCCATCGCCGCTGCCGTAATGCTTTTCTACATATTTGACATGAGAGTTCTTGCCGATGAAGAAGGAGTGGATACCATCGTGCTTGCTGTCCTTATCACCACCGTTGTGAATACCGCAGCCTGCGATAATGGTGACATTACAATCATCGCCTCCGTAGAAGTCGTTGTAGACGATGTCGGTGAGACCGCTCTGGCTCAATTCTACGGGGATGTGTACGCTTTCGTTCTTGGTGCCGGGCTTGATGATGATATCGATGCCCTGCTTGTCCTCTTTGGTGACAATATCGATATGAGCGGAAGTGGATCTTGCTACGCTTTGTCCATTGGCGCGAATGTTGTATGCGCCGGAGGGCATTTCGTGCAATCCTGCAACCTGCTCCAGTAAATTCTTTTGAATTGCGTCCATTGTTTGTTTCCTTTCAAGATTACTGGTAGAAGCGGCAGCCTTCGGTACCCTTTAAGAGCTCGGGAAGGATGTCGTCCTTGCGGCCTCTTGCTTTGACGGTGCCGTCTGCAACCACTACGATCTCATCCGCAATATTCAGAATACGCTCCTGATGAGAGATGATGATCAAAGAGTTGTCACTGCCTTCGTGCATTTCCTCGAATACTTTGATCAGGTTGTTGAAACTCCACAGATCGATACCTGCCTCAGGCTCGTCGAAGACGGAGAGGGGAGTGTTGCGGGCGATGATGGAAGCGATCTCGATACGCTTCAATTCGCCGCCGGAAAGACTTGCGTCGATATCTCTGTTGATGTAATCTCTTGCGCAAAGACCAACCTTGGAAAGGTAGTCACAGGTGTTGGGATTTTTCACATCCTTGCCTGCTGCCAGTGCGATCAGATCCTTAACCTTGATGCCCTTGAAACGAACGGGCTGCTGGAAAGCGAAGCTGATGCCTAAGTTGGCGCGCTCGGTAATGGAGAGGTCGGTGATGTCCTGACCGTTGAAAAGGATCTTACCGGAGGTGGGCTTCTCAATACCCATGATCAATTTTGCAAGGGTTGACTTGCCGCCGCCGTTGGGTCCGGTGATCGCGATGAAGGTGTGATCATCGAAGGTGAGGGACAGATCATGGATGATCTCCTTGGTAGCACCCGTATCGGAAGGTACCTGGAAATACAGGTTCTGTAATTCTAACATATATGTCCTCCTGAACTTCTCGAATGAGAAGACGTTGTGTTATAATGATATCTTGACAAGTATACCATAGAATATACAAAAAACATACTGTTTTTAAGGGAATTATGAAATGAATCCCTGCTGTGAAAAAGAATGAAAATAATGCTTGACTTTTTAGAAAGAAAAAGGTATTATACTAAATGTTGCAGGGATGCGACAAAGATGTGTGTTTAGCTCAGCTGGATAGAGCGTTTGGCTACGGACCAAAAGGTCGGGGGTTCGAATCCTCTAACACACGCTAGGAAAACAAAAAGAGATGCGAGAGCATCTCTTTTTTGTTTTCCTAGCGTGTGTATCTTTTTTTATACTTCTTAAAAAAGAGTAAAGAAATTGTTGAAATGTAGACAGTGCATAGGGAGGATGTTATACTCAGATTATCACAGGAGAAGATGTATTTATGAGTGATGAGAAGAGTTTACGGCAGTGTAAGCGTTGTCTGACCAGGGAACTTGCGGGGCAGGAGCAGGTATATGCGACTGTGAGAGAGTATATCGAGAATCTGGACATAGATCTGAAGGTGGAGGATTCTCTTTATGAGGACAGGCTTTCCGTCTGCAAGGAATGTGAGATGCTTTTGCAGGGGATGTGCCGGAGTTGCGGGTGTTATGTGGAGATGCGGGCGGCTATGAAGAAAAATAACTGTCCCCGCAAAAAGTGGTAGAGCGTATGGATAGATATGAATTTATAGAAAAATTGAGACAAGCCTTGGTGGGCAGAGTGGATGACTCCGTGGTGGAGGATACCGTTCGTTATTATGATAGTTACATCGCGACTGAGGTGGCCGGAGGCAGTGCCGAGTCGGTAGTACTTGCAAGCCTTGGTGATCCCAGGCTGATCGCAAGATCTGTGGTGGATGCATACAGCAGTCGTGTAGAAGGTACCGGTGCCGGTGAGGAATACGGCGGTGAGCGATATACTCAGGAGGAGCCTTCGGATGCGCGGAGTATGATTCCTGTGGGGCTCCAGCTTCCTGCGGCAGCGAGACTGGGAATCGGCATTGCAATCGTGGTGCTGGTGCTTGCACTGGTGGCACGCGTCCTGGTTTGGGCGGCCCCCACACTGATCACAGTGGCACTTGTCATTTTTGTAGTGAGAAAGTTAAGAGACATTCTCAAATAAGTTTTCATAAGACACCTTCGGGTGTCTTTTTTCTTTGATTTACAGAAAGCGTGAAATAAGGTATACTATATAAAGTTTATTTGATGTGAGGACTGTTATGCGCAGATTTGAGTTGATTGCTCCCTGCCACTTTGGCATGGAATCTATTTTGAAAAGAGAGATCGTTGACCTTGGCTATGATATTACTGAGGTAGCGGACGGAAGAGTTACCTTTTTCGGTGATGAGGAAGCTCTGTGCAGAGCGAATATTTTCCTGCGCAGTGCAGAGCGAATTCTGATCAAGGTCGGTTCTTTCCATGCGGAGACCTTCGAGGAACTGTTCCAGGGCACGAAGAATCTTCCCTGGGAGGAATATATTCCTGTGGACGGTAAGTTCTGGGTGGCAAAGGCTGCCAGCGTAAAGTCCAAACTGTTCAGCCCTTCCGATATCCAGTCTATTATGAAGAAGGCAATGGTGGACAGGCTGAAGGAGATCTATAAGACAAGCTGGTTCGAGGAGAACGGTGAGAGTTTCCCCATCAGAGTTTTCCTGATGAAGGATGAAGTTACCGTGGGATTAGATAGTACCGGTGAGAGCCTTCATAAGCGCGGCTATCGTAAACTGACAGCGAAGGCACCCATCGCGGAGAACCTGGCTGCGTCCCTGATCATGCTGACACCTTGGAACAAGGACCGAATTCTGGTGGATCCTTTCTGCGGAAGCGGTACTTTCCCTATCGAGGCAGCGATGATGGCGGCAAATATGGCGCCGGGTATGAAGCGTTTCTTCACCGCAAAGAACTGGGAGCATATCATCGGTAAGCAGGTCTGGGCCGATGCACTGGAGGAAGCACAGGAGATGGTGGATCTGACTGTGCGCCCCGATATTCAGGGATTTGATATTGACGACCATATGGTTAGTATTGCCAGAGAGAACGCGAAACTTGCCGGAGTGGATAAACTGATCCACTTCCAGAGAAGAGGGGTTGAGGAACTGAGCCATCCGAAGAAGTACGGATTTATCATCACCAACCCGCCTTACGGTGAGAGATTGCAGGAGAAGCAGGAGATGCCTGCACTGTATAAAGTGATCGGTGAGAGATTCAAGGCACTGGATTCCTGGAGTTTGTATATGATCACAGCTTACGAGAATGCGGAGGCGGACATCGGACGCAAAGCAGATAAGAATCGTAAGATCTATAATGGTATGATGAAAACTTACTATTATCAGTTTATGGGACCTAAGCCCCCTAAGCAGAGTAATTAAGGGAGAGATAGGATGAAAAGAATTATTTTTGCAACCGGAAATGCCGGAAAAGTAAGAGAGATCAAAGCTATTTTGGGAGACCTTGGTATGGAGATCCTTTCCATGAAAGAAGCAGGGATCAAGGTAGAACCTGAGGAGAACGGAGCAACCTACGAAGAGAACGCGCTGATCAAAGCAAGAGCGGTGGCTGCCCTGTGTGATGATATCGTTATGGCAGATGATTCCGGTCTGGAGATCGATTACCTGAACAAAGAGCCCGGTGTATATTCCGCAAGATATATGGGAGAGGATACTCCTTACAGCATCAAGAATGCGAACCTGATCGAGCGCCTGAACGGTGTTCCGGATGAGCAGAGAACTGCAAGATTCGTATGCGCCATTGCGGCAGTACTTCCGGATGGCAGAGAGCTGACTACCAGAGCTACCATCGAGGGCAGGATCGATTATGAGGAAAAGGGAGAAGGCGGCTTCGGCTACGACCCTATTTTCTATGTGCCTGAGTTTGGCAAGACCACAGCAGAACTGACAGCGGAAGAGAAAAATCAGGTAAGCCACAGAGGAAAAGCGCTGCAGTTGATGAAAGAGGAACTGAAGAACGTATGAAGGTATTGATCGTCAGCGATACACACAGAGACAATCAGCATTATTTCCGGGTCGTTCGCAGCGAGAAGCCGGACATGGTGATCCATTGCGGAGATTCCGAGGGAAGCGAGTATGCTTTGAGTGAGTCGGCGGGTTGTCCGGTACATATCGTTTCCGGTAACTGT
>JAKSRX010000085.1 GCA_024403365.1 Acetatifactor sp. | reverse complement strand
GAAGATCAAAGCGGTTGCTTTTTGATTTGTTATAAGGGCTAGCCGTCTATCGGTAGCACCTTTTCTGTATATTACCATGAAATAGTATATTTTGCAACGGCGAAATACAACACCTGATCACCTCCTTCATAATTTCCTAAGAAATTCTTTTATAATTTCCAGTTGACTATGCCCTAAGGGCACACCTTATAGTATATACTATGAAGGGTGCCCTTGGGGCATTTTATTGTAAGGAAAAGGAGATTTGTGATGAAAGGTATTATTTTGGCCGGTGGTGCCGGTACTCGTTTGTATCCCTTGACAATGGTTACTTCTAAGCAGTTGTTGCCTGTTTACGATAAGCCTATGATTTATTATCCTCTGTCTACTCTGATGCTGGCAGGAATTAAGGATATTCTGATTATTTCCACTCCCGAGGATACGCCTCGTTTCGAGCATCTGCTGGGAGATGGCAGTCAGTACGGCCTGAACTTAAGCTACAAGGTTCAGCCCAGCCCCGACGGACTGGCACAGGCTTTCCTGCTGGGAGAGGAGTTCATCGGCGATGACGCCTGCGCAATGGTTTTGGGCGACAATATTTTCTACGGAAACGGTTTCAGCAAGATATTGAGAGCCGCTGTAGAGGATGCGGAAAGTGCTGAGCGAGCAACTGTATTTGGTTATTATGTTACGGATCCCGAGCGTTTCGGTATCGTAGAGTTCGACGCTGACGGCAAGGTCATCTCTGTAGAAGAGAAGCCTGCGCAGCCTAAGAGCAATTATGCAATCACCGGTCTGTATTTCTATCCCAAGAATGTATCCGCTATGGCTCATGAAGTGAAACCTTCCGCCCGCGGAGAGTTGGAGATCACCACTTTGAATGAGATGTACTTAAAGCAGGATCGTCTGGATGTTCAGCTTCTGGGCCGCGGCTTTGCATGGCTGGATACCGGTACCATGGATAGCCTGGTAGAGGCTGCTGACTTCGTACAGATGGTGGAGAAGCGTCAGGGCATCAAGATCTCTGCACCGGAAGAGATCGCTTACAAGAACGGCTGGATCTCCAAGGAGAAGCTGTTAGAGTCCGCAGAGCGTTACGGCAAGAGCCCCTACGGTGCACATCTGAAGGCTGTGGCTGAGGGCAAGGTTCGTTATTAATTGAGAGGAGATTTTGAGAAGATGAAGAAGTATTTGATCACCGGTTGTGCCGGTTTTATCGGTTCCAATTTTGTTTACTATATGCTGAAAAAGTACGAGGATATCCTCCTTGTAAACCTGGACAAGCTGACCTACGCAGGTAACCTGGAGAACTTGAAGGGTGTTGAGGGCGACCCTCGTCACGTGTTTGTACAGGGCGACATCTGTGACAAGGAATTGGTTGCATCTCTGATGGAGAAGTATGATTTCGATTACATCATCAACTTCGCTGCAGAGTCTCATGTAGACCGTTCTATCGCTAACCCTGAGATCTTCGTACAGACCAATGTAATGGGTACCGTTAACCTGCTACAGAGAGCAAAGGAAGCATGGTACAACGCTGAGACCAAGACCTGGAAGGAAGGCAAGAAGTACTTACAGGTAAGTACCGATGAAGTTTATGGTGCACTTGGCGCAGAGGGTTACTTTATGGAGACAACTCCCATCAATCCTCACAGCCCTTATTCTTCTTCCAAGGCAAGCGCTGACCACTTCGTTCAGGCTTTCCACGATACTTATGGTATGCCTATCAACATCACCAGATGTTCCAATAACTACGGCCCTTATCAGTTCCCTGAGAAGTTGATCCCTCTGATGATCAACAATGTGAAGAATCACAAGCAGCTGCCCGTATACGGCGACGGTATGCAGATCCGTGACTGGCTGTATGTAGAGGATCACTGTAAGGCAATCGATATGGTTGCAAATGACGGCAAGATCGGTGAAGTTTACAACGTAGGCGGACACAACGAGCGCCCCAATATTTTCATCGTTAAGACCATCATCGAGCAGCTTCACGACAGACTACAGGATGCTGGTATCAGCGAGGCTTTGATCAAGCACGTTGAGGACAGACTGGGTCACGATCGTCGTTACGGCATCGATCCCACCAAGATCAAGAACGACCTTGGCTGGTATCCCGAGACTCCTTTCGAGAAGGGTATCGTGCTCACCATCGACTGGTATCTGGAGAACGAAGAGTGGATGAACAATGTCACTTCCGGTAACTATCAGAAGTATTACGAGGATATGTACAAGGCAAAGGCGGAGATCTAATGAAATTTTTCGTAACGGGAGTCAATGGTCAGTTGGGCCATGACGTCATGAATGAATTAGCTAAGAGAGGCCACGAGGGCGTAGGAAGCGACATCGCGGACAAGTATGCCGGTGTAGCAGACGGATCTGCTGTGACCACTATGCCTTATGTGGGATTGGATATCACCGACAAAGACGCAGTAGCAGCTGCTATCGAGGCTGTAAAGTCCGATGCTGTGATCCATTGTGCGGCTTGGACCGCTGTGGATATGGCGGAGGATGACGACAAGGTGGATGCGGTGCGCAAGGTCAATGTAGGCGGCACACAGAATATCGCTGATGTCTGCAAGGCTTTGGATTGCAAGATGCTTTATTTAAGCACCGACTATGTCTTCGACGGTCAGGGCGAGAAGCCCTGGGAGCCTGACTGCAAGGATTACAAGCCGCTGAATGTCTACGGACAGACGAAGCTGGAGGGCGAGTTTGCAGTAGCGAATACCCTGGAGAAGTTCTTTATCGTGCGTATCGCGTGGGTGTTCGGTTTGAACGGCAAGAACTTTATCAAGACCATGATCAACGTGGGCAAGACTCACGAAGAGGTGCGTGTGGTGAATGACCAGATCGGTACTCCAACCTACACCTTTGATCTGGCAAGACTTTTGGTTGATATGTGTGAGACCGAGAAGTATGGCTATTATCATGCTACCAATGAGGGCGGCTATATTTCCTGGTATGATTTCTGCGTAGAGTTCTACAAGCAGTACGGACTTACCACCAAGGTAACCCCCGTGACCACTGCGGAGTATGGCCTGAGCAAGGCTGCAAGACCTACCAACAGCAGACTGGACAAGAGCAAACTGGTAGAAGCGGGCTTCACACCTCTGCCTACCTGGCAGGATGCTGTGAGCAGATATTTGAAGGAGGCAAATTTGTAATGGGACAGATCACCGTTGAGAAGAATGTGGCAGGCATCGAGGGCCTGTGTGTCATTACCCCTGCAGTGCACGGCGACAACCGCGGATATTTCATGGAGACTTACAGTCAGCGCGATATGGAAGAGGCTGGCATCAATATCAATTTCGTACAGGACAATCAGTCTATGAGTGTGAAGGGCGTACTTCGCGGATTGCATTTCCAGAAGAATTTCCCTCAGACCAAGCTGGTTCGCACTATCAAGGGTACCGTATTTGACGTAGCAGTTGACCTGCGTGCAGGTTCTGCAACCTACGGCAAGTGGTATGGCGTACTCCTTAGCGAGGAGAACAAGAAGCAGTTCCTGATCCCCAAGGGATTCGCACACGGCTTCCTGGTACTCACCGATACAGCAGAATTTTGCTACAAGTGTGACGACTTCTATCATGCCAACGATGAAGGCGGCTTGGCTTGGAATGATCCTGAGATCGGTATTGAGTGGCCGCAGCTTACCGGAGAGTACAAGGGCACTGCTTCCGGTGAGGGCTATACCGTGGATGGCGTAGCACTGAATTTAAGTGACAAAGATCAAAAGTGGGTTGGATTGAAGGATACGTTTAAGTTCTAAATGTAAGCTTGATATTACGATAATAAAATGACGCAATATAGTTGCAAACACATACGGTTTGTAGTATGATTATTATGCTCTTACAGAGCAAGGTGTTGCCATAACGGTAGGCGGCTGACCCTTCTATTAACGGGAGGGATGTGTAAAGCCCTCTTGGGAAAAGGGGGTGATGTTGATATGATGGAATACATAACATTTGCAGGTTTTGTGCTTGCGATATTTGTAGCCGGAATTGCAGTTGGAAAGTTTGTTGAGAAGATCGAAAGATCGATCAGCAAGAAAGAAAACGAAAATGAGAATCATAGAAACACACAGCAAAACAACCGCCGTTAGATCCCTAGCAAGATTGAGGCGGTTGTTTTGCTTCTAACAATGAAGGGCTAGCCGTCTATCGGCAACACCTTTATGTTTATATGTTAACATATGTACGATATTTTTGCAATGTAATAATTTGACTCTCGAAAGGATGGTATTCCAATCGGGAGTCTTGTTATTTTGTGTACTTTTATGTACAATGAAGGGCAGGAGGGCTTGCCGATGAAACGAGACGGTTATTATACCAGCGGACAATTTGCTAATATGGCGCATGTGACCAAGAAGACGCTGCGTTATTATGATGAACATAATATTTTGAAGCCTTCCGTAGTGCTTGAGAATGGTACCAGGTATTATACGGACAATGATTTTGCGAGATTGCAGCAGATCATTTTCCTGAAGTATTTGTCCTTTCCTTTGGCTGACATCAAGGAGTTGACTGTGCGCAGTGCAGATCGTGAGCTGTGGATGGAATCCCTGAAACTACAGACTAATCTGCTGGAGGAACATATCGAGCAGATGACTCTGATGAAGCGTTCCCTGCAGGAAGCACAGGAGGCCATCGCCGAAGGTCGTGAGGTCAACTGGAGCGACATGCTTCTGCTGGCGAACAGCAATGAGATGGAGCAGAAACTGAAGAGGCAGTACATCAATTCCTCTAATATTTCTGCGCGTATCAGTCTGCATAATGACTACTCCCTGAATCAGGAGGGATGGTTCCCCTGGCTGTATCGAATGACAGATTTAAAGCCCGGTGAGAGAGTGCTGGAACTTGGCTGTGGTGACGGCGCGTTCTGGCTGCAGAATGTGTCCAAATTGCCTGAGAATGTGGATGTTTTGCTGACGGATATCTCCGATGGTATCGTGCGTGAGACGGGCAAGAAACTGGATGGAATGGCACATTTTGCGTGCCGTGTGATGGATGCACATTATATCAATGCAGAGGATGGTTCTTACGATGTGGTGATCGCGAATCATATGCTTTTCTATTGCGAGGATCTGGGGAAGGTATTCGCTGAGATCAAGAGGGTATTAAAGCCCGGCGGAAGACTGATCTGCAGTACCTACGGTGCGACTCATATGCAGGAGATCAGCAATCTGGTGCGTGAGTTTGATGATAGAATCGCTTTGTCGGCTGATGTGTTGTATGAGCGGTTCGGTAAGGAGAATGGTGCCGAGATCCTGAAGGAGTACTTTGGTGAAGTCAATTGGCAGCAGTTTGAGGATGGACTTTTGGTGACGAAGCCGGAGCCATTGGTTGCGTATATTCTTTCCTGCCACGGCAACCAGAATCGATACATTGTAGATAAATACCATGAGTTTACCGCCTTCGTGAAAAAGAAGACCGAGAAGGGCTTTAGGATCACCAAGGATGCCGGCGTGTTCGTGGCGACGGTAGAAGGCTAGAGAGGAGACTGAGCGTGGGAAAGCGTAAATATATTTTGGCGCGAATCACAGGAAAATTTTATGAATTGCAGGATTATTGCATTGACCGTAAGGTGTGCGGTATGTCCATCAGAAGGTACGTTCCCAGCATCTTCCGAGATGACAAGGCAGGCGTTGGCATGACGGGCTCCGAGGCCACAGTCTATGCAGCACTGCATGATATTTTTTCTGCGAAGGAACTGAAGATCACGGCGGAGGATTCCTTCCTCGATGTGGGTTGCGGTCAGGGCAGAGTTCTGGCTTACCTGATCCATAAGCAGTATCCCTGCAAGATCGCCGGGATCGAGATCAACGAAGAAGTAGGGAAAATGACCGCTCAGTGGGCGGCGAAGTACCCTGATGTGAAGGTTGTGGTGGGTGATGCTTTTGAGCACAACATGGATCCTTATACAGTTCTTTTCTTTGGACGTCCTTTCCTGCCGGAGACTTTCAAGTTGTTTCTGGAGAAATTGGAGGGGGATCTGAACCATCCGATCACCTTCATCTATCATGTGGACCAGCAGAGCAAGCACCTTCTTGAGGGTCGCCCGGGCTGGACGATGCTGATGCGTAAGCAGCACTCAAAATGGTATGGCGTTCCCTATACGAAGCGTGCGCAGTACTATTCGATCTGGCGGTATGAACCGGTGAAGTAAGGACGGATTTCAAAAGGATATGGCACTTTAGTACGATATGGTGTATACTATATGCACTAAAAAGTATAACGAAAGAGGTTTTACTGAATGAAGATCGTAGAAATGTATGATCTGGAGCATACTCTTGCGAAGGATTATTTATTGCAATATGAGTATCCCTGGCAGGCACTGAAGGGTATCAAGGACAAGATCCTTGCCCTGGGTCCTACGCTGGGAGAGGATTATGTGGAGGTCTCCGAGAACGTGTGGGTACATAAGACCGCAACGGTTTTCCCTTCCGCATACCTGGGAGCACCTTGTATCATCGGGCCTAATACAGAGGTGCGTCATTGCGCTTTCATTCGTGGGTCGGCACTGGTTGGTGCGGACTGCGTTGTGGGTAACTCCTGTGAACTGAAGAATGTCATTCTTTTTGATCACGTGCAGACCCCTCATTACAACTATGTAGGCGACTCTATTCTGGGTTATTTCTCCCACATGGGTGCCGGCTCCATCACTTCCAATGTGAAGTCCGACAAGAAGCCTGTAGTGGTTCACAACGGGGAGGAGAGCATCGAGACCGGCATGAAGAAGTTCGGTGCTATGCTGGGTGACTATGTTGAGGTTGGCTGCAATTCCGTGCTGAATCCCGGTACGGTCATCGGCAGAAACTGCAATATTTATCCCACCAGTTGTGTGCGCGGCGTGATCCCCGCAGGCAGTATTCACAAAAACGACGGAACAGTGATCCGAAAGAAGGAGGACTAAAAATATGGGCAAGTATTTCGGAACCGACGGCTTCCGTGGAGAGGCTAACAAGGATCTGACTTATGAACACGCAGTAAAGATCGGCCGTTTCTTAGGCTGGTATTACGGCGCAAGATTGGAGAAGAAGGCAAAGATCGTCATCGGTAAGGATACCAGACGTTCTTCTTATATGTTTGAGTACGCACTGTGCACCGGCCTGATGGCTTCCGGCGCAGATGCTTACATCATGCACGTAACCACCACTCCTTCCGTGGCATATATCACCAGAGTAGATGATTTCGATTGCGGTATCATTATTTCCGCTTCTCACAACCCTTACTATGACAACGGTATCAAACTGTTGAACGGTGACGGCGAGAAGATGGATGAGGAGACAATCCTCAAGGTAGAAGAGTATCTGGACGGCGGTCTGGAGATTCCCGTGGCTACCAGAGAAGTAGGTCGTACCGTTGACTATGTAGAGGGCAGAAACCGTTACATCGGTTACCTCATCGGTCTTTCCAAGTACAGCTTCAAGAACGTGAAGGTCGGTCTGGATGTAGCAAACGGCGCAGCCTGGAGCATTGCAAAATCCGTATTTGACGCCCTGGGTGCCAAGACTTATGTGATGAACAACAACCCTGATGGTTACAACATCAATACTGACTGCGGCAGTACTCATATCGAGCATCTGCAGAAGTTTGTGGTAGACAACGGACTGGATATCGGATTCGCATACGACGGCGATGCTGACCGCTGCCTCTGCGTGGATGAGAAGGGTAATATCATTACCGGTGACCATATCATCTACGTATATGGCGCATATATGAAGGAACGCGGCGTTCTGCCCAATAATAAGGTGGTTACCACTGTAATGTCTAATTTCGGCCTTTACAAGGCTCTGGATAAGCTTGGAATCGACTATGACAAGACCAAGGTCGGCGACAAGTACGTATATGAGAATATGGTGAAGACCGGCAATCGTATCGGCGGTGAGCAGAGCGGCCATATTATCTTCACCAAGTATGCAACCACCGGCGACGGCATCCTCACTTCCCTGAAGATGATGGAAGTTATGCTTGCTAAGGAGAAGCCCATGAGCGAACTGGCAGCTCCCTGTGTATTCTATCCTCAGGTACTGAAGAATGTTCGCGTTAAGAGTAAGCCCGAAGCGCAGAACGATCCCGACGTACAGGCGGCAGTGCAGAAGGTTGCAGACGAACTGGGCAACACCGGTCGTATCCTGGTGCGTGAGAGCGGTACCGAGCCTCTGATCCGTGTCATGGTAGAGGCTGAGAGCGACGAGGCATGTGAGAAGTATGTAGATGATGTCATCGAGGTCATCAAGGCTAAGGGACATCTGGCATAATTTTTTAGAAATGAGTTTTGGTGAGTAACCGTCAGCAGTGCGCCGGCGGTTATTCTTTGCATAGGGGAACAGGAATGGAGAAACGGCAGATCGGAATTGAAGAGTGGATGGAGATGTCGAGAAGCGGACTGAAGGTGCCGATCACGACACTGCTGCAGGGCGATAGTATGCGCCCTTTGATCCGTCTGGGCAAAGATCCCGTGACCATAGTTCCTGTTACGGAACCTCTGCAGATCGGTGATGTGGTGCTTTTCACTGACGGTAAGCGCTACGTGGTACACAGACTCTGGAAACTGGATCCGGAGAGCGGGATAGCCCAGACCTGGGGCGATAATTGTAAGGTTCCCGACGCACCGGTGCCGTTGGCACAGGTGTACGGCAAGGTGGTCTCCTACACGCGAAACGGCAAGGTACACCGCCTGGATACCGAGAGAGCCAGAAGTTTCGGCCTGTTCTGGATGAAACATGGTCTGGTTCGCAGGTTTGAGATATTACTGTACCGTATTGTGCGTAAACTGCACAAAATCATGACGGGAAAGTGATAAAAACGATATTTTTTTGAACGTACCGTTGTGA
>JAKSRX010000084.1 GCA_024403365.1 Acetatifactor sp. | reverse complement strand
AGACACCTGTCCCGAAGGCAGTGATGACGCTTGCAGTACCTACGGTTGTCGGATGGAAAAGTATATGAAGTTTCTTTAGTAAGTTAGTCAATGAATAATATGAAGTGATTATATGAGGGCAAACAGGAATAACCTGTGATGCACCGTGTCACCTTAACGGTGCACTTAAGTCGATTTTTTGGGACATAGAACCTGGGGGATCGGCTTTTTTATTGGAAAAATAAGGGAGTAGACCGGAATGGCCTACTCCTTTTTGCGTATTTCACAGAAAAGGCAGCCTGTTTTTCAGGCTGCCTTGTTTTTTACACTCTGGTATTATATTTCGCGTAAATACACATATAATCGTGGAACTCGGTTCTTTCCGTGATCTTTGCATCATATCCGGTGGTAGGAACGTGGAGGAAATCCACATACACAGTCTGAATGCCCTTGGTGCGATCCCATTCCATATCCAGGCGGTGATTTTCGAAGACTAACATATGCTCGGTGAAGACCTTGCGGGCATACTCGGGCGTTTTGCACTTCTCGATATTCTGTCGGATGACCTCAGCGAGGGACACGGTAGTGATCTCCTCATTGGGATAAAATTCCTTGTTGGCATCCGCATCCGCCATATAGAGGCCGAAATCGGTGCATTCCTCCAGATTCCAGAGGGTGGCACTGATCAGATCGTCTCCCGGCTCAAGGCTCAGTTTGTCATTTACGTGGGTATTTACCAAGAAAACAAGTGCGATATTCTGGATCTTGGCACAATCTGAGGAAGATTCATGGACTCTTACCTGATAAAGTCGTTCGGAGACCCATTTTTCCGCAGAAAAGGTATAGAGGCCCTGATTTCTGTCTAAGAGTTCGGTGGAATAGAAATTATAATGTTTAGAAGGATCCAGCACGGATAAAAGATGATAGGGATCTCTCGGAGTCTCCTCCCGGATCTCTTTTGTGATATAAGGGTATAAATGGTAAGATGTGGTGAACATATGAAACCTCCTGTGATGCTTTTTTCTATATTTTAATATGATAGAAATGCGCCGTACAGCAACTATTGGTTTCATGATTTGAATTTTGCAGAAAAACTGTTATAATGGTGACAAACGATCCTACGCGGAAAGGATGCTGTATGGAAAAGAAGAATTACCTGCTGCGCCTTTGGTTGATACTCTGCTCACTTTGTCTCCTGAGTACGGGTATCATATCTTACGGTGTTGGTTATTACTATAAAGAACAGACGCAGATGCAGGAGCTGATGAAGCCTTTTACCAAGGTCATCAAGAAATGTCTGCCCCTCATGGCGGATCCTACGGAGGAAACGGAAGCCAGGGATAATTACGTTTTTGTGTGGTCGGCGATATACGGCGACCATGAGATGGACGGAGAAGAAAGTTTTGCAGTGAACATGCTGACCACCGCAGACGGCACCGTGATTCGAAAGGGTGTTATTTTCCTGCTGGAAGAAGAACCCTGTGAGAGTGAAAAGGCAGAATACTCCGTGATCTCCTGTGCGGAGAAGTATGTGGGCCTTTTCTCCCTGACGGATGCTTTCGACAGGAAGCAATTGGAATATCTGAAGACCTTATTTGAGATCTATCCTGACGCTGACCTCTGTCTGGAGGAGTATGTCTATGAAAATGGCACCTGTTTTCCTGTTTGCGTGACGCTTAGGGCGGGAGGAAAAGAACAGGCGCAAATATACAGCGATGCTTCTGTACTCTATGAAGAAGCGCAGATCATCAAAGACCACCCTTTGTGGGTCCATGGTATCAGTCATTTCAAATGGTTCATGAATGACCGATACTTTGAGATGCAGGGAAGATTGTCGAAATTTGCCGCAGAGACTGCAGGCGGGCTGCTCGAAGAGGAGCGCGACAAGTCCAATCCCTTTGCCATTCATCTGTACACCAAGGTCTCGGATGGAGAGTACAGCTGGTATGAGTATTCCTACACCGATTTAAGCAGTTACGCGTGGAAGGTCTTGACCATCATCATCGTGATCACGATCCTTTCCTATATGGTAATCGGCGGAATCGCGACGATTTTTTATAAAAAGAAAAAGAAGGCGGATAAATAGGTATGAGTAAAAAATTGGAACTGACATCTTTTGGCTTGCATATCATTGCAATGACACTTATGTTGATCGACCATCTTTGGGCGACCATGTTTTCTTCCCAGTGGTGGATGACGGGTGTAGGCCGACTGGCATTCCCGATCTTCGCATTTATGATCGCGGAAGGTTTTCATTACACCCATGACAGAAAGAAATACCTGCTTCGTATGCTTCTGTTTGCATTGATCTCCGAGGCACCCTTCGATCTGATGTGTGACGGCGTCTTTTTCTATCCTTTCCATCAGAACGTTATGTGGACCTTTTTCATTGCGATCCTTTGCATGATGTGGATCGAGAAGGCAAAGAGCAAAAAGATGTGGCTGCGTGTGATCCTCACCGTTGCTGCTGTTGCGGCCGGTTATCTCCTGGGACTGATCCTTTTCGTGGATTACTTTGGCTACGGCGTTGTCACCGTGCTTCTGTTCTACTTCCTGAGAGGCAACAAGTGGTATCATTACCTGGGCCAGTTTGTGGGTCTGTTCCTGATCCACTGGGTACTTTTCGGCGGTATGGAATACGGCGTTACCCTGTTCGGACAGCAGTTTATGATCCCCAACCAGGGATTCGCGGTATTTGCACTGATCTTCATCTGGCTGTATCGCGGTAAGCAGGGCCCTTACAACAAGGTGATCCGCTACATCTATTACGGATTCTATCCCGTGCACATGCTGCTTTTGGGATTGCTCTATTTCATTCGATGAGGTGAGTTTTTATGAGATTTTTGACATTCGGCGACAGAGAGAAGCCGGTGATCCTGATGCTGCCCGGGTCCTTCTGCCCCGCATCTTCCCTGGAATATCTCTACAGCAGATTGATGGAGGATTATTGTATCATCGTTGCGGATTATACCGGTCACTTCAACAGCGGAACCTCCTATTCCGTGTTCAGTTCCAGGTCCGGTGAAGCTGCCAAGATCGCATCCTACCTGAAGGAACAGCAGATCAACAATATTTTGATGCTTTACTGCCAGTCCATGGGTGCTGAGGTAGGAATCGAGCTCCTGCGTCAGTTGATCCCCACGGACATCGTGGTGCAGAAGTCCTTCTTTGACGGAGCACCCTGCATCAAACTGTCGAATACCTATAAAAAGTTCATGTTCCGTAAGTTCAAGATGATGATCAACATGGTCCGCAAGAAAGATGTGGATAAGATCATCGGCTGGAAGTTCTTAAATGCTTTCACCAATCATGACAATGAGGCGATTCGCCCCATGCTGGAAGCCATGAAGGAAGTGGCACCTTACATTCAGGAGGATACTATTCGAAATGAAGTGGAGTGCTGCTACAGCTTCGACTTCCCGGCATTCATGGATAATAGGCAGCAGACTATGTACTTCTTCTATGCGAAGGAGGAGAAAGCCTGCAAAATGTGCCTGAAAAAGGTGCAAAAGGCATATCCCAACGCGGAATATCAGGTGGTAAAGGGCTACGGCCACTTAACCTTCTCTCTGAGGAAGACGGACGAGTACATAGACATGTTGAAGAGGATCTTTGCTCTGTGATCTTCCGAACAATTTGGGAAATATAGGGAATTTTTCAAAAAAGTGCGAAAAAGTTCGCACTTTTTTTATTTGCAGAGGGCAATACAGTTGCCTTAATTCTTAATTTTTGGTAAACTATTGTCGAGAATGGGGTTATTCTGTCCTTTTTTGGGCAAAAGGGCGACCCAATCAATATTGTTAACAGGAGGATAGAGCAATGAAACGTTTCTTTAAACTGTCATTGCTGGCGATCGTTCTCGCAATCAGTCTGGTTGTAGGCAGCATTTCTCCCATACCTGCGAAGGCTGCGGAGAAGGCAAAGACCAAGAGAGCAATTGCGATCGTTTTCGACAATTCCGGTTCCATGTACGATGGCCAGAACGCCTGGTGTAGAGCGATCTACGCTATGGAAGTATTTGCAGCCATGATGAATGAAGGGGATACCCTTCAGATCTATCCCATGTGGCCGGTCACTGCAGGCGGAGTGGAGTATTCCAAGGATAAAAATCCTTTGACCATCTCCAGCAAGGCGGATGTCGAGAAGATCAGAGATATCTACACCGTGAAGTATGACTCCACAGGTGCAGAACAGGGAACAGGTACTCCCATCGACACTATTCAATATGCCGGTGAAGGTATTGCGAAGGTAAGTGCGGATGAGAGATGGCTGGTAGTTCTGACAGACGGAACATATTTCCATGGTACAGAGGCAGAGGATTTCAAAAATCTGGGTGCGGATTCCAAGAGACGTCTGGAGGAAGAATTGAGTGTATTCATTCCTTCCATGAACGTTTTGTTCCTGGGAATTGCGACAACAGGTGCGCCTCAGGTTCCTACCGAGATCTCCGATCCCAATCATATATATTCATCAGATGTGGCACAGCAGTCCGCAGAGGTTCTGCAGAAGCTGACCGGTATGTGTAACACTATCTTCGGTCGTGATACCCTGAGAGTGAACGGAAGCAATGTTTCCTTTGATGTTTCCATGAGTAAGCTGATCGTGTTCGTTCAGGGACAGAATATCAGCAACGTGGAATTGAAGGATGCCTCCGGCAATACCATCAAGATGGATGGTTCCGCATATTCACCCCGCTACAGTGAGAGAGGACGTGAAAAGGGCGGTTTCAAGATCGACACAGAGCTCAGTGGTACCATTGCTACTTACGGAGCACTGGATGCAGGAAGTTACTCCATTTCCTATTCCGGTAATGCCAGCAGCGTAGAAGTTTACTATGAGCCCGACGTAGATCTGGCAGCTCGTGTTGTGGATGCCAACGGTGACGTAGTGGATCCCGACAATATGACTCCCGGCGAATACTATATCGAGTACGGTATGGTAGACAGAAACGGTAACTGGACCAATTCTTCCCTCCTGGGTAAGACCGATTATTCCATCAAGTATGCGAAGAACGGACAAGTGATAGAGGAAAAGGCGAATTCCGCAGGCAAGATCCCTGTACAGGTCGAGGCAGGTGATAAGCTGGAAGCTTCCAACATGAAGGTCGTTTATTTAAGCGGATATACCATTTTGAAGAGTGGTGCAGAGCTTGGATGGCCCGCAGGCGGTTACATCGTAAATGCAGAACCCATGGGTGAGTTGAGCTTCTCCGGTGCTTATGAAAGCCAGGTGAAGTTATCTGAGCTGGACGGCATGAATTTCGGTTCCATGGATCTGTTCTACGAGGGAGAGCCTCTCCTGGGATCCGAGCTGGACAAGACTACTTTCGAGGCTTCCGTAGAGAACGGCAACGTAGTGGTCCAGACCATGAAGACCGACAAGGGTTATGATATGTCTCTGTTCTACCCCGGTTCCATGGAAGAGACCAAGACCGGCAAGATGCAGTTTACCATGAAGGCAACCTACCTTCTGGAGGACGGTCGTACCGCAAAGGCTTCTAAGACAGAGGAATTTGAGATCGTAGATGACAGATATAAGTTTGATGTAGCGTTAAAGTCAGAGAATTCTTCTTATCTTACCAAGTCCAAGTATAAGAAGGACGGTAAGTCCATCATCCTGAATGTGGCTAAGGACGGTAAGCCCCTGACCGCAGAAGAGATGGAGCTGGTAGATGCAACCATCGAGTTGGAAGGCATCAAATATGATGTTGTAAAGCATGCCGATAAATCTGCCTTTGAGATCGTGATCACCGATCCCGATCCCGCACTGGGAACCTACAAGATCAAAGCTACAGCAACCACCCGCGATGCATTCCATATGGAAGCATCCGATACCTACAAGTTCAAGATCGCTTTGTATCCCGCATGGCTGCCCTGGTTGATCGCAGCATTGCTGGCAGCCCTGATCATCTTCCTGATCTGGCTGTACATGAACATGAAGGTGCTGCCTAAGACCATCACAGTAAATCCTGATACCATCAAGTTTATGGTCGGAGCTGAGAAGGGTGCCACCAGTATTGATCCCCCCAGATATACTCGTACGCATGGCGGAAAGAGAGCAACGTTCTCGTTCTACTCAGGAAATGCACCTGCCGGAACCAATGCAGCGCTGGGTGTTTCACTGACATTGCAGGCAGTTTCACCCAGACGAGTGAGATCAGCAGACAGAGCGGCTGACGTCATTGCGATCAGTCCTAATGGCGGCGATGAGAGAACGAAGATCAAGATCTCCGGTATTACATTCGGATATAACCCGAAGGTAGACGGTGAATTCTGTGATATGAAAGCAAAATCCCGTCCGGAAGATGGAGAGGTATTATTCACCATCGGTGACGGCGAGAGAGTATCTATCGACGGCATGGGAGATAAAAACGGTAGAGATACCAAAGCTTCCTTTTTATGTAACTTACAGTTCTTTTAAAATATTTATACCGGAAAGGTATTTAATAGGAGGATAAAAATGAGCAAGGAATTGATTAAAGAGAATGTTGTAGAGGCCCCCACTCTATTCGTGGGTGTCGGCGGTACCGGTAGTGGCATCGTAACCAAGGTTGCTGAAATGTGTCGTCCCGGCGAAGTAGAGAATATCAACTTCGTATGTCTGGACACCAACGTTAACGACCTTTCCAATGTAGCAAAGAGTAAGGCAAAGATCTATTTCGTACAGACTTCCAATACTCAGACCGTAGGCAGCTACCTGGATTATGATGAAGATGCAAGAAGAAACTGGTTCCCTAAGAACGCAGTTATGTACGATAAGACCGTATCCGAAGGTGCAGGTCAGGTTCGTGCTATTTCCCGTCTGGCATTGAACGCAACCATTAAGACCGGTGCTATCAATCCTTTGTATGATGCGATCGACAATCTGTTCCGTAAGTCCGGTAAGCAGATGAAGCAGGCTCTTCGTGTAGTAGTAGTATCTACTGCATCCGGTGGTACCGGTTCCGGTATTATCCTGCCTCTGTGTATGTTCATCCGTGACTATGTAAACAATAAGTACCCCAACACCGCTCTGATCGTTCGTTCCATGATCATGCTTCCCGAGACTCTGGACAGCGTTATCAAGTCCACCGCCGAGAAGGAGAGCCAGAGAAGAAATGCATATGCTACCATCAAGGAGCTGAATGCATTCATGATCAAGGGCTCCGGCTTCATGGATATCGAAGGCGGCGAGCTGGAGAAGTATAAGAACCTGCACGTTGATTTCTCCGTACCCGGAACCAGCGAAGTTAAGGCACTGTCTCTGCTTCCCTGCGACTTCTGCTTCCTGATGGACGGCCAGGATTCCCAGGATACTACCATGATCTCCATCGAGCAGTACAAGAAGCAGGCTGCACAGGCTCTGTACGAGCAGAACATCGGACCTATGCAGAAGAGAGCATTCTCCGTAGAAGATAACATCATCAAGGAGCTGGCTAACCCCGGTAACTTCGGTCGTAACCGTTTCGGTGGTATCGGCGCAGCTGTTATCAAGTTCCCTTATGATGAAGTGACTGAGTACATCGGATACGGCTGGGCTATGGACAGCATCGGCGGCGAAGGCGAGAGCGCTAAGTGGACCAGATATGACAAGAAGTACCAGGTAGAGAGACAGGAAGGCAAGGCAAAGGGTCTTTCCGACGATGAGATGCCTAAGCTTCCCGAAGTATACATCAAGCACGTAGACAGCGGTGAAGATGTATTTACCAAGAATGTAAGAGTTGTTTTGAGAGATCCCGATGTAAAGATCTCCGCATACTGTGAGGCTCTGATCGATGAGGTTACCAAGTCCGTTATCGATAACAACAAGATCAAGTCCAAGATCAATGACAACAGCACTCTGGAGTCTAAGCAGAACTACAATGCAGAGAGCAACAGAAACAGAGCAGTCAGAAATGTAAATGCACTGCATTCCTTTGAGCAGGCTGTACGTACCAATGTACAGAAGATCGCTGAGAACAGAGCAGAATCTATCTTCAGCAACGATATCAAGACTGTAAATGTTAAGCAGGATTATAAGCTTGAGACATTGATCCAGAATGCAGACGGTATCTTCCATCCCAACGCAATGAGATATATGCTGTATAAAGTTCTCCTTGAGTTTGAGCAGAAGATGAAGGCAGCAGCAGATCAGATCGATTCCCTGAACGGAAGCCTGCGTGACTACGGTCTCAGAGCAAACCTGCCCAAGAAGTACAATGTAGATCAGACCAAGGATGTAGATGAGAAGACTCTGGATGATTTTGCTAAGGCAGAGGCAGACGTTCTCGGCGGCAGAAAGGGTCAGATCGAGGATTACTATAAGCGTCTGAACAGCTTCCTCCCCGGCTACTACACCGATATCATGGATCTGATGAACGCTATGATCGAGAAGGCTACTTACGAGATCGGTTATCGTTATGTAAAGGAACTGTGTGAGGGCTTTGAAAAGTTCTACGGTACCTTCGCTGACAAGTGCACCACCCTGGTTAGATCTCAGGAAGACCTTGTTAATAAGCTGAAGTTCCAGAAGGGTGACTCCGTATACCATGTATGTGCAAGCGAAGCGATCCTGAAGGAGATGGTAAAGGCTACCAGAGCTGCAAGTGAAGGCGGCGCTATGCTGGATAGCGATCTGAACGGTAAGATCTTTGATGCTATCAAGGATAATGTAGCATTTGAGCGTGAGATCCGTTACGCAGATGTAGTTGAGAACGACCAGAGAGTAGATATCTTTGATGACATCATGCTCGACTTCTTCGTAGAGAGCGTACGCACTACCTGTGATATGGTAAATGTAAACGTTATCGAGGCAATTGCTCTGGAGAATCGTCTGACCGCACGTATCAAGCTGCGTGAGCAGGCTAAGGACGGTGAGCAGATCGTTGATAAGGTAACTCTTGAGGATAGC
>JAKSRX010000083.1 GCA_024403365.1 Acetatifactor sp. | reverse complement strand
GAGATTACGGTGCAGATACACTGAGAACTTATGAGATGTTCATCGGCGCATTCGACCTTGCTGCTTCTTGGAGTGAGGATGGCGTTAAGGGTTGCCGCAGATTCCTTGAGAGAGTATGGAAACTCCAGGATATTCTGGTAGACGGCGACGGCTACAGCGCTGACCTTGAGACCAAGATGCATCAGACCATCAAGAAGGTATCTTCCGACTTTGAGAATCTGAAGTACAACACCGCAATCGCTGCAATGATGTCCCTGATCAACGAGTTCTACGGCAAGAAGTCCGTAACCAAGGGCGAGTACAAGACACTGCTTGCACTTCTGAATCCTGTTGCTCCTCACATCACCGAGGAACTCTGGAATGCTGCAGGTTTTGAAGGCCGCGTATATCAGACCACATGGCCTGAGTACGAGGAAGCAAAGACCATAGAGAGCACTGTTGAGATCGCAGTTCAGGTAAACGGTAAGATCAAGCTGACCATGAATGTAGCTAAGGATATTGATAAGGACGCTGCAATCGCAGCAGCTAAGGAAGCACTTGGCGACAAACTTTCCGGCAATATTATCAAGGAGATCTACGTTCCCGGCCGTCTGGTAAATATCGTAGCAAAATAAGTTTTTTTAAGCCTCATTCGTTTCCACGGATGAGGCTTTTTATTTGAAGTCAGTTCCGTTTGCTTTGAGCAGTCGGTCGATCTGTTTTGATTCTTCTAAGGAACTGTGTCGCTTGATCGCAGTGATGGCGGCAGCAATTTCCTGTGTGGTAAAGGTAAGGCCCTGTTGTTTTGCTTTCTTTAACAAAGGTAGCAGAATGAGTCCCAGTTCTTTCTGGGAACGACCTTGTCCCTTTTCAAATAAGTCTGCTAGCAGATCCAGTTTTTCCTTTGGAATCATTTGTACGAGAGGATCATTCATCCATTCGGGTCTCTGTGTCATGTGTTATCCTTTCCCAGTAATTGAAATAACGTATCAGCATCTATCTCTGATAAATTCTCGAAAATAGAAGAGAGATCAAAATTTGTATTTTTGCCTTCCGAATCTGCATCCTGCATCATTGCTAGGATGCTTTGGAGTTCCTGCATCTGTGAAAAGGTGGAGAGCATTGACCTGATCTGATCGATCTCTTTGCACTCCTTTTCGGTACAATAAGGAGTCAATTCGATCAGGAGAGGTGTGAGTTCATCTTGAAAAGAACTGTCTTGTGACTTGTGTCTTTGACATGAGGGAGCTTGATCTTTGACATGGATCGCAAATTGTAGTTCCAAGAGTTTGATCAGAATCGCCAGCTCTCTATGATCGGTATTCGGAAGATGCGGCAGAAGGATCTTTAGCTTACGAATATCGTTGGTGGTATAGTGGTTGTCAAACGCATAGATGGAGCGATTTCCTTCAGACCCCATAGGCTATTCCTTCTACCGTTGTTTCATTTTATATTATGAATATATACATAACTTTATGTAAAGAAACAGGGAAAGGCTTTCACCTTTCCCTGCTTTGCGTATTGCTGCCTCTATGAGCAGGAATACACATCAGTTGCAGCCACAGCCGCAGCCACTGGGAGTGGTGCCGCAGAAGCAGTTGAGCAGAAGGATCATGGTCAGAAGACTGCAGGAATCTCCTCCGCCGAACAGATTGCTTCTGTTCATGCCGCAGCCACATCCGTTGCCGCATTCGTTTCCGCCGCAGAGAAACAGCATAAGAATGATCCACATACAGCTATTGTTCCCACAACCGAAATTGCCGCGCTGGGAACCGGAACAGGAACAGGAGTCATTGCAGCCGCAACCACCGGTAGTTAAATCGCTCATTTGAAAGCCTCCAGGATTTGTTATGGTTTATGTTATGTATTTCGGCCTGTCTATGTTTCCTCATTTTGCATAGAAATGGAAGATCATTACTATTTTTTGAAAAGGATTGACATGTGTGGTATTATTGTATACAATTATTCGAGATATACAATAGTAGGAGGTTTCTAACTATGAGCGATATGAGAGACGACAGCACCTTCCAGAATCGTCCTGTCACCATGAATGCTAAGAACAATCTTTTGCAGATTGAAGAGCATATGTATATTCTCGATGATGTCGAGAAACCGAACGTGTTCCGTAACATGTTTCCTTATTCCGAGATTCCTAAGATTCCTTTCAATGATAGAATCGTACCCCACAACATGCCTAAGGAGATCTGGATCACTGATACCACCTTCAGAGATGGTCAGCAGTCCCGTGCGCCTTATACAACCGAGCAGATCGTAACCATTTTCGATTATCTGCACAGACTGGGCGGCCCCAACGGTATGATCCGCGCCAGCGAATTCTTCCTTTACAGCAAGAAGGATAGAGATGCAGTCTATAAGTGTATGGAGCGTGGTTATCAGTTTCCTGAAGTAACCAGCTGGATCCGTGCAAGCAAGGAAGACTTCAAACTGGTAAAAGAGATCGGCATGAAGGAAACCGGTATTCTGGTCAGCTGTAGTGACTATCACATCTTCCTGAAACTGAAAATGACCAGAAAGCAGGCTATGGATCACTACCTCAGTGTTATCAGAGACTGTCTGGAGGAAGGCATCAGCCCTCGTTGTCATTTGGAAGATATCACCAGAGCAGATATCTACGGCTTTGTAGTACCTTTCTGTCATGAATTGATGAATTTGATGGAGGAGTACCATATTCCTATCAAGGTTCGTGCCTGCGATACCATGGGTTATGGTGTTAACTTCCCCGGCGCGGTTATTCCCCGTAGCGTACAGGGTATCATTTATGCATTACATACACATGCAGGCGTGCCTCACGAATTGATCGAGTGGCACGGTCATAATGATTTCTATAAAGCAGTTTCTAACTCTACCACAGCGTGGTTGTACGGCTGTTCCGGTATCAATACTTCCCTGTTTGGTATCGGTGAGAGAACCGGTAACACTCCTCTGGAGGCAATGGTATTCGAGTATGCACAGTTGAAGGGTGACTTGAACGGCATGGATACTACCGTGATCACAGAACTGGCTGAGTACTATGAGAAGGAGATCGGTTATCACATTCCTCCCAGAACACCTTTCGTAGGTAAGAACTTCAATGTGACAAGAGCAGGTATTCATGCAGACGGACTTTTGAAGAATGAGGAGATCTACAATATTTTCGATACCGAGAAGTTCCTGAACAGACCTGTACTTTGTGCAATTTCCAATACTTCCGGTCTGGCAGGTATCGCTCACTGGATCAATTCCTACTTCAAACTCAAGGATGATAAGCAGGTTGGTAAGAACTCCGAACTGGTGAAACGCATCAAGGATTGGGTCGATGAAGAGTATGCCGGCGGACGTGTAACTGTTATTACCGATGATGAGATCATCAAGTGCCTCAAGAAGCTTTGCAAGGAACTTCAGATCACCATCGGCTAATGAGTGGAGTGTAGTTAAGTTATGGGCAAATATGACGTGAAGCAGGAGGTTACGGATAAGTATTCCCTGCGAGGACGTGTGTTTCATAAGCTCCGCGATGATATTCTCAGCGGAAAATATGAAGATCACGAAGAATTGAAAGAAGTTGCCATCGGAGAGGAGCTTGGCGTCAGCCGTACTCCTGTCCGTGAAGCATTCAGACAGCTGGAACTGGAAGGCCTGATTCAGATCATTCCCAATAAGGGCGCGTATGTAACAGGTATCACAGAGAAAGATGTCAAAGATATTTATATGATTCGATCACTGCTGGAAGGCCTTTGTGCCAGATGGGCCACCGAGCATATCACCCCTGAGCAATTGGATGAGATGGAAGAGAATGTATATCTTGCGGAATTCCATGCAAGTAAGGGACATTTGGATCAGCTGGCGGCTTTGGATAATCGTTTCCACGATATTATGTACGAAGCCTGCGACAGTAAGATCCTGGAGCATCAGCTGAAGGATTTTCACCAGTATGTGTTAAGGGTGCGTAAAAAGACTTTGTCTAATGCAAATCGCGGACCTCAGTCCAATATGGAACACAAGGGTATCTTGGAAGCTATCAAAGCGAAGGATGCGGATCTCGCGGAAAGACTGGCTCATCAGCATATGATCAATGCTTATGAAAATATGGTAAAAAACGGCTTACATGAAGCCTATGAAAGGGAGAAAAACTATGGACAAAATTAAAATGACAACACCCCTCGTAGAGATGGACGGAGATGAAATGACCAGAATCCTCTGGCAGATGATCAAGGATGAATTGATCCTTCCTTTCGTTGATCTGAAGACCGAGTATTATGACCTTGGTCTGGAGTACAGAAATGCTACCGATGATCAGGTTACCATTGATTCCGCAAATGCAACTTTGAAGTATGGTGTTGCAGTTAAGTGTGCAACCATTACCCCCAATGCTGCAAGAATGACCGAGTATGATCTGAAGGAGATGTGGAAGAGCCCTAACGGAACCATTCGTGCGATCCTCGACGGTACCGTATTCCGTGCTCCCATCCTGGTAAAAGGCATCGTTCCCTACGTAAAGAACTGGACAAAGCCTATCACCATCGCACGTCATGCTTACGGTGATGTATATAAGAATACCGAGATCAAGGTTCCCGGAGCAGGTAAGGCAGAGCTTGTTTATACTGCAGAGGACGGAACCGAGATCAGAGAACTGATCCATGACTTCAAGGGAGCAGGTATTATTCAGGGTATCCACAATACCGACAAGTCTATCGAAAGCTTTGCAAGAGCATGTTTCTCTTATGCGATCGATACCAAGCAGGATCTGTGGTTCGCAACCAAGGATACCATCTCCAAGAAGTATGACCATAACTTCAAGGATATCTTCCAGGAGATCTACGATGCTGAGTACAAGACAAAATTCGAGGAGCTTGGCATTGAGTATTTCTACACTCTGATCGATGACGCTGTAGCACGTGTTATCCGTTCCGAGGGTGGATTCATCTGGGCATGTAAGAACTACGACGGTGACGTAATGTCTGATATGGTAGCTACCGCTTACGGTGACCTTTCCATGATGACCTCCGTTCTGGTTTCTCCTTCCGGCGTATATGAGTATGAAGCAGCTCACGGTACCGTTCAGAGACATTACTACAAGCATCTGAAGGGTGAGGAGACCTCTACCAACTCTATCGCAACCATCTTTGCATGGACCGGCGCTCTGAAGAAGAGAGGCGAACTGGATAATATTCCTGAGCTATCCGCATTTGCTGAGACCCTGGAGAGAGCATGTATCAAGACTGTAGAAGATGGCAAGATGACCAAGAGCCTGTCTCTGATCTCTACCTGCGAGAATCCCGTGATCCTCAACAGCCTTGACTTCATTAAAGCTATCAGAACTACCCTGGAAGAGTTGCTTTAATTTTGTCCAAATGGGGTGACTCTTATTGACATTTTTTTAACAACTTGATACACTAGGATAAGCAATTGTCATCAGGAGGCACAGGCCGTGGAAGAGAGAGGAATTTCACAAGCCGTCATCAGCAGATTACCTCGATATTACAGATATTTGGGAGAATTGATGGCTGATGGTGTTGAGAGAATATCATCACAGGATTTGAGCAAACTTATGAATGTTACTGCTTCTCAGATCCGTCAGGACTTCAATAATTTCGGCGGATTCGGACAGCAGGGCTATGGATATAACGTAGAGTATTTGTACAATGAGATCGGTAAGATCTTGGGATTGGATCAGAAGCATAATTTTATCATCATCGGAGCAGGTAACCTGGGCAGAGCCCTTGGTAACTATATGAACTTTGAGAGAAGAGGATTTCTTTTCAAAGGTATGTTCGATATGAATCCGGACCTGATCGGTATGGATGTCAGAGGTGTTACGGTGATGCATACGGATGAACTGGAGAAGTTTATTCGTGAGAATGAGATCGATATTGCAGTATTGACGATCCCTAAGACCGGAGCGGTTGCAGTGGCAGAGAAACTGGTACAGTATGGTATCAAGGCGATCTGGAACTTTGCTCATGTTGATCTGAAGGTACCTGCGGGAATTCAGGTCGAGAATGTTCATCTTTCCGATAGTTTGATGAAACTCTCATATAACTTAAATCGCTACAATGAAGAACAGAATCAATAGTAGATAAAAATCTCCGCTTGAAAGAGCGGAGATTTTTTGAGTTACGTTGAAGCGAAGCTTCAACGCAACAAATACTTGCAGGACAAATCAACATATCGTAAACTGAAGGTAATTTGTTTATTTCGGAGTGACAGAATATGCGTTATCTTGTAACAGCACAGGAAATGAAAGAATATGATCGCATCACCATAGAGGAGATCGGTATCCCCGGACTGGTATTGATGGAAAGAGCGGCGCTTAAGTCGCTGGAAGTGATAGAGCAGGAATTTGCTGCAGAGGAACTTTCCGGAAAAAAGGTGATCGTTTTGGCCGGATATGGCAATAACGGCGGTGATGGATTGGCACTGGCCAGACTTCTTGCAGAACGAGGCTGCCAGGTGAAGATCTGGTGTGTGGGAAGTGAAGCCAAAGCTACAGATTCCTTCCGCGTACAGAAGAAGATCTGTGATAACTTTGACATCCCTTTTGTGACCATCCCCGGGGTAGAGGCATATGATATTGCGGTGGATGCATTGTTTGGCGTTGGGCTTACCAGACTTATGGGCGGCGAATATGCCAATGCGGTAGAATTGTTCAATCGCTTAAGCGGTTGGAAACTTTCATTGGATATTCCCAGTGGAATCGATGCAGATACCGGTAAGATCATGGGTGCTGCCGTTAAAGCAGATGCTACAGTCACCTTTGGATTTGAAAAGAGAGGCTTGTATTTCTTCCCCGGCAATGTATATGCCGGCAAGATCAGTTGTGTAGACATCGGAATCACAGAAAGAGCATTTCAGGGCAATTTGCCCCAGATGTTTGTGCTGGATGATCCTATGGAACAGCTGATGCCTGCCAGAGATCCTGCAGGAAATAAAGGGACCTTCGGAAAAGTATTATTGATCGCAGGAAGTGTGAATATGGCAGGTGCTGCTATCCTGGCAGGAAATGCGGCATATCGCATCGGAGCAGGTATGGTTAAAGTGATCTCTCCGGAAGAAAATCGCGTGATCTTGCAGACATCCTTACCGGAGGCATTGCTGGGAACGGAGGCTGATCTGGAAGATTCACTGAATTGGGCTGATGTAGTTGCTATCGGTCCCGGTATCGGTAGGAGCGAAAAGGCGCTTTCTATGTTGAAGACAGTGATCTGCCAGGGAGAACAGCCCCTTGTACTGGATGCGGATGCTCTGAATCTGCTTTCAGATCATGAGGAACTGTTACAAAAAGTCGGTGAAGAAGGCAGAAACGGAAGAACCATTATCGTTACGCCTCATCCCGGTGAATTGGCAAGACTGATGAAGCTTTCCGTGCCGGAAGTAAAGGACCATTTGTTGGATACAGGCACACAATTAGCGACCGGTCGCAATCTTATCGTAGTAGCTAAGGATGCCAGAACCATCATCTGTAGTCCTGATATGATACCTTGTATGAATATCAGCGGCAACAGCGGTATGGGTACTGCAGGAAGCGGAGATGTGTTGACCGGTATGATCGCAGGAATGCTTGCCCAGGGAACCGATGGTTTCGAGGCGGCATGCAGAAGCGTGCGTATTCACGGACTGTGCGGGGATGCGGTTGCTGAAAACAAGGGAGAGCATGGCTGTATGGCAGGCGATCTTTGGAAGGTTTTATCATAAATTTGAGTGATAAATAATTTCTTGGCAATGTATATTTATACTTGGCCCGGGAATACTTTTCCCTAAAAGAAGATTTCTTTTGGAGGGGAAAATGAGAAGAGGGGATATTTATTACGCAGATCTGCGACCGGTAGTGGGTTCTGAACAAGGTGGAATCAGACCGGTTCTGATCATTCAGAATGATGTGGGAAACAGACATAGTCCTACCGTGATCTGTGCAGCGATCACCTCAAAGATGAATAAGGCAAAATTACCGACACATATTGAACTGGATTCTCATGCCATCGAGATGGAGAAGGATTCCGTTGTGCTTCTGGAACAGCTTCGCACCATCGACAAGAAGAGATTGAAGGACAAAGTGTGTCATTTGGAAAACGATATCATGACGAAAGTCGATCACGCACTTATGGTAAGCCTTGAATTGCTTACATAAGGCAAGGAGGAAAGGAACAAAACATGGACGACAGTGGACCTACTGCCTATATTATTTTGGGAGTTTTATTTGTACTCATAGATCTTTGGATGTATGGCTTCGACAGCGCTATTAAGGCTGTCAATGAACCGGAGATCGAGAGAAAAGCAGAGAAAGAGAAGGATAGAAAAGCGATCTTTCTCGGTAAGATCCTGGATGCAAAAGAAAAATACAACCATACCATTTTGACAGTGGTTACGGCAAATAATCTTTTGATGGGATATTTTTGCCTCTCCGGAAGCTGGAAGCAATTGGCAATATATAGCAAAGAATGGTTGGGCGATATCTTCATTGCGAATCTGATCGCCGGAGTACTTGCTGTAGTGCTCAGTACATTTATTGTTGTAACCATCGGTATTTTACTGCCCAGGAAACTTGCAGAAGCTTTTTCTGAGAAATGGGCTTACTTCTGGATGAGACCGACGGCATTGCTCGTCTTATTGCGTACTCCCTTTACATTTTTGGCATCTGCAACGGCTGACTTGCTGCCGAAACTGATCGGCGACAGAACAGATCACAATGACGCCGATGTGATCGAAGATGAGATCATCAGTATGGTACATGAAGGTCACGAGCAGGGATACATAGAAGCCAGTGAAGCAAGGATGATCACCAATATCTTCGAATTCGGTGATAAGGAAGCCCAGGATATCTGTACCAATCGTTCCCAGATCGTTGCTTTCCCCATAGACATTACGTTGAAAGAAGCAACGGAACTCATGCTTCAGGAGAAATACAGCAGATATCCGGTCTATGAAGATACCATCGATCATATTACAGGTGTGCTGTATATGAAGGATATCTATCGCTTGAAACATTCGGAAGAACTTGCCGACCGAACACTGAGTGAGCTCCCC
>JAKSRX010000082.1 GCA_024403365.1 Acetatifactor sp. | reverse complement strand
ATGCTTCAGGGTATTGCCAAGCCTGTTAACGATCTTTCCCGCGGATGCTCCTGGCAGGATATCGTCGGTGTTGTTGCACTGACCGCTGTTCAGGCTCAGCTTGTATAATAAACATTTGAAAGGATACCTGTTATGAAGATTTTAGTTATTAACTGCGGAAGTTCTTCCCTGAAGTTCCAGCTCATCGATTCCGAGACCGAGAAGGTCCTTGCAAAAGGTCTCTGCGAGAGAATTGCCATCGACGGCAGCATGATCACGTATCAGCCTGCAGGCGGTGAGAAGGAGAAGACCGTTACCCCTATGGCTGATCATACCGAAGCCATTCGTCTTGTGCTGGAAGCACTGACCAATGAGAAGACCGGCGTTGTAAAGTCTCTTTCCGAGATCGACGCGGTAGGTCATCGTGTAGTTCACGGCGGTGAGAACTTTGCAGAGTCTGTAGTCATCGATGATGCAGTCATGAAGGCAATTGAAGAGTGTAACGACCTTGCACCTTTACATAATCCCGCAAACCTGATCGGTATCAATGCCTGCAAGACTTTGATGCCCGGCGTTCCCATGGTAGTTGTATTCGATACCGCTTTCCATCAGACCATGCCTGAGGAAGCATATCTGTACGGCCTGCCTTACGAGTACTATGAGAAGTATAAGGTTAGAAGATACGGTTTCCACGGAACCAGCCACTCTTATGTATCCAAGAGAGCAGCTGAGGTGCTTGGTGAGAAGTATGAGGATCTGAAGATCATCGTTTGTCACCTGGGCAACGGCGCATCTATCTCCGCTATCAAGAACGGTAAGTGTGTAGACACTTCTATGGGTCTGACTCCTCTGGAGGGCCTGATCATGGGTACTCGTTCCGGTGATATCGATCCTGCGATCATTGAGTATGTTGCACACAAGGAAGGCAAGACCATCGATGAGATGCTGAATGTACTGAACAAGAAGTCCGGCGTGCTGGGTCTTTCCAGCAACCTTTCCTCTGACTTCAGAGATATTGAGAACGGTTATCTGGCAGGTGATGCTGCAGCAACTCGTGCAATGAATACCTTCTGCTACAGAGTATTGAAGTATATCGGCTCCTATGTGGCAGCCATGGATGGCGTAGATGTGATCTGCTTCACCGCAGGTGTTGGTGAGAACGGTCCCATCATCAGAAATCTGGTATGCGATAAGCTGACCTATCTGGGTATCAAGCTGGATCAGGAAGCAAACAACAAGCGCGGCGAGGATATCGTGATCACAACTCCCGACAGCAAGACCAAGGTAATGGTCATTCCTACCAATGAGGAACTTGCAATTGCAAGAGAGACTGCCCGTCTTGTAAAATAATTTGATTTGACAGACCAACGAAGAGTGCAGGAAGATCTGCACTCTTTTCTTTTTGTTTGCGCAAGGAACTTGGCAGACGTTTCAAACGGGTGTAGAATAGGAGCAGAAACAGAGGTGAGTCAGATGCCGGAACAGAAACAGGCACAATTTCAGAAGATGACAGAAACTCCGGTAGAGAAATTGCTGATATCCTTGGCGATCCCTACCATACTTACCATGATGGTCACCACCATCTATAATGTTGCGGATTCCGCTTTTGTGGGAACCTTAGGAACATCTCAGTCGGGAGCAACCGGTATTATCGGCGGCTTTATGGCGATCATACAGGCACTGGGATTTATGTGCGGACAGGGCGCCGGAAGCATCATGTCCAGAAAACTGGGCAACCAAAACGAAGAGGAAGCCAGCAGATACACCAGCACCGGTGTGTTGTTTTCCTTTTCTTTAGGATTATTGTTAACTATTATCGGTTTTGTATTTACGGAACCGCTTTTGTATTTACTTGGCAGTACGGATACCATTCTTCCTTATGCGAAGGAGTATCTGTTCTATATTTTATTGGCGACACCTTTCTTTACTTCCTCTTTTACCATGAACAATATGCTTCGATATGAGGGAAAGGCGAAGTTCGGTATGATCGCCATGCTTTCCGGTTCGATATTGAATATCATCGGAGACGCAGTTCTAATGATGGGATTCCATATGGGGATCAAGGGCGCCGGATTATCCACAGCTATTTCCCAGACAGTAAGCTTTTCTTTACTGCTTTTTATGTTCCTGTCAGGCAGAACAGTGACAAAATTATCCGTAAGATATGTATCTGCGAAGATATCTACCTATATGGAGATCGCCACCACAGGCTTTCCCAGTTTGCTCAGACAGAGCTTAAACAGTGTTGCTACCATGATGCTGAACAATTATGCGGGTGTCTACGGGGATGCGGCAGTATCCGCTATGAGTATCGTTTCCAGACTCAGTTTCTTCCCTATGGCAGTGGCTATCGGTATCGGTCAGGGCTTCCAACCTATCAGTGGATTCAATTTCGGTGCCGGCAAAAAGGATCGTGTAAAGCGTGCCTTCAACAAGGCTTTGCTGGGCGGTGAGGCAGCGGTATTCCTGATATCCATTCCTTTGTTCCTCTTCGCGGGAACCTTTGTGGGATTTTTGCGTAACGATGCCGAGGTCATTAAGATCGGTGAGAGTGCACTTCGCTATATGTGTGTGGGACAGATGTTTGTTCCTTTGACCATGATGATCGAGATGGGCTTTCAGAGCATCGGAGAGAAGATGCTGGCCAGCCTGGGTTCCAGCCTTCGAAGCGGGCTTTTGTTTATCCCCAGTTTGATGATCCTGTCCAATATGTTTGGATTGTTGGGTGTGCAGATCGCACAGCCTGTATCATTCCTTTTGACATTTGGCATTTGTCTGTATCTGTTGAAACTATACTTCCGCAGGATCAGTTGATGGAGGTTTTGTTATGGAGAATTTGAAAGAGACCCGTTCTTTTTATGAAGAGAATATTTACGGAACCTGGAGAAGCGGTGAAACTGTTACTTTTCAGGTCCATGAAAAGAGCCTGAGAAAAGAGATCCACGATGCACAGAATCCCTTCGCATCCATGTTCCGTCTTTCTACCGTGGACGATGGCATCGATGTGGAGATCAAGGTTTCCACAGGAGAAAAAAGTACTTCCTTCACGGTTCGTGCTTACCTTCCGGAAGAGGAGGAAAGAAAACGATTCCCCGACGGTTGCCCTGTGATCATTTGTATGCATCCTATTCAGCCCAAGCATTATGCTTTGCAGAAGGGCTATGCGGTGATCTTTATGGACAGTATTATGATCGCGGGAGATAATATCGAGCATCAGGGAGCTTTTTATGATCTGTATCCTTACAGTTATTACGGCAAGGATCAGACCGGTGTGCTGATGGCCTGGGCCTGGGGCGCATCCAAGGTGTTGGATGCGGTATACGGCGGCCTGGATAAAGTATTCGGTCTGAATGCGGATGCTTCCATTGTTACAGGCGTATCCCGCTGGGGCAAAGCCACTGCAGTCTGCGGAGCTTTTGAAGAACGTTTCAAGATGGTAGTGCCTACCTGTTCCGGTGCCGGCGGTCTGGCTCTCTGGAAGGAAAAGTCCGAGGGAAAAATGTATGACCTGACCCATTGCGGCGGCCCTGCGGAATATGTATACGGACAGAACGAACCCTTGAACTGCCTGCAATCCGATGCGGAGCGCGGATGGTTCTGTGATGCTTTCCTGCAGTATCATGCGGAGAAGGACATTCCTGTGGAACAGTATATGCTTCCGGTACTTGCAGCTGACAGTAAGAGATTGTACTGTATCGTGGCAGCCTGGATGGGAGAGGACTGGGTCAATGCTCCTTCCATGTGGATATGTTACGAGGAGGCAAAGAAGCGATTTGCGGAGCTGGGACTGGCGGATCATATCCTGGCACACTTCCATAAGGAAGGCCATGCGGTGATAGAAGAAGATATGGAATATATTTTGACGGAATTTGAAAGATTTTTCATGAATTCGCCAAAAACTTGTTGACAAAGACAGTGCCTGCATTTATACTGATTCAGTGTGTGAAAATATTACTCACCAATCTTATGCACAGGAGACATTATGTTAATTAATTTATCTGATGTGTTGACCTCCGAAGGCAGACAGATGAGTATGGAAGTTCCTCTTGACATGACTGAGTTCAAGAGCGGGATGGGTAGCTTCAAGATCTTAGAGAAGTCCTCCGTTGCTTTTACGTTCACCAACATCGAGGCGGATAAGGCCAAGGTGCAAGGAGCCATAAAGATCACTTTCCAGACTTTCTGTGACAGATGCCTGACAGAAGTTCCCACGATACTTGAGTTAAATTCAGAGAGGATCGTAGCTTCCCCGGAGATCGCTGTTGAGGATGATCTGGTTGATGACCTGAGTTTTATGGAAGGCTACCAGTTGAACGTAGAAACTTTTGTGTATAATGAGATCATTGGAAACTGGCCTGCAAAGATTTTGTGCAAAGACGATTGCAAGGGTTTGTGCCCCGTCTGCGGACAGGATCGTAACAAAAAGGATTGCGGATGCGATACCTTCGTACCTGATCCTCGAATGGCAGTATTACAAGATATCTTTAACGCGAATAAATAAGGAGGTGTAACGATGTCTATTTGTCCCAAGAATAAATCTTCCAAAGGTAGAAGAGATAAGAGAAGAGCAAACTGGAAGATGAGCGCTCCCACTCTTGTAAAGTGCAGCAAGTGCGGCGAACTTATGATGCCCCACAGAGTATGTAAGGCTTGTGGTTCTTACAACAAGAAGCAGGTTGTTGAAGTAGAGAACAACTAATCTTTATTACAAAGACAATTCAAAGCGTCCCGATTCGGGGCGCTTTTGTTGTATCCGGAATATTTTGAAAGCAGGAAACGGCGGAGATCTGACCGAAAAATTTTATCTTGCTTTTTATTTTGCTGTTTAGTATAGTTAATTTGGTATAGGTATATACTCAAATGTCAGATTTGAAAGGATGAAACCAATGGCTGAGATGGTGAAAGTTGCAGTGGATGCCATGGGTGGGGACAACGCTCCCGGCGAGATCGTCAAGGGTGCTGTGGAAGCCATCAATGAAGACAAGCGCGTGAAGGTATTCCTGGTAGGTCAGGAGCCTGTCATTACAGAAGAACTGAAGAAGTATACGTATGACATTTCACAGCTTGAAGTTGTGCATGCTGAGGAAGTGATCGAGACCGGAGAACCGCCTGTTATGGCGATCCGACGCAAGAAGAATTCCTCCATCGTGAAAGCGATGTATATGGTAAAAGAAGGTGCCTGTGATGCCTTCGTATCTGCCGGAAGTACCGGTGCGGTACTGGTAGGCGGTCAGGTGATCGTAGGAAGGATCAAGGGAGTGGACAGACCTCCTCTTGCACCTGTGATTCCCACACTGGAAGGTGTGAGCCTGTTGTTGGACTGCGGTGCCAATGTGGACGCTAAACCGAACCAGCTGGTGCAGTTTGCGAAGATCGGCAGCATTTATATGGAACATGTCATCGGTATCAAGAATCCCCGTGTAGGACTTGTAAATATCGGTGTGGAAGAAGAGAAGGGTAATGCTCTTACCAAAGAGACCTATCAGCTCTTAAAAGAGTGTACCGACATCAACTTCGTAGGCAATGTGGAAGCAAGAGATATTCCTTACGGCATGGCAGATGTGCTTGTCTGTGAGGCTTTTGCCGGAAATATTGTTTTGAAGATGTATGAGGGCGTCAGCGGAGCCATGATGAAGAAGATCAAGGCCGGTATGATGAGCACGCTCATGAGTAAGATCGGTGCCTTGCTTGTAAAGCCGGCTCTGAAGAAGACCATGAAGGGCTTCAGCACAGATGAGTATGGCGGAGCACCTCTGCTTGGCTGTAACGGACTTGTAGTCAAGACCCATGGAAGCAGCAAAGCAATTGAAGTACGTAATTCTATCCTGCAATGCATAGCATTTAAGGAACAGAATATAAATGAAAAGATCAGAGAACGAATCGTTCTTGATGAAGAAGGAAAGAAGGACACAGATAATGGAATTTGAAAAGTTAAAGAAAGTAATTGCTGAAATTATGAACGTGGATCCCGATGAGATCACCATGGATACCACTTTTCAGGATGATCTTGGAGCAGACTCTCTTGATGTTTTCCAGATTATCATGGGTATTGAGGAAGAATTTGATATCGAGATCGCTGCTGAGAAGGCTGAGAAGATCACAACCGTTGAGGAAGCAGTGGAACTGATCAAGAGCGCAATCAACTAAGCAAAGGCTCGCACATATGAGGACAAAAGAGCAGTTCGCGATGCGGCTGCTCTTCTTTTCGCAAAAGAGCCCATTTGCGGCAGGAAGAAGGAAAAGATATGGATAAGAATATGCTGCATATTCTTGAGGAGCGTATCGGCTATCATTTTCAGGATGTTTCTTTGCTGAAACAGGCACTGACACATAGCTCTTTCACCAATGAACAGAGGATCTACAAGGCAGGAGATTACGAGCGCCTGGAGTTTCTGGGGGATGCGGTTCTGGAACTGGTTTCCAGTGAGTATCTCTTTAAGAATCACAAAAATGTTCCGGAAGGAGAACTGACCAAGCTGCGTGCTTCCATGGTATGTGAGCCTTCCCTGGCTTTCTGTGCCAGAGATCTGGAACTGGGTAAGTTTTTGCTCCTTGGTAAAGGAGAGGAAGCTACCGGAGGCAGAGAGCGAGACAGTATCATCGCCGATGTGATGGAAGCGATCATCGGAGCGATCTACCTGGACGGAGGCTTTGAGGCTGCCAAGAAGCACATCGATCGTTTTGTGCTGTCCGACCTGGAGGGCAAGATGCTTTTCTATGACAGTAAGAGCAATCTGCAGGAGTTGGTACAGGGCAAGCTTAAGAAGGAGTTTCACTACGAACTTCTGGGAGAGAGCGGACCGGAACACAACAAAGTTTTTGAAGTGGAAGTGCTGATGGAAGGTAAGAGACTGGGAACCGGCAAGGGACGTACGAAAAAGGCCGCAGAGCAGAAGGCTGCCTATGAGGCACTGCTTGTATTGAGGGATCAAGGATATGTATTTAAAAAGTATTGAAGTACAGGGATTTAAATCATTTGCAAACAAAATAGTATTTCAGTTCCACAACGGCATCACCGGTATCGTTGGCCCTAACGGCAGCGGTAAGAGTAATGTCGCTGATGCTGTGCGCTGGGTTTTGGGTGAACAGCGTATCAAACAGCTGCGTGGAGCCAATATGCAGGATGTCATTTTCTCGGGAACAGAGAGCAGAAAGCCCTTGAGCTATGCTTATGTTGCCATTACTTTGGATAACTCTGACCATCAGCTGGCCATCGATTTTGACGAGGTCACTGTGGGAAGACGTATCTACCGTTCCGGAGAAAGTGAATATCTGATCAACGGCAGTGTGTGCCGTCTTCGTGATGTCAATGAGCTTTTCTATGATACAGGTATCGGTAAGGAAGGCTATTCCATCATCGGTCAGGGTCAGATCGACAAGATCTTAAGCGGTAAGCCTGAGGACAGACGTGAACTGTTTGATGAGGCTGCCGGTATCGTGAAATATAAGCGCCGCAAGAATACCGCACAGGCGAAGTTGGAGAACGAACAGCAGAATCTGGTGCGTGTCAGCGATATTCTGGCAGAGTTGGAGAAGCAGGTAGGTCCCCTGGAGCGTCAGTCCGAGGTGGCTAAGGTATACTTGCGCAAAAAAGAAGAATTAAAGACTCTGGATGTAAATGTGTTCCTGTTAGAGCATAATCGTTTGAAGGAACAGCTGTCTCAGGTGGAGGGCAAACTCTATATTGCGCAGAATGATTACAATACCACCGACGAGCAGTACAGAAGTATCAAGGAAGAGTACGAGCGTATTCAGGCAGAGATCGAGGCATTGGAAGAAGCCATCGAGAAGGCCAGAAGTGCGGTCAGCGACACCGGACTGATGCGCGGACGTCTGGAAGGTGAGATGAATGTCTTAAAGGAGCAGATCAACTCCATCAACGGCAGCGAGACTCACCTGAATAACCGCCGCAAAGCTCTGGAAGATGAGATCGCCGGTAAAGAGAAGAACAAAGAGGACATCCTCTCCGAGAAGATCGCTACCGATGAGCAGGTACAGGGGATCGTAGCGGTTGCAGAGCAGCAGAAGGCAAAACTGAAGGAACTCCAGGATAAGATCGACGAACTGAACAGAAGCATCGAGGAAGGTAAGAATACCATTATCGGCGAACTGAATCAGAGGGCTGTCATCCGTTCCAAACTGGGCCGTTTTGACACCATGATGGAACAGGTAAATATCCGTAAGGCGGAGCTGAATTCCAAACTGCTGCGTGCTAAATCCGACGAGGCTGCCAGAGAAGAGACTCTGAAGCAGTTGGAGGCTGCTTTTGAGACCATCTGCAAAGAACTGCGCGAGATGAACGAGCAGGAAGCAGCAATGAATCAGGAACTGGGCGATATTCGCGAGGGCCTGATGAAGAAGGACGAGAAGCTTCGTGAGACCCAGAGCGCATACCATATGGAGAAGTCCAAACTGGAGACCCTGTCCAACCTGACCGAGCGCTATGAAGGCTACGGCGGCAGTGTCAAGAAGGTCATGGAGCAGAAAGACCGCTACAAGGGTATCATCGGTGTAGTAGCGGATATCATTAAAGTAGAGAAGAAATATGAGACCGCCATTGAGACTGCTCTCGGCGGAAACATTCAGAATGTGGTTACGGATGACGAAGAGACCGCAAAGAAAGTCATTCAGTACTTAAAGGAGAACAGACTGGGAAGAGCAACCTTCCTGCCTTTGACTTCCATCACCAAGCCTCAGGAGTTCAAGACGCCCGAAGTGCTGGAGGAGAAGGGCGTCATCGGTATGGCAGATTCTTTGGTGCAGATCGAAGATCGTTATGCCAACGTGGCCAAGGCTATGCTGGGCCGTATCGTTGTGGTTGACAACGTAGATCACGCAGTTAAGATCGCCAGAAAGTTCGATTACGGTGTACGTATGGTCACCCTGGAGGGAGAACTGCTGGTACCCGGCGGTGCCATCAGCGGTGGTGCCTTTAAGAACAATTCCAATCTTCTGGGAAGACGTCGTGAGATCGATGAACTGGAGAGCAAGGTAAAGAAACTGCTTGCATCCATCGATGAGATCAACCGTG
>JAKSRX010000081.1 GCA_024403365.1 Acetatifactor sp. | reverse complement strand
TTCCGTGAAATGCGGTATTACCGGCACTCATATCAGCGTGAAAATCGCCGGCGAGGAAGAGGATGAGGACATGCATGACCATCATCATGACCACGACCACGAGCACCATCACGATCACGACCATGAGCACCATCACCATCACAGCGGTATGCATGATATTGAGCACATCGTGGAACATATGCAGGTGTCCGAGCAGGTGAAAAAGGATGTACTGGCAGTGTATGGCCTTATCGCGGAAGCGGAGAGCCATGCCCACGGAAAGCCTGTGACCGAGATCCATTTCCATGAAGTAGGTACCTTGGATGCGGTGGCAGATGTCACCGGCGTGTGTCTTTTGATGGAGGCACTGGCTCCCGAGCAGGTCATTGTGTCTCCTGTTCATGTAGGAAGCGGTCAGGTAAGATGTGCACACGGTATTTTACCCGTGCCTGCCCCTGCAACGGCATTCATCCTGAAGGATGCGCCTATTTACGGCGGAAAGATCAAGGGAGAACTCTGTACCCCTACCGGTGCGGCTCTTTTGAAGCATTTCGCAGCTAAGTTCGGCGATATGCCTGTGATGAGAACCACTGGAATCGGTTACGGCATGGGAAAGAAAGACTTTGAGGCTGCAAACTGCGTGCGCGCCATGATCGGTGAGACTGCAGAGAGCGGCGATACTGTGGTGGAATTGAATTGCAATCTGGATGATTGCACTGCTGAGGCGATTGGATTTGCTATGGAGGAACTGCTTGCGGCAGGAGCACTTGAGGTATTTACCACTCCTGTCAATATGAAGAAGAACCGTCCCGGCATCCTTTTGACACTTCTCTGCAAGGAGAGTGATAAGGAAGCTATGGTAGGCCTGATCTTTAAGCATACCAATACCATCGGCATCAGAGAGAATATCTGCAAGCGCTATACCCTTGAGAGAAAGTTTGAAACAGTAGAGACTCCTTACGGTCCCGTGAGAAAGAAAGTATCTACCGGATATGGTGTGAAGCGCGAAAAATACGAATATGAAGATCTGGCAGCGATCGCCAGAGCTCAGGGGGTATCCCTGACCGAAATTAGAGAGAAGATCGATAATTAGGAGGATATCACCATGCATATGGCTGATGCATTACTTGCACCCGCTGTGGCTGCGACCATGTACGTCGCAAGCACTTCCACTGCCGGTGCATCCATTTTTCAGATCAGGAAGGAAGATAAGCTTCTTCCCGAGCCTGATACCAGAAGACTGCCCACCATGGCGGTCATGTCTGCTCTGGTTTTCGCCGGACAGATGGTAAACTATACGATTCCCGGAACAGGTTCTTCCGGCCACCTTTGCGGCGGCATGATGCTGACCTGTCTGGTAGGACCCTGGGCAGCATTCCTGTCTATGATAGCGGTGCTTGCGGTCCAGTGTCTGTTTTTTGCGGACGGAGGTCTGATGGCTCTCGGCGCCAATGCATGGAATATGGCATTTTATGGCTGCTTTGTGGGCTATTTCCTGATCTATCGCCCTATTATGAGAAGTAAACTGTTTGCGAAGAAAGAAAAGAAAGTTGCCGATAGAATGAAGCTGACCATGGCTGCCATCTTAGGCTGCGTGATCACCCTGCAGTTGGGAGCATTCTCCGTTGTCCTGGAGACCAGCCTTTCCGGTATCACAGACCTTCCTTTCGGCGCATTCCTTGCATTGATGCAGCCCATTCACCTGGCCATCGGTCTGATCGAAGGACTGGTCACCACGGCGGTGCTTTTGTTTGTCTATGAGGCAAGACCTGAGATGTTAAAGGATCTGCAGGAGGTTAGTCAGGCGAAAGCCAAGACCGGATTCGGCACCACTATTCTGATCCTGGCCATCGTTACCGTTGTGATCGGCGGCGGTGTATCACTTTTGGCAAGCAGCAACCCCGACGGACTGGAGTGGTCTTTGTTCGGCAATGCAGAGGCAGGCTATTCTGCAAATATGGGTCTGGATGAGGAGGACTACGGTGTGCAGAGCAGCATTGCGGAGGCCGCTGCGGGCGTGCAGGAGAAGACAGCCCTCCTTCCCGACTATGCCTTTGCAGGCGATGAGGAGAATCCTTTGGGCACCACTACCTCCGGTATCGTAGGTGCCGGCATGGTAGCAGCATTGATCGCGGTGATCACCGTGGTCGGTAATCTGTTCAGACGTAAGAAAGCGACGAATTAATCGAGTAGTATGAATCAAGCTGAAAAAGCGGGACGCGAGATGGATGCCATCCATGAGATGGCGTCCGGCTCTTCCCCTATCCATCGTTTATCGCCGGGAGCAAAACTGCTTCTGACGGTCAGTTTCATCATGATAGTCCTGTCCTTTCCCAAATATCAACTGACAGGACTTTTTTTCTTTGTACTGTTCCCTGTGATCGGATATCAGGTTGCCGGCATCCCGGTGAGTACCTGTTTTCGTAAGCTGTGGGTGGTTTTGCCCCTTGTCTGTGCCGTGGGAATCTTCAATCCCTTTTTTGACCGGAAGATCCTGGCGGTGATCGCAGGCGTGAAGATCTCCGGAGGCGTGATCTCCATGCTCAGCCTGATGCTTAAGGGTATTTTTTGCCTGATGGCCTCCTTTCTTCTGGTAGCAACTACCACCATCGAAGAGATCTGCGCAGCCTTGCGCAAGATCCATTGTCCCAAGATGCTCACAGCACTGCTTCTGTTGACCTTTCGTTATGTGCACGTGCTGTTGGAAGAGGTGTCCCTTATGACAGACGCTTACCATCTCAGGGCGCCTCATCAGAAAGGCATTCACCACAGTGCCTGGGGTTCTTTTCTGGGACAGCTGATCCTTCGAACCGCCGACAGAGGAAGTATGCTGTATGAAAGCATGATCCTTCGCGGCTTTCACGGTGAGTTTCTGTATGCGGAGAACAAAAAGTACAGTAGACTGTCCTGGCTTGTGGCAGGATTCGTTTTGCTTCTGATGATCGGGGCAAGACTAGTGGATCTCACTGCACTTTTAGGGAGTTTGTTATGATTACTTTGGAAAATGTGACCTGCGCCTATCCCGGCGGCAAACAGGTCTTGGAAACGATAAATTTACATATTGAAGAAGGTGAGACGGTAGGACTGATCGGTGCCAACGGTGCCGGTAAGAGTACCTTGATGAAGGCTCTTCTGGGACTTGCGCCCTATCAGGGAAAGATCACCATTGATGGTCAGGAACTGAAGCGTGATACACTGGCCGAGATTCGAAAGACCATCGGTTTCGTGATGCAGAACTCCGACAATCAGATGTTTATGCCTACAGTGTATGAGGATATGCTGTTCGGACCTATGAACTATGGCGCCACCAGGAAAGAAGCGGAAGAAGCGGTGGAAGAAGTCCTTGAGATGCTGGGGCTTGCGTATCTGAAACCACTTTACAACCACAAGATCTCCGGGGGCGAGAAGAGAATGGCAGCCATTGCCACTATCCTTGCCATGAGACCGAAGGTAGTGATGATGGATGAGCCTACCTCCGCACTGGATCCCTACAATCGCCGCAGGGTCATGGAGACCCTGAAAAAGATCTCCGGAACCAAGATCCTGGCAAGCCATGACCTGGACTTTATTTTGGATACCTGCGACAGAGTGCTGCTTCTGGGAGAAGGGAAGTTGGTGGCAGACGGGAAGGCAGAAGAGATCCTGTCAGATGGCGCTTTGTTGGAACGATATCGCCTGGAACTGCCCTTGAGCCTCACTCGCAGATAAAGATAGTTCTTGCTTTTTGTATAGAATAGCGATAAAATTTTATAGACAAAAATACGAGCACCTACCCCCGTAGGTGCTTTTTCGAGTAAGAAAATATCAGTAACGGAGAAAACTTTATGGTTGAATTCGATATTCAGATCAGTGCAAAGGATCTGTATGACTATATGCTGCGCCACTCCTACAACAGCCCTGCAGGACTGCTGGGAAGCTGTGTGGGTGCGTTTTTTGTGATCTATGCGGTGATGAGCGGCAAGATGATCTCACTGGTGTTCGGTGTGGTATTGCTTTTGTATCTACCCTGGACCTTGTTCCTTCGAAGCCGCCAGCAGGCGCTGACCAATCCTGTATTCAAGAAGCCCATGCACTATGTGCTGGACGAGGAAGGTTACAGCGTCAGTCAGGGAGATGTGTGTGAGAAGGCTTCCTGGGATCAGGTAGTAAAGGTAGTCAGCACCGGAAGAAGCATCATCGTCTATACTTCCCATGTCAATGCCAGCATTTTCCCCAGAAAGCAGATGGGTGAGAAGACCAATGCAGCCATTGAGATGATCAGTACTCATGTAGACCCCAAGAAGGTCAAGATTCGTTATTAGAGGACAAGCAGTGACAGAGTTTATGAATTTGAAAGAACAATTGGATACAGAGGGCCTTGCAGTGATCGAGACTTTCTGCTCTGAGGAGACCTTTGCCTTGGGAAAGGCATTAAGCCTTATTACCGAACCCGGGGCAGTATACACCCTGATCGGTGATCTGGGCGTGGGCAAAACCGTCTTTACCCAGGGATTTGCCAAAGGTCTGGGAATCGATGGACCGGTGAACAGTCCGACCTTCACCATCCTGCAGATCTATCAGGAGGGAAGAATGCCCTTCTATCATTTTGATGTCTACCGCATCGCTGATGTGGAGGAGATGGATGAGATCGGCTACGAGGATTGCTTTTACGGAGAAGGCGCTTGCCTCATCGAGTGGGCGAATCTGATCGAGGAGATCCTGCCGGACAATTACACGGAGATCGTCATTGAGAAGGATCTGGAACAGGGATTTGATTATCGTAAGATCACCGTACGCAGAGTAAATAGATAGTGTAAAGTGAAATAGGAATTCTACAAACCGCCGCGATCCATATGCGATCGTGACAAAAACAAGAGGTTATAGTATGAAAATACTTGGAATGGACAGTTCAGGACTGGTAGCAAGTGTAGCAATCATGGAAGACAATGTGCTTCTGGCGGAATATACCACAGATTATAAGAAGACACATTCTCAGACACTGCTTCCCATGCTGGATGAACTGAAGAATATGATCGAACTGGATATGAGCACCATTGATGCCATCGCCATTGCGGCAGGTCCCGGATCCTTTACCGGACTCCGTATCGGCTCCGCTACCGCAAAAGGCTTGGGTCTCGCTCTGAAAAAACCTTTGATCGAAGTGCCTACCCTGGAAGGACTGGCTTGGAATCTCTGGGGTTCGGACAGACTCATCTGCCCCATCATGGATGCCAGACGCGGTCAGGTATACACCGGTGTGTATGAATTTGTGGCAGAACAGGAGACCTTCGTGATGAAGGCTGTGATGGAGCAGGACGCCTGCGACATCAAGGCGCTGATCGAGAAACTGAATGCAATGGGACGCCCCGTGATCTTTCTGGGAGACGGAGTACCTGTGTATCAGAATCTGATCCGTGATTTGCTGCAGGTAAGTTTTTCTTTTGCTCCTGCGGGAAATAACCGTCAGCGTGCAGCCAGTGTAGCTGCTCTGGGAGCGGTATATTTTGCTCAGGGCAAAGTGGTGGATGCAAGAGATCATCAGCCCGAGTATCTGCGCAAGAGCCAGGCAGAGCAGGAGCAGGATGAGAAGGTGAAAGCAGCGGAGAGTGCACAATGATCACGATCAGACCTTTAGAGGAAGGTGACGCAGCAGAACTGGCCCTGATCGAGCAGGAATGTTTTTCACAACCCTGGTCGGAAAAGAGCTTTCGAGATCTGCTGACACATTCTTATTGCAGATATCTGGTTGCAGTAGCGGACGGAAAGATCGCCGGCTTCTGCGGCTATACCAATCTTGGCGGGGAGGCCGACATCGATCATGTCTTTGTGGCACCTGCCTATCGAAGACAGCAGATCGCAGATCGGCTGATGCAGGAGACCCTGAGAATGGGTAAGGAGGAAGGCGTGGAGGCTTTCACTTTGGAAGTCAGAGTGTCCAATATTCCTGCGATCCGACTGTATGAAAAATATGATTTTGTCTCCGAAGGGATCAGACCCCGGTTTTACGAGTTTCCCACGGAGGATGCCATGATCATGTGGCGAAGATAAAAGAGACACAAGGAGAGAGTTATGCTGGATGTCAGCTTGCTTGGAACAGGCGGAATGATGCCGTTGCCTTACAGATGGCTTACGGCGCTGATGCTGCGTTATAACGGAAAGAGTATATTGATCGACTGCGGCGAGGGAACCCAGATCGCTCTGCGTGAGAAGGGATGGAGCCCCAAGCCCATCGATATTATTTGTTTTACCCACTATCATGCCGACCACATCAGCGGACTTCCCGGCATGCTGCTCACCATGGGTAATGCAGAGAGAACAGAGCCTTTGCTTTTGATCGGTCCCAAGGGATTGACCAGGGTGGTTAATGCACTGAGAACCATCGCTCCGGAACTGCCCTTCGAGATCAACTGCGTGGAGATCACGGAGAATGAGCAGGAATTTGCTTTTGACGGATTCCGCTTGAAAGCATTCCGTGTGAATCACAGCGTACTCTGTTACGGATACAGCTGTATGGTAGACAGAGTGGGAAGATTTGATAAAGACCGTGCGTTGGAGCAGGGAATCCCCATGAAATTCTGGAGCAAACTTCAGAAGGGCGAGATCATAGAGGAAGATGGTAAGAAGTACACTCCCGATATGGTGCTGGGAGCCGACAGAAAGGGCTTGAAGGTCACATATTGTACCGACACCCGTCCCACCGAATCTATCGTCAATAATGCAGTGGGTTCCGATATCCTGATCCTGGAAGGAATGTACGGTGAAGCCGACAAACTGGACAAGGCGAAAGAGAATAAACATATGACTATGTACGAGGCAGCCAAGATCGCCAGAGCGGCAGATGTGCCGGAGCTTTGGCTGACTCATTACAGCCCCTCCCTGAATCATCCCGAGGAGTTTATGGGAGAAGTGAGAAAGATCTTCCCCGGAGCCATCGCGGCAAAGGACGGAAGGACCAAGGAATTGAACTTTGAGGAAGAATGCCAGTGAAACGAAGTTTCATTTTGAATGCATTCTGACGACATGGCGCGTTTTTTGCGTAGAAAAAAACGTGGCGATACCTTAGACGAGGAAGAATAGTTATGAAACAAGCAGATGATGTTTTGATCCTGGCAATTGAAAGCTCCTGTGACGAGACAGCGGCAGCAGTGGTGAAAAACGGCAGAGAGATCCTGTCCAATGAGATCTATACCCAGATCGCACTGCATACCCAGTTCGGCGGAGTAGTGCCTGAGATCGCATCCAGAAAACATATTGAGAAGATCAATCAGGTGATCGAGAAAGCCCTGGAAGACGCAGAGGTCACGCTGCAGGATATCGATGGTATCGCAGTGACTTACGGCCCCGGTCTTGTGGGTGCTTTGCTGGTAGGTGTAGCTGAGGCGAAGGCCATCAGTTTCGCTACAGGCATTCCCCTGGTAGGCGTGCATCATATCAGTGGTCATATCAGCGCCAACTATATCGAGCATCCCGATCTGGAGCCCCCTTTCGTATGCCTTGTGGCATCCGGCGGACATTCTCATCTCGTGGTGGTAAAGGATTACGGAGAGTATGAGATCATCGGTCGTACCAGAGATGACGCTGCGGGAGAAGCTTTTGACAAGGTAGCCCGCGCCATCGGCCTTGGATATCCCGGCGGTCCCAAGATCGATAAGCTGGCAAAAGAGGGCAATCCTGATGCGATATCCTTCCCCAGAGCCAAGGTGGCAGAGAATGAGTATGACTTCAGTTTCAGCGGCTTGAAATCCGCAGTCTTGAATTATCTGAATTCCTGTCAGATGAAGGGCGAGGAAGTGAACCAGGCGGATGTGGCAGCCTCTTTCCAGAAGGCAGTCATTGACGTATTGGTAGAGCATTCCCTTCATGCGGTGAAGGCGTTTGGATTCAACAAGTTTGCCATCGCAGGTGGAGTGGCTTCCAATTCTTCCCTGAGAGCTGCATTTGAAAAAGAGTGCGCCAAGAGAAAGATCACCTTTTACCATCCTTCCCCCATCTATTGCACCGATAATGCGGCAATGATCGGCGTGGCCGGATACTATGAATATCAGAAAGGCGTGCGTCACGGTTATGACTTAAACGCAGTGCCCAATCTGCAACTGTAACATAATCCGAAAGGTTCTGACTGAATGAAGAAGAGATGTACAGCTATTGTTCTTGCAGCCGGCAGCGGCAAAAGAATGAACAGTGCAACAGCAAAACAATTTATGATGCTGCAGGACAAGCCCCTGATCTGGTATGCTTTGCATGCAGTGGAGGTCTCAGAGATCATTGATGACTGTGTGTTGGTCACCGGTGAGGCAGACATTCCTTATGTGAAGGAAGAGATCGTGGAAAAGTACGGCTTCAGCAAAGTGAATGCGGTAGTGGCCGGGGGCAGTGAACGCTGGGAATCCGTTGCCAATGCGGTGCAGGCTATTGCGGAAGGGGTATTGAAGACTCCGAATACCGACGGCTATCTCTTTATCCATGATGGTGCGAGACCTTTCTTAAATGAGGAGATCATCGCAAATACCTATGCAGACGTACAGGAGTTTCATGCCTGCGTGGCAGCAGTTCCTTCAAAAGATACCGTAAAACTATCTGATGATAACGGCTGTGCAGCCAGTACTCCGGACCGCAGAAGAGTGTGGCTGATCCAGACTCCCCAGGTCTTTGATACGGAACTGATCACCGCTGCGTATGCAAAAATGCAGGCAGAGGCGAAAGCTGTCGGCAAGGAAAGGATCGCGGTGACCGATGATGCAAGTGTGGTGGAACTGTACACGGATCGTCCTGTGAAGCTGACCGAGAGCTCCTATCGTAATATTAAGATCACCACTCCGGAAGATATCCACATTGCCGAACTCTTCTTGGGGAAATAGTAACAATGAATGCTCCGATTTGTGGATAACATTTGTTTGAAATTTTTTGGAAAAAGATGTTGACATCGAAATCTCTTTTTGCTAGAATAACACTTGCCGTTTGAAACAACGGAACGCTTGGAGAGATATCGAAGTGGTCATAACGAGGCGGTCTTGAAAACCGTTTGTCCGCAAGGGCGCGTGGGTTCGAATCCCACCCTCTCCGTTCAAATATGTGTTTTGCCCCGCGAAGAAGTACATAGAGATTTGTATGAATCTACTACTTTGGAGAAGTACCCAAGTGGTCGAAGGGACACCCCTGGAAAGGGTGCAGGTCGTTAATAGCGGCGCGAGGGTT
>JAKSRX010000080.1 GCA_024403365.1 Acetatifactor sp. | reverse complement strand
AGCAGTTTCTCCTTCTCCTGCAATTCTTCTGCCTGACGGGCGATCTTCTTCACTCTCGCCTCCATGGCCTTTCGATGTTCTTTGATCTTGTCCTTGTGGAACAGGTAAACGGGGAACAGATCCATAAAGGTGGAGTTATCAAAATACCGATAGGAATAGGTAACGGTATAGAAGATCTCCGGACAATCCATACGAATGCAGAAATAGATCTCGGCCAGCAGGCTGCCATCCACTCTGGGTACCTGAATACTGTCTTTTAAGTTAAGCAACCCTTCCCTGATGGCGTAGTAGACTCTCTGGCCTTCTTTATTCAAACGATCATAGTAATAGCGATTAACCATTCTTCCTACTCTTCTCGATCTCTTTCACTTTTTTCCAGAGCGCCAGTGCTTCCTCCGGATTCTCCGGTCTGGGCTCGTCGCCGAACACATGGGGGTGACGACGGATCAGTTTGTCGGACAACATCTGTACGATATCGTCCCAGGTAAAAGCACCGCGATCCATGGCGATCTCCGCATGCAGCAGCACCTGCAAAAGCACATCGCCCAGTTCTTCGCAAAGGTTCTCATCATCTTTATTGTTGATGGCCTGGACCACTTCCTCACTCTCGTCCGTGAGGCATTTGATCATGGACTCGTGGGTCTGCACGGAATCCCAGGAGCAGCCCTCCTTCGGATCACGCAATATATGAACGATCTCTTTCAATTCCTCAAAATCGTGTTTTTCACCTTCAAAATACTTGTTACGATACATTCTTATTTCCTCAATGTGAAACGGTGCAGTCTCCGAAGAAACTGCACCGCTATTTTAAAATATTACATTCGCACAATGTGCGGTTCTCTTCTAATTAAGCCCAGGGATTCTCGGTGGGGTAAGGAAGAGACTTAGGCTGGTTGTAGTTCAGGTCTTCTACGGGAACACCGATGTACTTCATAACCTCGAACAGAGCCTTTCCGAAGTGACCGAATGCTACTGCACCATGGTGAGGGTAGTTCTTCTCGATCAGTACGTGACGATAGAAACGTCCCATCTCAGGAATAGCGAATACGCCGATAGCACCGAAGGACTTGGTTCTTACGTCAAGAACTTCACCCTCTGCGATGTAAGCACGAAGCTTGCAATCAGCGGTAGACTGCAGACGATAGAAAGTGATCTTGCCGGGAGCGATGTCACCTTCAAGGGTTCCGTTGGTAACCTCGATAGGAAGTGCTCTAGCCATGATCTTCTGATACTTCATCTCGCAGAATGCCAGCTTCTTGGAGCAGGTATTACCGCAGTGGAAGCCCATGAAGGTATCCTTATGAGTGTAAGGGAACTTGCCTTCGATAGACTCTTTGTACATATCAGCAGGTACGGAGTTGTTGATGTCAAGCAGAGTTACAGCATCCTGAGATACGCAGGTACCGATGAACTCGGAGAGACATCCGTAGATATCAACCTCACAAGATACGGGGATGCCCATACCGGTGAGACGGGAGTTAACGTAGCAAGGTACGAAACCGAACTGAGTCTGGAATGCAGGCCAGCACTTACCAGCGATTGCAACGTACTTTCTGTAGCCTCTGTGCTCCTCAACCCAGTCAAGAAGGGTCAGCTCGTACTGAGCCAGCTTCTCAAGTACTTCGGGCTTCTTGTTACCAGCGCCAAGCTCAGCTGCCATCTCAGCAACCTTTGCAGGGATTCTAGCGTCGCCGGCATGCTTGTTGAATGCTTCGAACAGGTCAAGCTCGGAGTTCTCTTCGATCTCAACACCAAGGTTGTAAAGCTGCTTGATAGGAGCGTTACATGCAAGGAAGTTGAGAGGACGAGGACCGAAGGAAATGATCTTCAGATCGGAAAGTCCGATGATTGCTCTAGCGATAGGAACGAACTCGTTGATCATGTCTGCACACTCTTCAGCGGTTCCTACAGGATACTCAGGGATGTATGCCTTAACGTTACGAAGCTTCAGGTTGTAGCTTGCATTCAGCATACCACAGTAAGCATCTCCACGACCCTGTACCAGATCATCGCCGCTCTCCTCAGCTGCTGCAACAAACATAGCTGGTCCATCAAAATGTTTTGCAAGAAGAGTCTCAGAAATTTCTGGTCCGAAGTTTCCAAGATATACAACGATTGCGTTGCAGCCTGCTGCCTTTACATCTTCAAGAGCCTGAACCATATGGATCTCGCTCTCAACGATACAGACTGGACATTCATAGATATCCTCGGCGCCGTATTTTGTGGTATAAGCTTTAACCAAAGCTGCTCTTCTGTTGATGGTCAGGGATGCAGGGAAGCAGTCACGAGATACACCAACGATACCAATTTTTACCTGAGGTAAATTGTTCATGTGATAATCCTCCTAAAATATAATACCTTATTCATTAAAGCGTCTTTGTGGACGCTATAACTTCATTTACATTATAACTGTTTCTGATAAAATCTTCCACAGTTTTCTTTTGGAATTCTCAACAAAAATATTAGTCGTTGAGATCCAGGTTCTTGCCCTTCAGACCAAGGAAGCTGCCCTCGTCAAGACCGCCCTCAGCGTGTCCGATGAGCCACTTGTTGGTTGCGGTGATCAGGCAATCCTCGTTGGTGGTTGTTGTGCCGGTAGCACGAGGTCTAGCAACCTTCAGAGGATAGTTGGTTCCCTTGGGAAGTACGATGGTTACCTGGAAGCCGTTGTTGTCAACGCCGCAGGGAGCATAGTGAAGAGTGGTAGCGAATACTTCAACAGCGGTGCCTGCAGGTACAAGGAATGCCTTTACGGTTGCAGTGTCAAGTGTGAAGTCAGGCTGTACATCCTTCATCAAAGCCAGCATCAGGATAGCATCGGTAGCTGCTACGTTGATCTCGGAATCTCTATGATACTCAAGAGCGTTCAGCTTGGAGTTGTGACCGTTGCAGTATCCGATCTGGATAGGCATCTCACCATAGGTGATAGCGGAAAGCTGATCATAAACGGGAAGTGCTTCCAGCTCAGCGATGGAAGGCTCATAAACAACGCCTTCGGGGCAGGGAGTCTTCTTCATTGCCTCAACCAGCTCTGTGAAATCAACATTGTTGATCACACGGCCATACTCACGGAATTCAGGATCATTTACAGAATAAATTTTCATGGTGGATCGTTCCTTTCTATGTTGTGGTTTTTATGCTAACTCGCCCGTGAGATACGATATATACCTCTTCCGACACGCTCTCGCTCGGGGCTCCACGCAGCGGACGCGTAAGCGACCACAGTACGGTCGCTAAGCGCCGGCGTTCCGCACGGTCGGTCAGAGGTACATATCGCACCCTCGGTCTCGAGGTAGCTGAATATCTACATTATTGATGGAACTCGAGTCGGGGAGGTACATGTTGTTTGATTTTCGACTATGCAAGACGCCGGTACTTAGGTTTCGTACTTTGAAACCTTACGTACCGCTGCGTCGCGCCCTAAGCGCAAGCGTGTCGAAAATCAAATGCATGTACATATACCGACGAGTTTGTGAATTTGTCGTCTATGCCGCAAGCGAGTTATTCATCACGCCGGTAAATTACTGGATAGCGTCAAACAGTTCCTTGCAGGTAGGGTAGATCTGCTTGAACTGGTTGTAACGTGCCTCGTACTTAGCAACGAGTTCGGGATCGGGCTCAACGGTGTCGATGATCTTAACGACCTTGCCTGCGATCTCTTCTACGGAAGCGTACTCGCCGTTAGCAACTGCTGCCAGCATAGCACCACCCATTGCAGGGCCTTCCTCAGACTCGATAACATCAACCTTGAGGTTAAGAACGTTAGCTACGATCTTCTTCCACAGAGGGCTCTTAGCGCCGCCGCCGCAGATCTTGGTTCTCTTTAAGTCGATGCCAAGGCTCTTAGCAACTTCCAAAGAATCACGAAGTGCGAATGCAACACCCTCAAGAACTGCCTGAGTCATATCTTCTCTGGTAGTATCCATGGTCATACCGATGAAGGTTGCTCTTGCGTTAGGGTTGTTGTGAGGAGAACGCTCACCCATCAGGTAAGGAAGGAAGTATACATGGTTCTCACCAAGCTTGGTGATATTCTTCTGCTCTGCGGGATAATCCTTAGTCTTGATAATTTCATCCATCCACCACTTGTTGCAGCTTGCTGCGGAAAGCATGCAGCCCATGAGATGGTAGCTGCCGTCTGCATGTGCGAAGCTGTGCAGTGCGTTGAACTTGTCTACGCCAAAGTTCTTGGAAGAGATGAAGATGGTTCCGCTGGTTCCCAGGGAAATATTACACATATTGTCGCCTACGGTACCGGTACCAACTGCAGCTGCAGCGTTGTCGCCTGCGCCTGCTGCTACCTTACAGGTTGCGGGGATACCAAGTTCTGCTGCGATCTCGGGAAGAACGGTACCTACACACTCGTAAGACTCATAGCACTTAGCAAGCTGATCTTCGGTGATGCCGCAGATGTCGCACATCTCCTTGGACCACTTACGGTTCTTAACATCAAATACCAGCATACCGGAAGCATCGGAAACATCGGTACAATGAACACCGGTGAGCTTGTATGCGATATAGTCCTTAGGAAGCATGATCTTTGCGATCTTAGCAAAGTTCTCGGGCTCCTTATTCTTTACCCAAAGGATCTTGGGAGCGGTGAAACCTGCAAATGCGATATTTGCGGTGTACTCGGAAAGCTTAGCCTTGCCGATCACGGTATTCAGATAATCAGTCTCCTCTGTGGTACGTCCGTCGTTCCAAAGGATAGCGGGACGAATTACGTTGTCATCCTTGTCCAGGATAACAAGACCATGCATCTGGCCGCCGAAGCTGATGCCTGCAACCTGACTCTTGTCAACGCCTGCGATCAGTTCCTTGATACCATCCATAGTCTGAGCGTACCAATCCTCGGGCTTCTGCTCGGACCAACCGGGATGAGGGAAGTACAGAGGGTACTCTCTGGAAACGATATTAACGATCTTGCCTTCACTGTCCATCAGCAGAAGTTTTACAGCTGATGTACCTAAATCAATACCAATGTAAAACATATTTTTACCTCCATGTTTTCCGTGCTCGCAAGCCCGGATCCGCAAGTGTCGCAGTTCCTTTTTGTGTTCGAGCACGCTTTGTATTTATCATACTTGTATTTTCAGAAAAAATCAAGTCGTATTTCATTGCTTTTTTGCTCTTTCTGTGATACTGTATGGTATGTTAAAAGCACCCTTTTCTATCACTTATGAGGGAGGAAGAAAATGGCTACTATTAAAGAGATCGCAGCATTGGCAGGCGTATCCCGCGGAACAGTCGACCGTGTTCTGAATCACAGAGGAAGCGTCAATCCCGCCACTGCAGAGAAAATAGAAAAAATCGCCAAGGAACTGGATTACAAGCCCAACGTGGCAGGTCTGGTACTGGCTGCCCAGAAGCGCAGACTGAAACTGGGCGTCATCCTGTTCTCTCCGGAGAACCCTTTCTACATCGATGTTCTGGACGGCGTCAACAGCAAGGCTGAGGAGCTGGCGGGCTACAACTGCACCGTCATCACCAAGCAGATCTCCTACGGCGTAGAGGAACAGCTGAAGGCTATCGACGAGCTGTTGGAGGAGGAAGTGAACGGCATCGCACTGGCGCCTCACAACGACGAGCGCATCAGAAAGCGTATCAACGAACTCTTCGACATGGGTATCCCCGTGGTAACTTTGAATACAGACATTGAGAATTCCAAGCGTATCGCCTACGTAGGCAGCAACTATACCAAGAGCGGTGCAACCGCAGCAGGTCTGATGCAGCTGATGACCAAGGGCGACATCCACATCGGTATCGTCACCGGTTCCTCCGACATTCTCTGTCACACCGAGCGTATCGCAGGCTTTACCGATACTTTGAAGAAATACAGAAACAGCATCCATATCACAGACATCATCGAAGTACACGATGATGAGATCGAAAGCTACGAGAAGACCACCAAACTCCTCACCGCTCATCCCGAGATCAACGCCTTATTCTTTACCGCAGGCGGCGTCTACGGCGGCTGCCGCAGTGTGAAATCTCTGGGACGTCAGAAGGACATGTGCATCATTGCATATGACCTGGTTCCCACCACAAAGGAACTGATGAAGAAGGGCACCATTGCTGCAGTCATCTGCCAGCAGCCCAGACATCAGGGCAGCAAGCCCTTGTCCCTGCTCTTCACCTATCTGACCACCGGCGAACTTCCCGAGAAGGAGCAGAATTACGTAGCTGTCGACATCCGTATCCGCGAAAATCTATAATGCAGAAACTTTTACCCTGACAGGCATAAGATAAACCTATCCAATATAGAAACGGAGAAGAAATATGATCTACGACAACATTCTGCAGGCAATGGGCAACACTCCTATGATCCGCCTGAACAAAATGGCTGAGCCGGACAGCGCTGAAATCCTGGTAAAATTCGAGGCACTGAATGTGGGCGGCTCCATCAAGACCCGTACCGCTTACAACATGCTCTTACAGGCTGAGAAAGAAGGACTGATCGACCAGGATTCCATCATCGTGGAGCCCACCAGCGGCAACCAGGGCATCGGCCTTGCACTTGTCGGTGCGGTCAAAGGTTACAAGACCATCATCATCATGCCCGACTCTGTCAGCGAAGAGCGCAGAAAGTTGGTTCGCCACTACGGTGCGAAAGTTCTGCTGATCCACGACGCCGGCGACATCGGAGCCTGCATCGACGAATGTCTTCAGACTGCACTTCGCATGGCAAAGAAAGATCCCAAGGTCTTCGTTCCCCAGCAGTTCGCCAATATCAACAATGTCATGGCACACAAAAACAACACTGCTCTGGAGATCCTGGAACAGGTAGGCGGTCCCATCCACGGATTCTGTTCCGGTATCGGTACCGGAGGCACCATCACCGGCATCGGTGAAGTACTGAAGGAAAGCAATCCCGACCTGGAGATCTGGGCCATCGAACCCGAGAATGCTGCCATCCTGGCAGGCGGTTCCATCGGCACCCACTTACAGATGGGTATCGGCGACGGTATCATCCCTGATATTCTGAATACCAATATTTATGATGAGATCTGCATCATTACCGACGAGGAAGCTTTGGAGACCTCCAAGCGTCTGGCTCGTGAAGAAGGCCTGATGTGCGGTATCTCCAGCGGCACCAATGTAGCTGCTGCGTTAAAGCTTGCCAAGAAATTAGGTCCCGGCAAGACGGTGGTCACCGTTCTTCCCGACACCGCAGAGCGTTACTTCTCCACTCCTCTCTTCGGTGAATAAACCAAACAAAAAAACGCGCCCCAGAGCGCGTTTTTTATTGTCCTTTTTTCTGTTGAAACTACTCCACCCAGACGCGCATCTCGCCTTCGCCTCGGTTGTTCCATGCATAGTAGGGAACAAAGGTCAAGGTCACATCTTCCGTGGATCCCGGCACATATTCCGCATACAGAGAAGTAAATGCACTCTTCGCTTCTCTCATTCCGGGTACTTTCAGCACGCAGATCTCATGACCCAATTCCGTATTCTTCTCCACAAGGATCTGGCTCAGTTTGCTTCTGTCCACCTTCAGCAGATGCAGGTCCTTGCCGTTATCAACTTCCTCCAGACAGTAAGTGATGGGGCCGCGGGTAAATGCCACCTTGCCCATATCTTCTCTGACCTGTGTATTTGCAACGATGCAGCGCACTTCCATAGGGAAATCAAGAGATACCACATCGCCGTCTTTCCAGGTGCCGGTAAGATACAGATAGCCATCCTTCACCTCTGCAGCAACACCTTCCGGTGCCTGATAGGTATACTGTTTGCACCAGCCGGGCAGGCGGAATGCCAAGGTACCCTTTGCAGTTTCTGCCATGCGAAGGCTCGCCTTTACCTTACCCTCCCAGGGGAAATTGCTCTCCATGGAAAGCACAGCCTCGGTACCGTTTAAGGTAAACTGCATCTCACTGCCCATATACAGATGGGTAAACAAAGTATCTTCTTTCTCCGTGTATGCATATGCCCCTACACTGCTTACGATTCTAGCAATGTTGGGAGGACAGCATGCGCAGCCGAACCACTTCTGTCTCACGCTCTTCACATGGAACTTACGAGCGTCCTTCTTGCAATCCTCAGGCACTACGCTCAGAGGATTTACGTAGAAGAAGCTCTTGCCGTCCAGCGCCATACCTGCAAGCACGGTGTTGTACAATGCCTGTTCCATTACGTCCGCATACTTGTTGTCTGCCTTGATCTCCAGCATTCTTCTGGCAAAGAAAGCCAGTCCGATAGCCGCACAGGTCTCGGAGTAAGCTGTGTCATTGGGCAGATCATACTCATGGGAGAAAGATTCGCCCACATGAGTTCCACCGATACCGCCGGTAATATATAACTTCTTCTCGGTAATATTCTTCCAAAGTTTCTCACAGGCTGCAAACATGGCCTCGTCGCCTGTGAGTCTGGCAACGTCTGCCATACCGCTGTACAGATAGACCGCACGCACCGCATGACCTACTGCCTCCGCCTGCTCTCTGACGGGAGCAAAGGCCTGATGATAGAAATGTCTCACTTCCTCGGGATTCGGCTCACGATAAGGTCTTCCCTCGTAAGCATTTCTGGACTTTTCCTCTGCATCAAAATAGTAAGGTCTGGTACCGCGCATATCCAGGAAAAACTTACCCAACTGCAGGTACTTCTCCTCCCCGGTGACCTCATACAATTTTGCCAATGCCATCTCTGCGATCTCATGTCCGGGATAGCCCTTTAACTTTCCTTCCTCGGGACCAAACTTGCTAAAGATAAAATCCGCATAACGCTTTGCCGCATTCAGCAGTTTGTCCTTGCCGGTAGCCTGGAAATATGCAATAGCACCCTCTGTCAAATGTCCGAAACAATACAGTTCATGATGATCTCTCAGGTTCGTAAAGATCCTGTCCATACCATTGATAATATAATACGTATCCAGATAACCGTTCTCTGCCTGAGCCGCACATACAATGTCGATGGCTTCATCTGCAGTCTGCTCCAACGCTGCATCCGGATGATTGATCAGGGAATAACCTACCGCCTCGATCCACTTGGAGAAATCACTGTCCTGAAACAGGAATCCATAGAAGGAATCCGGATCGGGATTCTTAGGATCCTCCGGCAGCATCTCCCATCCACGGAAAGTAAAAGAAGGCTCCTTGAACGCCGCGCCCTTACTCTTCTTCTCTCGCATCATTCTGCCTGCGGTTTTGAAATTACGCATACAGTAACTGGGAGCCGCATCCTTCACTCTGTCATTCAACGCTTCCCACTGATAAGGGATCACCTCGGTTCTCACCAGTTCCTGCTCTCTCCCCCAGAAAGCATCCTCCACCCTGATCTTTTTCAAATCTATCGGCCTGCTGAAATTCGCACTATCCATAACGCACCTCTCTGCCAAATATTCTACTACCACTATATACCACTCCTCCCCCATATGTCTATGTACTATCCTGCTGTTTTCAGCCTCCCGGGACATAGTTTCTCCTTGGGGACCCGTGCAGCCTCCGGGCATTCTCTTCAATGGGCCTGCGCCACCACCGGGGACACCGCTTTTCAATGGCCTCGCGCAGCCACCAGGGGCGCACTATTCAGTTGGACGTTTTCTGGTGTTTTCGCAAAAGCCCCTCG
>JAKSRX010000008.1 GCA_024403365.1 Acetatifactor sp. | reverse complement strand
GGAAGCATATCATCCGGATGATGGAACAAATACTGCTATTTTAGGTGTTGAAAAGGACGATTTTGAAGAAAGAATTTGGTGGATAAAAGGAAATAATTCATGTTATATGCCACATGAGTATACTGTCAAGCAAGAAAAACAATTTGTTACCATCACCTGTTCTTGTGGTTTTGAAATGAGTGATAGAGATATCACTTTGGATCGTTTTGTTAACATTTGGAAGAACGGAGAAAAGACGTGCTACGATGAATTAAAAGATAATAAAGAGAAGGAAAAAGCCAGGAAGTATTATGTTTTATATCGGACACAAGATTATGCGCCGGCTGTATTTGGATTCTTAGGTTTGCTTGGAACAGAAGATAATGCTGATGAGGCTTGGCACAAGGCAGATGACGTAATAAGTAAGACATTTGATGTGATGCAGAATGTTGCAGAGGTGGGATTGGCATATGCAGAGTCTGAGAACATACCGGATTTTGTTCCGCTTAAATTTATGTACTATGAGCATTCAGAAACTGGCTTTGATTATGGAGAAACGCTTGCTTATATACTAAGAAAACGAGGAGCTATGGAAAAGGTCGATTCCAATAAGTTTCTTCAAAATGCATCAGAAAATGTCTTTAATAAAATAACTGATAGTAGTAAGGCAGTTGCATTGGCAATGACAATTGCACGAGCGGCGCACTATTGTAATGAAATGAAAAATGAAGATAATCTGATTAGAAAATCGGAGACATTGCTAGATAGTATTCAGTTAATCACGGGATTCAGCCCAGTTGGTGGAAAGTATTTTGATGCTATGCTGGATTTGTTAAAAGATGGTTTAGTAGTGGCCGAAAAGATGCAAGAAAAAGAAAAGGAATATTATGATTATATCGATCAGATTATAGAAACGGCTGAAACAGGGGAAATAATATCTGCAACTGCGGGTAATGCGGGATTGACGATGAATCATGTCGAGCAATCGGGTCTTGGCATATTTGCGCAGAACGCACCTGCTCCAATGGAGTTAATCGCACTTGTAATGGAAAGAAACTATGCGACTTTATCTGATGTTGATAGACGGATGGTTTGCATATATTTAACGAATAGACTTAAGTACGAGTTCAAATCACAATTTAATATAACGATTAGTGAATATTTAAAATATGCTAAATAAAGGAGAGGAGATATTATGATTTTCACACTATTATCTATGGGCCTTTTTCTTGTCGTGATCACTGTGTTGATCGCATGGTTGGTGCTGCTCATATGCACCAGTGCTATTATATTTGCGCAGATTTCTTTATCACTTATTCTTGCGTTCGTTCTGTCTCAATGTAATCTGGTACTTGTACCAGGTGGGGGATTTTTGAATTATCTTGCTTTCGCTGTGATTATTCTCACTGTGGTGTTTGGGGTTACGACACTATTCCCAAGGGTAGGAACGGCTTTGAATTTCTTGTGTACGATATTGGTTTCCAATGTCTCGGTTTATATTATGTGCATAATGTTTGGTGGTATTATTTCTGCTATCGTTAAGAGTGATTTTGAATTAAACCTTGGTTATGAACTGTTGGTTAAGTTCATCTGTGCCGGAATGGCGATTTACGGAATGGTATCGCAATCCAGAGCACCATATGATTCATCTAAATATATCATTGTTCGGGCGATAGAGCGTTTTGTAGCATCCATTATGTATGCAGTTGGATTGCTTTTCCTGTTTATTTCTTTAGGGGGAAATTGGCATCTGCATGCCCTTGTTGGTATATTATTGTTCATCGTTTTCGTTGTAGGTGCTTATATTGCAGATGTGCGCTTATTTGGGAAAGGCATTTTTCATTTGAATGATAATGGTCAGGGAAATATAATGCCGAAATAATTCTGGAGTATATTTCAATAAGTATGAGTGAATAGACGTATGCTATACCTTATTTTGAGAAGGAGTCCATTTGGACTCCTTTTCAAATGCCAGTAAAGTTAATCAGATGCTACTTATGCGTCAAGCCACGCAGAGATTGTGGAACTCTTTACTACAATGCAAATATATGAGATAATGATACAAAGGCAACTGAGAAGGTTCGGACACCTGCACCGCAGAACCACAAGAATCAGTGGTGATCCAAGAAATCTATTTTTCAATAGCTTTTGGAGGGGAGAAGATTGAGCTTCTTTTCTTTATCATTGCGATCTGTAATGCTGCAGGCTGTTGTTTTGATATCACGGATATGATCAGTATACTGTCCCGGAGGCAGGGGTAAACATCCACAGGTTAAAGATTCTTTAAGCAACTATATTGATTCTTAAGTATTGGGCTTATGTTAGTGGCAAAAGAAAGTTTCTTAAATTTACTCTTGCATTTCGCACAAAAAGTGCTATATTGAACTTAGAGAACAAGGAAGTTCGCTTCATCCGAGGCGGACTTCTTTTTTGTTTTTATCGGCACAATGAAGGAGTGCATCCCATTCTTTCTTGAGCATAAACCTCATCAGCGGTGGCCCCGATCTTCGGGGCCACTTTTCATATATATTGCCTGAATATTGTCAACAATTTGTTTGCCAAAAACCACGAAAAAGTATATAATATCACTAATACTATCCAAAGAAAGGAGCATCGGATCATGCAGACATCGGTTCTGAACAGCCATTACTTAGTGGTCTATCTTTTGCTTATCACTGTATTCCTGATCTATAAAGATAAATCCTTTGAAGTGCGCGTGCGTATCAAGTTCTATCTGACGATGCTTGCAGCTTCGGTGTTGACACTTTTTGACGGTGATCTTCCGATCGCTCAGGTCATTCCCATCGATTCGACTCTGATGGGAGATGTGTGCAAGGCGATCTTGTGTCCCTTGCTTACGGTGATCTGGATCAGTATTTTCCTGCACGGCCGTAAGAAGGTCCTCATGAGGTCCCTGTGGGTGTTGCAGGGTGTGAATACGATACTGTGTCTGACCAGTGTCTGGACGGGATTGTATTTCACGGTTCTGGAGGATGGAACCTATATCCGCAAGATGGGTGTTGTGATCCCCTATGCGTGGATGGTGGTTCTGTTGGTGGTATTCATGGGCCTGGCGCTGTGGCATTCCGAGATCAGTGACTCCATTGAACAGCTGATCGTCCTGCTGATCCTTATGGCTATCGCAGTAGCCGCTTATCTGGAATATAACTACGACGGCGTACATCTGATGGATAACGCTTTTGCAGTCGGCGCATGTGTATATTACTATTACATGATCATGCTCATGTATAAGAGAGATGCCCTGACCCACCTGATGAATCGTCACAACATGAACTATGACCTGGAGGAGATGAGAGCGAAGAGTTATCATCTTTCCATGATCGATGTAGATAACTTTAAGAATATCAACGACAAATACGGTCACCAGAAGGGTGATGAAGTTCTGGTCACCGTGGTACAGGTGATGAAGAAGAATCTTCTTCGCGGCTGCAGACTGTACCGTTACGGCGGCGATGAGTTCGCTGTACTGAGTAAAGGCAATTCCACCGTACAGTTATTTGCCATGTTCGATGAGATCAACCGACAGCTCGAGGAGGATAATTTAAGAATCTCCTACGGTACTGCAAGACATCTGCCCGGTGAGCACGAGATGGAGACCATCGAGGAAGCTGACCGCCGCATGTATGAGAAGAAGCGTATTCTGAAGAGCCAGGATATCTGGGATGCTACCACAGGCTTGTATAACCTGCGCGGTTTCCTGGATGAGGTGAATCTGCTCAAGAAGCAGGCACTGGTGGAGATGCGAAACATCTGCATGGTCAGCCTGGATATCGAGCATCTGGGTAATATCAACAAGGCGTACGGATATACGGAAGGTAACCTGGTTATCACCACCTTGGCAGGTTTGATCCAGGATTGCCTGGAAGACAAGGAATTTGCCGGACGTGTAGGTGGTGATGAGTTTATCGTGGCATTGACTACCATAGGCCAGGATGAACAGCCCATCGTACAGTTTAAGGAGAAATTATCCCTGGCTGTGAAGAACTGTCCTGCATTTGATAACAAGGAATACACCGTAGAATTGAATTTCGCTTCCAGAGTGGATGAACTCACAGCTGATATGTCTATGGAGCAGATGGTAAATGCTCTGCTGCAGACCAAACTGGCGCAGAAAGAAAACCGTCGTAAAGCGAATAACTTTGCACTGGATAACAGAGAGATCAGTGAGGTGGATAAGGAGAGCGAGCAGATCGCACTGTCTATCATCGATTCCAATGGTCTGAATTATGCTCTGCAGCCCATCGTTTCCGCAAAGAGCGGCGAGATTGTGGCGTATGAAGCTTTGATGAGAGCAGATTCCAAGTATTCGCTCTCTCCTTTGACTTTGCTCAGACACGCAGAGAACAATAACAGAATGTATGATATTGAGCGTATGACTTTCAGCAATGTTCTGGAGCGCCTGGCGAAGGATAAGTCTATCAAGGCAGATACGAAGATCTTCTTAAATTCGATTCCCGGATACCTCTTGAAAGATGAAGATTACAAGGTTCTGTATGAGAAGTACGGCGAGTGGATGAATCGAATCGTTGTGGAGATCACCGAACAGAGTGAGATGGATGACGAGTCCCTGGCTCTTCTGAAGAGCAGACAGCAGGCAGCAGGATTTGAGATCGCTATCGATGACTTCGGAAGCGGAAGCTCCAATACATACAGCCTGTTGAAGTACGAGCCCGAAGTGATCAAGCTGGACAGACTTCTGGTGGCTGACATCGATAAAAATACCAAGAAGCAGTATTTTGTGAACAGTATCATCACCTTCGCAAAGGAAAACGGCATCCGTGTTCTGGCTGAGGGCGTCGAGACCATGGAAGAGTTAAAGATGGTGATCCGTCTGCAGGTGGATTACATTCAGGGCTTCCTCACCGCCAGCCCTTCTTATGTGGCCGTGGGCAAGATCGACGACAATATCAGCAAGGCTATCGTATCCGAGAACATTCGTGGCGTCACCGAAGGTAAGAGAAAGATCTACGTGGCCAGCACCGTGAAAGAATTATCCCTGGTACAGCTTGCACTGCAGGAGTATACCGGTGTGACTGTTTCCAACGATGTGCTTCGTATCGTGGGTAATGATGACTATACCGCAGATATGCATATCAAGATCAAGGACGGTATGGACTGTACGCTGGTACTGAAGGATGTTCGATTGAATTCCGTGGATGATCTGCCTTGTATCGAACTGGGCAAGGGATCCAAACTGAAATTGAAGATAGAAGGCAACTGTTACCTGAACCAGAAGGGTATCTATGTCCCGGAAGGAGCGACCCTGGAGTTTGGCGGTCACGGTGATACCTACATCGATGCAAAGGGACATTCCTGCTACGGTATCGGTTGTTCCGAAGATGAAGCCGTTGGTAATATTTTGTTGAGACATTCCAGTAAACTGGTCATCAAGGTGGATGGTGACAATGCCATCGCTTTGGGCGGCGGCAAGTATTCCACCGGTACAGGTATCGAGGTGGTCAGCGGATCCCTGGATATTTCCGTAGCCAGCGTCAATGGTATCGGTATCGGATGTCGGGAAGGCGATATACCGATCCGCATACAGAATGTAATGGTAAATATGGAATTCCGAGTAAATACCGGAACAGGTATCGGAACTCTGCAGGGTATGCAGGACATCCTGTTCCAGAACAGTACTATCATCATGAAAGGCAGCGGAAGCAAATATGCTGCGGTAGGAAGTAACGGTGCATCCGGCGGTATGATCCGCATGGAGGAAGCCGGACTGATCGCAACCTTTACCGGTCAGGAAGTAAACCTGGTAGGTGTCGACAGCGGTGCACTGAAGATCGTGACCAGAAATGCCAAGTTCCACCTAAAAGGTGAGGGCGATCGTATCCTGGGCCTTGGCTCCGTTGATGAGACTTCCGTTCTGGTAATGGATAAGACAGATATGGATATCACCATCAATTCCAGCCATCCTTTCTGCTTCGGTGCGAAGGAAGCGGACATCAAGAAAGAGAATTGTCCCGAATCCCTGCATATCAACCAATAAGATCTCAAAAACTCTCTCGAAGAATCCTTCGGGAGAGTTTATTATTTATTGACATTGCCAGTGAAAAAAAGTATCATATATTAGATAAAATCGGAAGGAAAGTACAGTTATGGCACTTAGCAAGAAGCCTGTAACAGGCATGAAAGATATTTTGCCGGAAGAGATGCAGATCCGTGACTACGTGATCGGCGTTATCAAAGAGACTTACGGCAAGTTTGGTTTTACTTCCATTGAGACTCCCTGCATGGAGAACATTGCAAACCTGACCAATAAGCAGGGTGGTGACAATGAGAAGCTGATCTTCAAAGTATTAAAGAGAGGCGAGAAACTGAACGTAGCAGATGCTACCACCGAAGAGGAAGTAGTTGACTTCGGTATGCGTTACGATCTGACAGTTCCCCTCGTTCGTTATTATTCCAATAACTCCGCAAATCTGCCTGCACCTTTTAAGTCCTTACAGATGGGCAGCGTATGGCGTGCGGACAGACCTCAGAGGGGACGTTTCCGTCAGTTCACTCAGTGCGATATCGATATTCTGGGCGAGCCTTCCAATCTGGCAGAGATCGAGCTGATCTTAGCTACTACCACTACACTTGGCAAGCTTGGTTTCAAGGGATTTGAGATCCGTATCAACGATCGTCAGATCTTAAAGGCTATGGCTGCTTACAGCGGATTCCCTGAGGAGAGCTACGACAGCGTATTCATCACTCTGGATAAGATGGACAAGATCGGTTTAGAGGGCGTAGAAGCAGAACTCCTGGAGAAGGAATTTGCTCCCGAATCCGTAGCAAAGTATCTTGACCTTTACAAGAACTTAGAGAAACAGGAGAACGGTGTTGCTTACCTGGCTGAGACCTTGAACGGTTTCCTGGAGGAGTCTGTGGCACAGGGCCTGCAGGAGATCATCGATTCTGTCAGCGCTACCAAGTCCTCTGACTTCAAGATGGTATTTGACGCTACACTGGTTCGTGGTATGAGCTACTACACCGGTACTATTTTTGAGATCGCGATCCCTGAGTTCGGCGGAAGCTGCGGTGGCGGCGGTCGTTATGACAAGATGGTTGGAAAGTTTACCGGACAGGATGTTCCTGCCTGCGGTTTCTCCATCGGTTTCGAGAGAATCATTCTGCTTCTCATGGAGAGCGGATTCCAGGTGCCCGGAAAGCCTAAGAAGGTTGCTTATCTCATCGAAAAGGGTGTTGGCGGCGAGAAGCTTTGCGGCATTATCGCACAGGCTCAGGCAGCAAGAGGCGACGGCACACAGGTGCTGGTTGCCAGAATGAATAAGAATAAGAAATTCCAGAAGGATCAGTTGACCAAAGAAGGTTACGATGAATTCGTGGAATTTTTCAGAGATTAAAGAAAGGTCGGTTTAAGGTATGGTTCAGTCAAGAACACACAATTGTAATGAACTTCGTATGACCAATGTGGGCGAGAAAGTTACCCTTGTGGGCTGGTACGAGAATATGAGAAAGGTCAGCAAGAATCTGGGATTCGTGATCTTGCGTGACTTTTACGGAACCACTCAGCTGGTTGTTGAGACAGAAGAGATGATGGAGATCATCGACGGTATCAATAAGGAATCTACCATTTCCATTACCGGTATCGTAAGAGAGCGTTCCAATAAGAATATGGAACTGCCTACCGGTGAGATCGAAGTTGTTCCCGAGAGCATCGAGATCCTGGGCAAGTGTATCTACAATGCACTTCCTTTTGAGATCAATCAGTCCAAGGAGGCTGACGAGAACTTCAGATTAAAGTATCGTTATCTGGATCTTCGTAATCCTAATATGAAGAAGAATATCGTAATGAGAAGCCAGATCGTAGCAGAACTTCGTCAGAGAATGAATGCACAGGGCTTCATGGAGATCACCACTCCCATTTTGACCTGTTCTTCTCCCGAGGGCGCAAGAGACTACCTTGTACCCGCAAGAAACCATCCCGGAAAGTTCTATGCACTTCCTCAGGCACCTCAGCAGTTCAAGCAGATCCTGATGGCTTCCGGTTTCGACCGTTACTTCCAGATCGCTCCCTGCTTCAGAGATGAGGATGCTCGTGCAGACCGTTCTCCCGGAGAGTTCTATCAGCTGGATATGGAAATGGCATTCGCTTCTCAGGAAGATGTATTCGCAGTAGTAGAAGAGGTTCTGCCTCCCGTATTCGAGAAGTACGGCATCTACAAGACTGCTTCCAAGGCACCTTTTGTTCGTATTCCTTATCTTGAGGCAATGGACAAGTACGGTTCCGATAAGCCCGACCTTCGTATTGACCTGGTACTGACCGATGCTACCGCTTGTATGGAAGGCTGCGGATTCGGACCTTTCGAAGGCAATGTAGTTAAGGCTGTTGTAGTGGATGGCTTTACCGCTACCCGTAAGCAGATCGATGCGATCTGTGCAGAGGTTGAGGTTGCTACCGCTCGTAAGGCATTCTGGTTCAGATTGGATGAGAACGGAGAGCTGGTTGGCGGTATCTCCAAGTTCCTTCAGGATAGAAAAGAAGCTGTTATCGAGGCCCTGGGCCTGAAGCCCGGCTGCTTCGTTGGTCTGGCTGCCGGCAAGAAGCTGGAAGCACAGAAGACCGCCGGTGTACTCAGAAAACTTCTGGGTGCTGCAGACGAGAAGCATATGAAGAAGGACTGCTACGAGTTCTGCTGGATCGTTGACTTCCCTATGTATGAGATCGGTGAAGAGTCCGGTGCACTGGAATTCTGTCACAATCCTTTCTCCATGCCTCAGGGCGGTATGGAAGCACTGAACAGCCAGGATCCTCTGGATATTCTGGCATATCAGTATGACCTGGTATGTAACGGTGTAGAGCTTTCCTCCGGTGCTGTTCGTAACCACAATCCCGAGATCATGATCAAGGCATTTGAACTGGTTGGCCTTGGCGAGGAAGCTGTAAAGGCTAAGTTCCCCGCTATGTACAATGCATTCTGCTACGGTGCACCCCCTCATGCAGGTATCGCACCCGGCGTAGACCGTATGATCATGCTGATCTGCGGCGAGGAAAGCATCCGTGAGATCATTCCTTTCCCTATGAACAAGAACGCTATGGATGTTATGATGAGTGCTCCCGGCACTGTAGAAGACAAGCAGCTGGCTGAACTCCACATTGCAATTACCAAGCAGGATTAAGATCGAGTATTGCATAAGGCTGTCGCTTCCCAAGTGGCAGCCTTAGATTGTGTATTGAGAAAGTAACGGAGGAGTTCGATGATACAAGTTTATAGTTTGAATTGCTCCGAAATAGCTGCAGATACTGACGAGGAAAAGCTCCTGACACTGCTGGAGAGCAAGGTGGACAGGTACCGTCTGGAGAAAGCATCCCGCATCCGTTCCCGAAAACAAAAGATCATGAGCCTTGCGGCAGGAATTCTGCTGCAAAAGGTAGTGAAAGATCAAGCAGAGGAAACGGAGAATGCCGAGATCACACTGCAGTCTCTGACACTGTCCGAATTGATGGAGGAGATGGGGAAGCCTGTGGAACTTCGCTATCAGATCGGAGAAAAGGGGAAACCTTCCCTGGAAGGATATCCCTTTCATTTCAGTCTGTCACATTCCGGAGACTATATACTCTGCGGCGTCAGTGACCGGGAGATCGGTATTGACATCCAGTGCATGGACGATAGAGATGTGGTGAAACTGGCGGAGCGTTTTTATCCGGAGGCTGAAAGCAAGACAGTATCGGAGGCGAAGTCTCCGAGAGATGTGTTCTTTTGGCTTTGGGCCCGTAAGGAAGCCTATGGAAAATTGACCGGTGAGGGTGCCGCGAAGGTGCTTGGGCTGGAAATGGATCAGGTCGAAGCAGAGTTTATTGATCTGCAGGCACCGAATGGATATCAGGCATGTGCAGCATGTTATGTAACTGATAAAGATCAACCTGAACGAAAGGAATAGTAAGATGGGAAGATTGATGAAATATTTGAAGGACTACAAGAAAGAGTCCATTCTGGCACCGCTTTTTAAGTTGCTGGAAGCCTTTTTCGAGTTGATGGTTCCCCTGGTAATGGCGAGCATCATCGATAAAGGTATCGGCAACGGAGATATGGGCCACATCGGCAAGATGGGTGCGTGTCTTTTGCTGTTGGCAGCCATCGGCCTTGCGGCAGCAGTGAGTGCACAGTTTTTTGCGGCGAAGGCTGCGGTAGGTTTCTCTACCAAGCTGCGTCAGGCACTGTTTAATCATATGCAGGGGCTGGATTTTACAAACATTGACAAAGTGGGAACCAGCACCATGATCACCCGAATGACCAGCGACATCAATCAGATCCAGTCCGGTGTCAATCTGGTGCTTCGACTTTTCCTGCGTTCTCCGATCATTGTATTCGGTGCCATGATCATGGCATTCACCATCGATGTGAAGAGTGCTTTGATCTTCGTGGTAGCGATCCCTCTGTTGGCGATCGTGGTATTCGGTATCATGATGTGGACCATGCCTCTGTACAAGAAAGTACAGGCTGAACTGGACAAGGTTCTGGGCATCACCCGTGAGAATCTGACCGGTGTGAGAGTCATTCGTGCTTTCCACAAGGAAGAAGAGGAAGAAGCGAGATTCAAGGAATACACAGGTATCCTAGCAAATAGTCAGACCTATGTAGCTAGGATCAGTGCAGTTATGAATCCCGTGACCTATATTATTGTAAATGGTGCCACCATCGTGCTGATCTACACCGGTGCATTGCAGGTCAATGTAGGTAATCTGACACAGGGTGAAGTCATTGCTATCATCAACTATATGTCTCAGATCCTGGTAGAGCTGGTAAAGCTTGCTAACCTGATCATCACCATCACCAAGTCCCTGGCATGTGCAGATCGTGTGGCAAATGTATTTGAGATCACCAATGCGGAAGTTCTGGTACCTGCCGAGTATGCAAACGCAGGCAGCGATGCTTTCCTGGAATTCAGAAATGCATCCATCACCTATCAGGGTGCAGGTGCAGAGACTTTGCATGATATTTCCTTCAAGGTGAAGAAAGGACAGACCATCGGTGTCATCGGTGGTACCGGTTCCGGTAAATCTTCCCTTGTAAATCTGATCCCCGGTTTCTATCCCGTGACCGAGGGCAGCATCCTTTTAGACGGCAAGGACCTTCGCCGGTACAGAGAGGATGAACTGAGAAATCGTATCGGCGTAGTACCTCAGAAGGCAGTGCTTTTCAAGGGTACCATCAGAAGCAACCTGCTGTGGGGTAATCCTGAGGCTACGGAAGAAGACCTGTGGGCAGCCATTGACATGGCTCAGGCCAGAGAAGTAGTAGAAGGAAAAGACGGAAAGCTGGACGCAGAGATCGCACAGAACGGAAAGAACCTGTCCGGCGGACAGAGACAGCGTCTTACCATTGCAAGAGCATTGGTGAGAAAGCCTGAGATCCTGATCCTGGATGACAGCGCATCCGCACTGGACTATGCAACCGATGCAAAACTGCGCAGCGCGCTTCGTACACTGCAGGGACAGACCACCACTTTCATCGTATCCCAGAGAGCTTCCACCATTCGTCACGCAGACCAGATCATCTGTCTGGATGACGGTGAGATGGCAGGTATCGGAACCCATGATGAACTGATGGCTTCCTGTGATGTATATCGTGAGATCTATTTCTCTCAGTATCCCGAAGAGAGACTGGCAGCGGCAAGAAAGCAGAAAGGGGGTAATCAGTAATGGCTAAGAAGAGTGCAAAAAACCAGATGGCTATCTTGAAACAGGTCCTTCAGTATATTCGTAAATACTGGCTGTTGGTTGGATTATCCGTTGTCCTGGCTGCAGTGACCGTTGTGCTTACCCTTTATATTCCCATCCTGATCGGTGATGCGGTGGATCTGATCATCGACAAGGGAAATGTAGATTTTAACGGCGTCATCGCTATCTTGCAGAAGATCGGTATCGCCATCATCATTACCGCAGTAGCGCAGTGGGTGATGAACTCCTGCAACAACCACATTACCTATCACGTCGTGAAGGATATTCGTGAGGATGCATTCCACAAGCTGGAGCAGCTTCCCCTGAAATATCTGGATGCACATTCCTACGGTGATATCGTGAGCCGCGTTATCGCAGACGTTGATACTTTTGCGGACGGTCTGCTCATGGGCTTCACCCAGTTGTTCACCGGTGTGCTTACCATCGGCGGCACCTTGATCTTCATGCTGATCACCAACGTGCCTATCGCATTGGTAGTCATCTGTATCACACCCGTATCCTTCCTGGTAGCAAGATTTATCGCAACCAGAACCTACTCCATGTTCAAACTGCAGTCCGAGACCAGAGGTGAGCAGACTGCATTGATCGAGGAGATGATCGGCAACCAGAAGGTAGTGAAGACCTTCTCCAGAGAAGAAGCAGTAAAAGATCAGTTCGCCGAGATCAACGGCAGACTGCAGAATTGCTCCTTAAAAGCAATTTTCTTCTCCTCCCTGACCAATCCCTGTACCCGTTTCGTAAACTCCCTGGTTTACGCAGGTGTAGGTATCTTCGGTGCCATCGTCGCAATTAAAGGCGGCATCAGTGTAGGTCGTCTGTCCTGTTTCTTAAGCTATGCAAACCAGTACACCAAGCCCTTCAATGAGATCTCCGGTGTTGTCACCGAACTGCAGAATGCGCTTGCCTGTGCAGGTCGTATTTTCGAACTGATCGATGAAGAGCCCCAGATCCCCGATGCAGAGGATGCAGTGGTTCTGAAAGAGGCAGAGGGCAATGTAGAACTGCAGGATGTATTCTTCAGCTATGTGCCTGACAAGAAGCTGATCACAGACTTCAGCCTGAAAGTACAGCCCGGCCAGAGAGTGGCTATCGTAGGTCCTACCGGCTGCGGTAAGACCACCGTCATCAATCTGCTGATGCGTTTCTATGACGTAAACAGCGGAAGTATCAAAGTAGATAATTATGACATCAGAAATATCACTCGCGGCAGCCTCCGCACCAACTACGGTATGGTGCTGCAGGAGACCTGGCTGCGTTCCGGTACCATTCGTGACAATTTGTGCATGGGTAAACCTGATGCCACAGAAGAGGAGATGATCGCAGCTGCTAAGGCAGCACATGCCCACAGCTTTATCAAGCGTCTTCCCAAGGGATACGATACTGTGATCACCGAGGATGGCGGCAGCCTTTCCCAGGGACAGAAGCAGTTATTGTGTATCGCAAGAGTTATGCTTTGCCTGCCTCCCATGTTGATCCTGGATGAAGCGACATCCTCTATCGATACCCGTACCGAGTTGAAGATCCAGAATGCCTTCGCTACCATGATGCAGGGCAGAACCTCCTTTATCGTTGCCCACAGACTTTCCACTATCCAGGAAGCAGATATCATCCTGGTAATGAAAGACGGTAACATCATCGAGCAGGGCAATCACGAAGAATTGCTGGCAAAGGGAGGTTTCTACGCAAACCTCTACAACAGCCAGTTTGCTGTATAATGTTACAGGTGATCCCTGATCACCTGTAACCAAAAAAATCTCCGCTTAATTATAAGCGGAGATTTTTTATTTCATATCTTTTCTTTATTCATTTTCTTCCGGTTCTTCAGGCAATGTCATCAAAACCTTTCGGATACGGTTCTGGGTGATACCCTGTACCTTCAAACTGATACCATTTTCCAAAGTGACCACATCATTATCGGCAGGCAGTCGATCCAGCTTTTCGATGATGATACCGCTGATGGAATCAAAGTCTTCGCTGAACAGGTCAGTGCCCAGCTCGTTGTTGATGTCGTCCAGCTTCATGCTGCCTTCCACCAGCCAGGTCCGTTCGCCCATCTTCTGAAGTCGTTCCACTTCGTCGGCATCGTATTCATCACGGATCTCGCCAACGATCTCCTCCAGGAGATCTTCCAGAGTGATCATACCCACCGCAGCTCCGTACTCATTGAGAACGATGGAGATGCTGGAAGATTTTTTACGCATTTCCTTCATCAGGTCGGAAGACTTTTTATATTCGTAGGTGTAATGTGTCTTGCGCAGGATGCTCTTTACAGTGAAGGCCTTGTTCTCATCTACCAGAATGAAGTCCTTGATATTGATAACACCGATGATGTTATCCGGGTCTTCCTCGTAGACGGGAAGACGGGTATACATGGACTCTCTGAAGACCTTCAGTACTTCTGCGTAAGTGCTTTCCAAAGCAAGGGTCACCATATTGATACGGGGGATCATAATGTCCTTGGCCAATGCATCGGAAAAGTCGAACACGTTGTAGATCATTTCCTTCTCGCCGGACTCGATGACACCGTCCTCATGGCTGGCATCCACATAGGTACGAAGTTCTGCCTCGGTGATGGTGGAGTTCCTTGCGTTTTTGTCAATGCCGAACAGACGGAGGAAGAGGGCAGCCATCTTATCGATGAGGAAGATCACGGGGGTCAGCACCTGCATAAACAGGTAGATGATACCGCAATAGACCATGGCGATCTTGTCCGCGTACAGCATAGCCCAGGTCTTGGGAACGATCTCGCCGAAGAGCAACACCACAAGAGTCAGAAGACCGGTGGCGATTCCTACCGCCAGGTTGATGCGAAGGGCCAGGGTGGTGGCCAGGGCGGAAGCGGAGATGTTCACGATGTTGTTGCCGATGAGAATGGCACTGAGCATTTTGCTGTGATTCTCTAAAATCTTGTTGACCTTGGCGGCGCGTTTGTTTCCTTCCTCCTCCAACGAGCGCATGCGCACCCGGTTCACGGTGGTGAGAGCAGTCTCTGCGGAAGAGAAGAACGCCGACAGGAATACAAGAATGATCAATGAAGTTAATTGTATGACACCTGAGGTATCCAAAAAAGTTCACTCCTTTTAAGTCAATATTTTTTATAAGAAAATATACACACAGCGGAAACGTTTGTCAAGTTTAAGGCCTGCCCGGCATAAGCATAGTACTAAATCAGGTTACCTGAGGAGGCGGATCCGATGAGAAGACCCAATGCGAGGGAGAAAAAGATAGCGGTGGAATTGGCGAAATATGCCTTGTTTTCCTATTTACTGACCGGAGCGGCACTGCTGGTGGTGTCTTTTCTTTTCTATCGAATGAACTGGGGAGAGAAGGGACTTACCATCGCCGTGACAGTGATATATGCCCTTGTGACTTTTGTGGCCGGACTTCTGTGCGGAAAGAGCATGGAAAGTAAGAAGTACCTGTGGGGACTATGCATGGGCGTATTGTATTATGTGGTGTTGGTGGTGCTCTCATTGATCTTCGGAGAGCAAAATGCGGGCAATATGGGGCGGTTTCTGGTCGTATTTTTGCTTTGCGCCGGCAGCGGAATGCTGGGCGGCATGTGCGGATGATGGAAAAAACGTGGAAAAACACAGGTAAATCCTATATTTTAGGAAAAAAGTGTTTTACAAAATTATGATCTTTTGATATACTTACTATGTTTATTAGTCTTTAATGGAAAATTATAAGGAGGCTTATATCATATGAAGAAGCATATCAAGACTTTGACCACCAGAAACCTGAAGGAGTCCATGAAGAAGGGCGGCTGCGGCGAGTGCCAGACTTCTTGCCAGTCTGCTTGCAAGACTTCTTGTACTGTTGGTAATCAGAGCTGTGAGAAGATTAAATAATTAATTTTGCATCAGAAGCGATAATGACTAGAGCAAGCAGCGATTTCTCGTCGCTGCTTATTCTATGTTATAGCGCGCCGATAGGCGTGCTCGGTTTTGGCGCTGTTAAGCGTGCCTGGTTTTTTTAGCGCGCCGATAGGCGTGCTCGGTTTTGGCGCTGTTAAGCTTTAGCGCGCAATAGCACACCGCAGGTGTGATATGGTTTGCGTGCTGCGTTTTGTAGTATCTTTGTTATTTAGCGAAAGGATCTGTTATCTGTGATACATCAGTATAAAAGCAACGGATACAATATCGTAATGGATGTCAACAGCGGTTCCATCCATGTGGTAGACGATATTGTATATGAAATGATTCCTTTGGTCGAGCCCCTGGTGAATGAGGGAATCAAGGATGCCGACACCATCAAGGCAGCAGTTTTAAATCTGTCGAATCTTTCCTATCCGGAAGAGGAGATCCTGGAGGCTGTGGATGAGGTCCTGGCACTGGAGGCGGAGGGACAGCTGTTCGCCCCCGACATCTATGAAAATTACGTATTCGATTTCAAGAAACGTTCCACTGTGGTAAAGGCTCTTTGCCTGCACATTGCCCACGATTGCAACCTTGCCTGCAAGTATTGTTTTGCGGAGGAAGGCGAATATCATGGCAGACGAGCTCTCATGAGTTTCGAAGTAGGTAAGAAGGCTCTGGATTTCCTGGTAGCCAATTCCGGCAACAGAGTGAATCTGGAGGTGGATTTCTTCGGTGGTGAGCCTCTTATGAACTGGCAGGTGGTAAAAGACCTGGTAGCTTACGGCAGAAGTTTGGAGGAGCCTCACAATAAGAAGTTCCGCTTTACTCTTACCACCAACGGAATCCTTCTGAATGACGATATTTTGGAATTTGCCAACAAAGAGATGGCTAACATCGTCTGCAGTATCGACGGCCGTAAGGAGATCAATGATAAGATGCGTCCTTTCCGAGGCGGTCAGGGCAGCTACGACATCATCGTTCCCAAGTTTTTGAAGGTTGCGGAGAGCAGAGAGCAGATGCGCTACTATGTGCGCGGCACATATACTCACAACAACTTAGACTTTGCCAGCGATGTACTGCACCTTGCAGACCTTGGTTTCAAGCAGATCTCTGTAGAGCCTGTAGTGGCTCAGCCCACCGATGATTATGCCATCAGAGAGAGCGATATTCCCGTGCTTTGTGCGGAGTATGATAAGCTTGCTGCCGAGATGATCAAGCGCCGCAGAGAAGGCAACCCCTTCAATTTCTTCCATTTCATGATCGATCTGGAAGGCGGTCCCTGCGTAGCCAAGAGACTTTCCGGCTGTGGTTCCGGAACAGAGTATCTTGCAGTAACTCCCTGGGGAGATCTCTATCCCTGCCATCAGTTCGTAGGTAACGAGAAGTTCCTGATGGGTAACGTGGACGAGGGCATCACCAGAAGCGACATCCGCGATGAGTTCAAGTGCTGCAACGTTTACGCGAAGGACAAGTGTAAGAAGTGTTTTGCAAAGTTCTACTGCAGCGGCGGTTGTGCGGCAAACTCTTACAATTTCCACGGCAACATCAATGATGCTTATGATGTTGGCTGCGAACTTCAGAGAAAGCGTATCGAGTGTGCGATCATGCTGAAGGTTGCAGAGATGGAAGATGAGGAAGAATAAAGGCCCGGAGACGGACTGACATAAATTTTCTGTTAGAAAGAAAGGAAAAAGAATCATGAAAAAGAATAAAGCCATTGCGATTATTCTTTGCATCCTTCTGCTTCTGGTAGGAGTAGCCTATATCGACTTCTTCGGACTGGATGCGGCAGGAACCGGAAGTGCTTCCGATATCAACTTAGGTCTTGACCTGGCTGGTGGCGTAAGCATCACCTATCAGGTAGTCGGAGAGGAAGCTCCCAGCGCTACCGATATGAGTGATACCATTGCAAAGTTACAGAAACGTGTTATCAACTACAGCACAGAAGCGATCGTTTACCAGGAAGGTCTGGATCGAATCAATATCGAGATCCCCGGCGTAAGCGATGCCAATGCGATCCTGCAGGAGCTGGGCCGTCCCGGTGCACTGTACTTCATCAACCAGACCAGCCCCGACGGCGCTCTGAACTATGAGTACGGCTATATTACCGAGGCTGACGGAACCATGACCGCAGGATACAGCTTGACCAAGACCATTGATGAGCTGTTGGCTGAGGGCTCTATCCTGGTACAGGGTACCGATATTGCGGATGCAAGAGGCGTTACCACCAAGGATACCATGAACAATGTAGAATATGTTGTAGATCTGACCATGACCGACGAAGGCAAATCTAAATTTGCCGAGGCAACCAGAAGAGCATATACCAAGGGCGAAACTCTGGCGATCTACTATGATGGAAGAATCGTCAGCGCTCCTAATGTAAAAGCTATTCTTTCCGATGGTAAGGCACAGATCTCCGGACAGAAGTCCTTTGAAGAGGCAGATAACCTTGCTTCCACCATCCGTATCGGTGGTCTGAAGCTGGAGTTGGAAGAACTGCACTCCAAAGTCGTAGGCGCTCAGCTGGGTGTTGATGCCATCAATACTTCCCTGAAGGCAGGTGCTATCGGTCTGGTGATCGTTATGATCTTCATGATCGTCGTTTACCTGATTCCCGGTCTGGTATCCGCAATTGCACTGCTTTGCTATACCGCACTGGTAGTTCTTCTGTTGAATGGATTTGACATGACCCTGACCCTTTCCGGTATCGCAGGTATCATCCTTTCCATTGGTATGGCAGTAGATGCTAACGTTATTATTTTCGCTCGTATCAGAGAAGAACTCGCAACCGGCACGACCGTACGTAATGCGATCAAGCTCGGTTTCGACAAAGCTCTTTCCGCTATCGTAGACGGTAATATCACTACCCTGATCGCAGCAGTTGTGCTGCTGGCTCTGGGACCCGGCTCTGTAAAGGGCTTCGCTCAGACTCTGGCTCTCGGTATCGTGCTTTCCATGTTTACCGCACTTGTTATCTCCAGATACCTTCTGTATGCACTCTATGCAGTCGGTCTCAAGAGCGAGAAACTTTACGGTATCGGTAAGGATCGTAAGGCCATCAACTTCCTGTCCAAGAAGGGTATCTGCTTCACCATCTCTCTGGCACTGATCGTAGCAGGTTTCGTTGTTATGGGTGTCAGCAAAGCCAAGACCGGTGATGCTCTGAATTTCAGCCTTGAGTTCAAGGGTGGTACCGCTACTACCGTTAACTTCAACCAGGCATATGATCTGGAGAAGGCAACCGCTGAAGTCGTTCCTTCCATCGAGAAGGTTACCGGCTGTGCTGTACAGGTTCAGACCGTACAGGATTCCAACGAAGTTATCTTCAAGACTTCTTCCCTGAATGTAGAGAAGAGAGAAGCTCTGAATGAGATGTTTAAGAACGAGTTCGGTATCGATGAGTCCAAGATCACATCCGAGACCATCAGCTCCACCATCAGTGATGAGATGAAGTCCGATACCATCATCGCAGTAGCAGTTGCGATCGTATGTATGCTGATCTATATCAGAATCCGTTTCAGCGATATCCGTTTCGGTCTCAGCTCCATCATCGCGCTGGTACACGACGTACTGGTAGTGCTTGCATTCTATGCGGCAGCAAGAGTTACTGTAAGCAACACCTTCGTAGCATGTATGCTGACCATCGTCGGATACTCCATCAACGCGACCATCGTTATCTTTGACCGTATCCGTGAGAATATGTCTCTCATGCCTAAGTCTGATCTGAAGGAGATCGTTAACACAAGTATCACTCAGACAATGTCCAGAAGTGTATTCACTTCCCTGACCACCTTCATCATGGTAGCAGTTCTCTACATCCTGGGTGTAACCAGTATCCGCGACTTCGCATTGCCTTTGATGGTAGGTATCGTTTGCGGTACTTATTCCTCCATCTGCCTTGCAGGCAGCCTCTGGTATGTACTCAGAACCAAGTTCGCTCCTAAGAAGCAGGCATAATTTAGATTCCATGATCCCTCTGCCGTAAGGCAGGGGGATTTTTTGCTTTACAAGGCATAACCCCTGAAAAATCCCCAAAATCAAAAGTAAAATAAAGTAAAAAACTACGCAAAAAAGTAACAAACGCAAAAAGTGGGCAGGATGTCAAAATATTGTTATGATTTGTCGAATGATTTGGGAAATAACCCTGAGTTGTACATATTTTGTTCATAAATTCAGTGTACAATATAATCAAGGTAGTTGAGAAATCACTATCTCCCCCCCCTCATAAAAACGAAAGGTCATGGTGCAAACCGTGGCCTTTTGTTTTTGTGCGTATTTGGCAGGTTTCAAAAAAGGGTGGTGCAAATCCGAAAAAAGGAGTAAAATAAAGAGTAAACCTTTTACGGAGGGACCTGCTTATGAAGTTGTTGGATCTGCTGGAAAATTTAGAGTACGAATGTATACAGGGAAGTCTCGACAGAGATGTGGAGGCAGTCATCAATGACTCCCGCAAGATATCAAAGGATTGTCTGTTTCTGTGTATCCGCGGTGCCGTGTTTGACGGTCATGATTTCGCGGCTCAAGCGGTAGAACAGGGAGCCGGCGTGCTGGTAGTCAGCAAGGACGTCAGCGAGGCGACTGCCGGTAAGAATATCACGGTGATCCGGGTACAGGATACCAGATATGCTATGGCATTCATCTCAGCGGCCTGGTTCGGACATCCCGCGGAGAAACTGAAGGTCATCGGTATTACCGGTACCAAGGGCAAGACCACCACTACCTATCTGGTGAAGTCCATGCTGGAAAACGCAGGAATTCCCTGCGGATTGGTAGGCACGGTAGAGACCATCATCGGTGAGGAATGTATCCCTGCCAAGAATACCACTCCTGAGTCCTTTGTGCTTCAGGAGACTTTTGCAAAGATGGTGGATAAAGGTCTGAAGGCTGTGGTCATGGAAGTCAGCTCTCAGGCATTGATGCAGCACCGCACTCAGGGCTTTACTTTTGATTTCGGTATCTTCACTAATCTGGAGCCCGATCATATCGGTCCCAACGAGCATGCAAGCTTCGAAGAGTATATGGCATGTAAAGGTCTGCTTTTCAAACAGTGCAAGATGGGTATCATCAATGGTGACGATGCCCATGCCAAGAGTGTTGTGGAAGGTCATACCTGCACTATTGAGACCTTTGGATTAGGAGAAGGCAATGATCTTCGCGCAGAGGATCTGCAGCTGGTACAGGGCCCCGGCAAGCTGGGCGTCAGATTCAAACTGTCCGGTCTGATGGATCTGGAGGTGGAGAGTGCTTCTCCCGGCAGATTCAGTGTATATAATGCACTGTGCGCCATCAGTATCTGCAGATATTTTCAGGTGGGCGAGGATATGATCCGCAAGGCGCTTCTGGAGGCCAAGGTAAAGGGACGTATCGAGAAGGTGCCTGTTTCCGATAAATACACTTTGATGATCGACTATGCTCACAATGCCATGGCACTGCAGAGCCTGTTGACCACCTTGAAGGAATATGGACCCAAACGACTGGTGTGCCTCTTCGGCTGCGGCGGCAATCGTTCCAAGTTGCGCCGTTTCGAGATGGGAGAAGTCAGCGGTAATCTGGCGGATCTGACTATCATTACATCTGACAACCCCAGAAATGAGGAGCCCCAGGATATTATCAATGACATTAAGACCGGTATCGCGAAGACCGCCGGTAAGTATGTAGAGATCTGCGACAGAAGAGAGGCTATCGCTTATGCGATCGCTCACGCAGAGGAAGGGGATATTATTGTTCTTGCAGGTAAGGGACATGAAGATTACCAGGAGATCAAGGGCAAGAAGTATCCTATGGACGAGAGAGTGATTATCCGCGAACTTTTGGAAGGCGGATTGAAAACGATCTAAGGAGAAAAGATTTGACAGAAACTTATGCGGATATCATCGTTGATATCTCACATGAAAAACTGGATAGACCCTTTCAATATGTGATCCCAAAGGAACTGGAAGATAAACTGGAGACCGGTATGTGTGTGCAGATCCCTTTCGGCACAGGCAACCGCGTGATCAAAGGTTATATCATCGATATCGGTACGGTATGTAAGATTGACAGAGCCAAGATGAAAAGCATCTTAGGTGTGGTGGAAAAGGGAGTCAGTGTGGAAGATAAACAGATCGCACTGGCAGCCTGGATCCGCAAGAATTACGGTTCCACTATGATACAGGCTTTGAAGACAGTGGTGCCTGCAAAGCAGTCTGTGAAAAAGCTGGAACACAAGACCATTGAACGAGTGATGACCAAAGAGGAAGTGATCTCGCTTCTGGGAGAGAGCCTCCGCAAAAAGCAGGTGGCAAAGGCAAGGCTTCTTCAGGAACTGACGGAGCAGGAGACTATTCCCTATGAGTGGGTCACCGGCAAACTTGCAGTCAGCGCTCAGGCCATCCACGGACTGGAGAAGACCGGCGTGATCCGAATCGTCAGTACAACCAGTTTCCGCAATCCGGTCAGGTTCGGCGCCCAGAGCGAACAGCGCAAGACCTTAAGCCCTGCGCAGCAGGAGATCGCCGATACCGTAATACAGGAATATCTGGACGGAATGCCTTCCACTTACCTGGTGCATGGCATCACGGGAAGTGGCAAGACGGAAGTCTATATGGATATCATAGAGCGCATGGTGGCGTTAGGCAAACAGGCCATCGTCCTGATCCCTGAGATCGCCCTGACGTACCAGACACTGCTTCGTTTTTATCGAAGATTCGGTGACCGTGTCAGTGTGATGAATTCCACCTTATCCCCCGGGGAAAAGTATGACCAGTGCGAAAGAGCGAAAAAGGGAGAGATCGATGTGATCATCGGCCCCAGATCCGCACTGTTTACTCCTTTTCCTGATCTGGGCGTGATCGTGATCGACGAGGAACATGAGAGCAGTTATAAGAGCGAAAGTACTCCGAAATACCACGCCAGAGAGACCGCAGAGAAGGTGGCAAGCCTTTATGGCGCCAGCCTGGTGTTAGGCTCCGCGACTCCTTCCCTGGAGGCGTATCACAGAGCAGAACAGGGCAAGGTGAAGCTCTTTACCCTGAAAGAACGTCTGACGGGAGGAGAACTTCCGGAAGTAACGATCGCAGACCTGCGAGAAGAACTGAAGGCCGGCAACCGCTCGATCTTCAGCAGAGAACTGCAGGAACTTTTAAAAGACCGATTGGAGAAGAAGGAACAGAGTATTCTCTTTATCAATAGACGAGGTTATGCAGGATTTATCTCCTGCAGAGCCTGTGGACAGGTGATGAAATGTCCTCATTGCGATGTGTCCCTATCGGAACATAGAAACGGCAGACTGATGTGCCACTACTGTGGATACAGCGAGCCGAAGCCGACCTTATGTCCTAAGTGCGGTTCAAGGTATATTAGCGGCTTCCGGGCAGGCACACAGCAGATCGAAGAGAAGCTGATCGAGATGTTTCCCGGTGTGCGTACCCTCCGTATGGATGGTGACACCACGAAGACCAAGGACAGCTATGAGGCGATTCTTTCTGCCTTTGCCAACGGCGAGGCGGATGTGCTGATCGGTACCCAGATGATCGTCAAGGGACATGATTTCCCCAACGTGACACTGGTAGGTGTGCTGGCGGCGGACCTGTCGCTTAGCGCAAATGATTACCGCTCCGCAGAGCGTACCTTTCAGCTTTTGACCCAGGCTGTGGGCAGAGCAGGCAGAGGAACGAGACCGGGACGGGCCATCATTCAGACCTATCAGCCGGAACATTATGCGGTGTGTCATGCGGCAAATCAGGACTATGAGAATTTCTACAGCGAGGAGATACTGTACAGAGAATTGGGAGATTATCCTCCGGCATCTCATTTGCTGGCGGTGCAGATCTATTCCAAGGACGAGGCAAGCGGTGACGCACTTGCCGCAGAACTTGCCAATATGGTACGGGATACAGACTGGTTCCAAAAGGAACTGACGGAGAGTATCCGACAGAAGAAAAAGCCGGAGATCTCGCTTTTGGGTCCTACACCGGCAACCATCGGTAAAATCAATGATGTTTTCAGGTTTGTGTTCTATTTGAAGAGTTCAAATTATGAAAAATTAGTCAGCATAAAAGATATGCTGGAAGAAAAGATACAAAACAGGCAGCTGCGCACGGAGATGGTTCAGTTTGATTTTGATCCTATGAATACCATGTAGAAAGTCTGTTTAAGAAGGGAGAGCCGCGAGGAGCGGCGAGTAAAGATATGGCAATCAGAAATATTCGAGAGATGGGCGATGACGTCCTGACAAAGAAATGTAAGGAAGTTACAGAGATGACTCCCAGAACCAGAGAACTGATCGAGGATATGCTGGAGACAATGTATGAGGCCAACGGCGTAGGCCTTGCAGCACCTCAGGTAGGTATCCTGAAGAGGATCGTAGTCATCGACTGTACCGGTGAAGATCCCTATGTATTGATCAATCCTAGGATCGTTGAGACCAGCGGTGAGCAGACCGGTCACGAGGGATGCTTAAGTGTACCCGGTAAATCCGGCGTGGTAACCAGACCCAATTACGTTAAAGCAGTGGCTCTGGACGTAAATATGAAGCCTTTTGAATTGGAGGGCACCGAACTGCTTGCCAGAGCGATCTGCCATGAACTGGATCACCTGGACGGACATCTCTATGTAGAGAAGGTAGAAGGTCCCCTGGTAGATGTTTCTTACGATGATGACGAAGAGGAAGAAGAATAAATGAAGATCGTTTTTATGGGTACTCCTGACTTTGCGGCAGGAGCATTGCGTGCATTGATCCGGGCGGGGCATGAGATCACCGCTGTGGTCACCCAGCCGGACAAGGCCAAGGGCAGAAGCGGACAGCTGCAGCCCACTCCGGTAAAGGAATGTGCTTTGGAGTTTGGCATCCCCGTGATGCAGCCGAAGCGTATCAAGACCCCGGAAGCAGTTGCGGAATTGAAACAGTATGAAGCGGATATCTATGTGGTAGCTGCTTTCGGACAGATCCTCTCGCAGGAGATCCTGGACCTTCCGAAATTCGGCTGCGTGAATATCCATGCGTCTCTGCTTCCTAAGTACAGAGGTGCTTCCCCTATTCAGCATGTGATCATTGAAGGGGAAGAGAAGACCGGCGTGACCATTATGCAGATGGATGCAGGACTGGATACCGGTGATATGCTGTACAAGAAAGAGATAGCGATCGATGCCGAGGATAACTTCGAGACCTTGCATGACAAATTGATGGTCATCGGCGGCGAGGCTATCGTGGAGGCACTGCCTCTGCTGGAGGCAGGTAAACTGACTCCCGAGAAGCAGACCGGAGAGACCTGCTATGCCTCTCTGATCAAGAAGGAGATGGGTGAGATCCACTTCACCGACAGCGCGGTGAAGATCGACAGACAGATCCGCGGTATGACTCCCTGGCCCAGCGCCTTTACTTCCTACAAGGGAAAGAATCTGAAGATCTGGAAGGCAATTCCCGTAGAGGGAACCGGTACTCCCGGAGAGATCCTGAAGGTGGAAAAGGACAGTATTCTGGCAGCCTGTGGTGAAGGATGCTTAAAGATCACAGAGCTTCAGCTGGAAGGCAAAAAGAGAATGTCCGCCCATGATTTCCTGTTGGGTGTGAAGATGGCTGCAGGCGAGACCTTCGGCTGTTAACAGAAAGGATAGCTTATGTATTATTATGCTTCTTACGGACTGGTGATCATCGGGCTTATCATCTGCCTGTGCGCCAGCGCCAATGTGAAACATTCCATGAAAAAATATGCGAAGATACCCAATTCCACCGGACTGACCGGCGCGGAAGTGGCTCGCAGGATCCTGAATAATGAGGGTTTGTACAATGTACAGATCGAGTGCCTGATGGAAGCGGAGGGCGACCACTACGATCCTCAGTGCAATACGGTACGACTTTCCTTTGATAATTTTAACAAGGCCACCGTTACCGCGGCAGGTGTGGCAGCCCACGAGTGCGGACATGCCATCCAGCATGCCAAGGGATATGCGCCTCTGAATTTCAGAACTTCTCTGGTGCCTGTGGTAAATATCGGCAGCCAGCTTGGTTTCCCGATCATTCTGCTTGGCGTGATCTTAAGTTACAACCAGACCCTGATCCAGATCGGTATCTGGGCATTCTCCCTGACATTGATCTTTCAGCTGGCAACATTGCCTGTGGAATTCAATGCTTCCACCAGAGCCATCGAGAAACTGAGCCAGTACGGACTGGTCAGCACAGAAGAGAATAACGGCTGCAGGAAAGTTCTTTTCGCAGCAGCTTTGACTTATGTGGCAGCGGCAGCAGCCTCTGCACTTCAGGTATTGAGACTGATCCTGATCTATGGTGGCGGAGGTCGCAGAAGAAAGTAATTATGGCAGAAAATATCAGAGAGATCGTCCTGGACACCCTGCTTACCATGGAGAAGGAGAAGCAGTTTTCCAATCGCCTGATCAAGGCTGTTCTGGACAAATATGACTATCTGGATACCAGAGATAAGTCCTTCATCAAGAGACTGACAGAGGGTACCACAGAGAGACGAATTGAACTGGACTATTATCTGAATACCTATTCATCGGTGCCGGTGAACAAGATGAAGCCCCTGATCCGATGCCTCATGCGTATGAGCGTGTATCAGCTTCTGTATATGGACAATGTGCCGGACAGTGCAGTGTGCAATGAAGCCTGCAAACTGGCCATGAAGCGTAAGTTCACCAACCTGAAAGGATTTGTGAACGGTGTGCTTCGAAACATTTCCAGAAACAAAGAGAATTTATCTTTGCCGGATGCCGGGAAAGAGCCGGTGAAATACCTTTCCGTAAAGTTTTCCTGCCCGGAATGGCTGACGGAAATATGGCTTAAGGAATATGGCCCTGAGATGACGGAGAAGATGTTGAACGGATTGCTTCAGGTGCATCCCGTATCCCTGCGCTTCAGAAGCACCCTCCCCGAAAAAGAGCGGGAAGCCCTGATCGAGGAGATCAGACAAAGCGGTGCGGATCTGGAGCAGAACAGATATCTTCCCTACTTATACACCCTTAGAAACAGCGATAATATCGGTGAATTGCCGGGATTTGCGGAAGGCCTGTGGACCGTGCAGGATGTAAGCTCCGCATTGGCGGTAGAGGCAGCAGGCATTACTGCAGAGGATGTGGTTTTGGATGCCTGTGCAGCACCCGGAGGAAAGAGCATTCTGGCTTCCGAAAAGGGCAAAACCGTCTACAGCCGTGACCTCACGGAGGAAAAGACCGGACTGATCGTTGAAAATGTAGAGCGCATGAATGCTTCTAATATTATCGTGCAAGAGTGGGATGCCACTATTGCCGATGAGAGCATGAAAGAGAAGTGCGATGTGGTGATCCTGGATGTGCCTTGTTCCGGATTGGGAATCATCGGAAAGAAGCGCGACATCAAGTACAGAACCACCCCGGAGATCCTGACAGAGTTAAAAGATCTGCAGAAGAAGATCGTGAAGACCTGCAGCGCATATGTGAAGCCCGGCGGAACGCTATTGTACAGTACCTGTACCATTCACAAGGGCGAAAATGAAGAGATGGTTCGATGGATCAACGAGGAACTGGGATTTGTACCCCAGAGCCTGAAAGGAAGGATCCCGGAGCTTCTGCAGCAGGAGAAAGAGATCACTCTGCAGCAGAGAAAGAAGAACGCAGCACTCACCGGAGAGCAGAGTGATGCCTGTATCCAACTTCTGCCCGGAACGATGGAGGCGGACGGATTCTTCTTCGCTGTTTTCAAGAAACCGGAATAAGTGAGATAGAACAGTAATAAATGAGTAATACAATGAATGACAACGTAATCGATAACAAAAAAGATATTAAGTCCATGACCCTTGCGGAGCTGACGGAGGAACTGGCGACCCTGGGAGAGAAAGCCTTTCGTGCAAAGCAGATGTACCAGTGGATGCATGTGAATCTGGTGCGCAGCTTTGATGAGATGACCAACATCAGCAAGGCCCTCAGAGAGAAATGCGCAGCGAATTATCAGTATACCGATCTTAAGGTGGTGCAGGTTCAGGAGTCCAAGATCGACGGGACCAAGAAGTTCCTGTTCGGCTTAAGCGACGGCAATGTGGTAGAGAGCGTCTGGATGAAGTATAAGCACGGCAACAGCGTCTGCATCTCATCTCAGGTCGGCTGTCGTATGGGCTGTAAGTTCTGCGCCTCCACCCTGGATGGACTGGAGAGAAATCTGCTTCCCTCCGAGATGCTGGATCAGATCTATGTGATCCAACAGCTCACCGGCGAGCGAGTTTCCAATGTGGTGGTGATGGGAACCGGCGAGCCTATGGATAATTATGACAATTTGCTTAAGTTTATTCGGATCCTGACAGATGAGAACGGACTGAATATCAGCCAACGAAATCTGACGGTGTCCACCTGCGGACTGGTGCCGAAGATGGAGATGCTGGCGGAGGAGAAACTCCAGATCACACTGGCGCTTTCCCTGCATGCAACCACCGACGAGAAGCGTAAGAAGCTGATGCCCATCGCCAACAGATATTCCATCGCAGAGTTGATGGATACCTGCGCGTACTATTTTGAAAAGACCGGCAGGCGAATCACCTTCGAGTACAGTCTGGTGGGCGGTGTCAACGATACCGACGAGGATGCAAAGGAATTGATCGCTCTGGCGAGACCTCTTTGCTGCCACATCAATCTCATTCCGGTGAACCCTATCAAGGAGCGGGATTTCGTGCAATCAGAGGCTTCCAGAATTCAGGCCTTTAAAAATAAACTTGAAAAAAACGGCATAAATGTTACTATTAGAAGAGAAATGGGCAGAGATATTGACGGTGCCTGCGGTCAGCTTCGACGCAAGCATACGCAGTCTTTGCAGACTATGGAGGAAGGCGTACGTGCTTAAATCATATTCTGTAACAAACATCGGTATGGTGAGAAAACTGAATCAGGATTATGTTTACAGATCCGAACTTCCGGTAGGAAATCTTCCCAATCTGTTCCTGGTAGCAGATGGTATGGGCGGACACAATGCCGGAGATTTTGCGGCAAAACTGGCTGTGACGACCATCGCAGAACTGATCGCGGATTCCGATGAAACGGATGCAGAGAAACTTTTGGATCGTTCTGTTTCCGTAGCCAATGCAGTGGTATTCAGAAGTGCCGAGGCATCTCCTGAACTGGCAGGTATGGGAACCACCATCGTGGCAGCTGTATGTGACGGCGATAAACTGACAGTGGCGAATGTAGGCGACAGCAGACTCTACGTAGTCAACAAGGATGGCATCAATCAGATCACCAGAGATCATTCCTGGGTGGAAGAGATGATCCGCAGAGGCGGTATCGCAAGAGAAGATGCCAGAAATCATCCCGATAAAAATATTATTACCCGTGCCGTGGGTGTAGGAAATTCGGTCAGAATCGATTTCTTTGAGCACAAGATCAAGGAGGATGACATCATCCTGATGTGCACGGACGGACTGACCAATATGCTCATAGACGAGGAAATTCAGAGTGTTCTCTTGAGCGAGAGAAACATCGAAGAGAAGGCGGAGGAACTGGTTCGCAGAGCGAATGATAATGGCGGAAGAGACAATATCAGTGTAATTTTGATACAGCCTTTTGCGTAAAGATCCTTTTCGTTTTTGAGAGATTGGAGAACATGAATGGTTAAGATAGGTATGATGATAGGCAATCGGTACGAGATCCTGGAAAAGATCGGTACCGGCGGCATGTCAGATGTATATAAAGCAAAATGTCATAAGTTAAATCGATTTGTGGCGGTGAAGGTCCTGAAGCAGGAATTCAGCGAGAACAGTAATTTTGTCTCCAAATTCCGTACAGAGGCACAGTCTGCCGCAGGCCTGATGCACCCCAATATCGTAAATGTATATGATGTCGGTGAGGACAATGGTATCTATTTCATCGTTATGGAACTGGTGGAAGGTATCACCCTGAAGAAATACATTGAGAAGAAGTCCCGTCTGGGCTTCAAGGAATCCGTCAGCATTGCGATCCAGGTATGTATGGGTATTCAGGCGGCACATAACAACCACATCATTCACAGAGATATCAAACCTCAGAATATCATTATTTCCAAGGAAGGTAAGGTTAAGGTCACAGACTTCGGTATCGCCAAGGCTGCTACCAGCAATACCATTACTTCCAATGTGATGGGAAGCGTACACTATACTTCTCCCGAGCAGGCCAGAGGCGGCTACAGCGATGAGAAGAGTGATGTTCATTCCATGGGTATCACCCTTTTTGAAATGCTTACAGGCAGAGTGCCCTTTAACGGAGAGACTACCGTAGCCATCGCCATCAAGCATATTCAAGAGGAGATCGCATCTCCCAGAGATTTTGTGCCCGAGATTCCCGCCAGCGTGGACGGAATCGTATTAAAGTGTTGTCAGAAATCTCCTGACCGCAGATATCAGAACATGGCGGAACTGATCGCAGATCTGAAGCAGTCTCTGATGAATCCGGACGAGGATTTCGTAGTCGTTAACAGCCCTGTTGCCACAGGCGGCACCGTGGTCATCACAGAGGGCGAAGTGGAGCAGATCAAGAAGGCTACAGGGTATCAGGACGATGTGCCTGTGAAACCTGAGACCATGCGTCTGCGTGAAAAAGAGCAGGAAGAAGACGAGTACGTCGACGGAGAGGAAGAAGACGGAGATGATTATGATTACGATCCCAAGATGGAGCGTATCACAACCATTCTTGCCATCGTGATCGCCATTATCATCTGTATTTTCGTGCTGATCATCGGTGTGAAGGTATTCCAGAAGATCGAGAGCAGCAAGAACGCCGGAAGCCCTATCAGCACTGAGGAGAGCAAGCAGGTCATTCTTCCCGGGGTTACCGAAAAGAGCGATGAACAGGTAGTGGAGAAGGTAGAGATGCCTGAACTGCGTGGATATACCGTTGAGAATGCCAGAAATACTCTGACAGAGATGGGCTTAAAGTCCAAGGTGGAATACGAAGAGTCTGATACTGTTGACGCAGGACTTATCATCAGCGCCAATGTGACTGCCGGTTCCGAAATGGTCAAAGGAAGTACGGTCATTTTGACAGCCAGCGCAGGTCCTCAGGGCGTGGAAGTACCCGCTGTCGTAAATCTCAGCTACGAGGAAGCAGAGAACAAGCTGACCGCGGAAGGCTTTGAAGTGCTGCAGATGGAGGCATATTCCGATACGATGCCTGCAGGTATCGTTGCAGCACAGGTTCCCGTAGGCGGCAGCAAAGCACCCAGGGAGACTACCGTCACTCTGACAGTCAGCCTTGGAAGCGAGATCAAGAAAGTAAAGGTTCCCGGACTTTTGGGACTCAGCGAGATGGATGCTACAGTGATCCTGACAGAGTCTAAACTGTCCATCGGTTCCGTATCTTATGTATATTCCGGATACCCTGTGGGTCAGGTTTGTTTCCAGAGTCAGGGCGCAGATACCTGGCTGGATCAGGGCGCTGCCATCGATATTCAGGTAAGCCAGGGCCCTGCACCGGTAAAAGTGACCTACAAGTGTAATCTGAGCATTGATTCTCCCGCAGCAGAGGATCCTGCATATACTTCCGGTTCACCCGTGTCACTGAAACTTGTGGCAAGTGACGGTACTGTTTTGCTGGAGACCGGTTCTGTGACCAGTTTCCCTCATTCTGCGAATTATACCAATCTGAATGCTTCTTCCGGTAAACTGACATTGACCTATACCGTAACCAGTGATCCTACGGTGGACGAGGAAGGTAATACCATTCCCGGAGAGAGCGAGACCAAGACGATCACCAGAGAGGTTGCATTTACCGTAGAATAACGAAGCTGTCAGGCGGATCAGAAAGCAAGAGGAAATACGCGAATACATGCGTGGAAAGATAATCAAAGGCATTGCCGGATTTTATTATGTATACAGCGAGGGTGCCGTCTATGAGTGCAAGGCCAAGGGAGTATTCCGAAAGGATAACAGAAAGCCCTTGGTAGGCGACGACGTAGAACTGGACATCCTGGACGAGGAAAAGAAGTTGGGCAACATTAAAGAGTTGCTGCCCAGACACAGCGAACTGATCAGACCCGCCGTGGCCAACGTGGATCAGGCGCTGGTGATCTTTTCTATCGTGAAACCCAAACCGAATTTTAATCTGCTGGACCGTTTCCTGATCATGATGGAACAGCAGAAGATTCCCTGCATCATCTGCTTTAATAAGCAGGATATCGATGAAAATGACGACGGCGCAGAGTACAAGAGGATCTATAGCGCCTGCGGATATGAGACCTTGTCGGTAAGCGCCGGCGAAGGAACGGGAATCGATGAATTGAAAGCCTTGCTGAAGGGAAAGACCACTACTGTGGCAGGTCCCAGCGGCGTGGGCAAGTCCTCACTGGTTAATTGTCTGCAGACAGTTACCGTGATGGAGACCGGGCAGATCAGCAGGAAGATCGAGCGCGGCAAACATACCACCAGACATACCGAACTGCTGGCAGCAGGGGAAGATACTTATATTCTGGATACCCCGGGCTTCAGTTCCCTTGGCTTATTCGATCTGGAGAAAGAAGACTTAGGGCTCTTCTATCCGGAATTTGCGGAACATGAGAAGTACTGCAGATTCGGCGGATGTTCTCATATCAGTGAGCCGGTATGCGGTGTCAGAGATGCGGTGCAGGAGGGCACTGTATCACAGATGAGATATGATAATTATGTACTTTTGTACAATGAGTTAAAGGATAAAAAGAAGTACTGAGAGTGAGAAGGTCTCTCAGCCAGGTTTTGTGTTGCTATTGTTTTCGTTTAAAAGTAATGGGGGTTACATGAGAAAGAGAATAGCAGTTTTTGCAAACGGATGGGGAAGTGAATATTTACAGCAGGTAGGAGAAGGAATTGAGGAAGTAGCGGCAAAGGCGGATGCTGATGTCTTTTACTTCGTCAATTTTTCTGTTCATGCCTTCGATTCTGTGGAGAACCAGGGTGAGTTCAATATCATGACGCTGCCGAATCTGAAGGATTTCGACAGCGCTATTTTGCTGACCAACTCCTTTAATCTGCAGAGTGAGACGGATTATCTGCAGAAAAAGATCGTGGAGACGAAAATACCGGCTGTCAGTCTTTTGATTCCCCTGGAACATTGTGCTTATGTGGAAGCGGACAATTATTCCGGTGCCTATGATGTGACGGAACATCTGATCCAGAAGCACGGAGTGAAGAACCTTCTGTTCATCGGCGGATTTAAGGAACATGAGGAGTGCCGAATGCGTTTGCATGCAGTCAAGTCTGCAGCGAATGCCAACGGGGCTGTTTTGCTGGATTCTGATATCCTGTTTGGCGATTGGTCCGCGAAGTCTGCCGAGAACTGTATGGAGTCATGGCTTCGTTTTAACAGGAGATTGCCCGATGCCATCATCTGCGCCAACGACATTATGGCGATGGCGGTCTGCGACTTGCTGAACGGCAGAGGCATCAAGGTTCCCGAACAGGTCATGGTCACAGGATTTGATTGCCTGAAAGAAGGCCGTGACCACTGGCCCTCTCTGACTTCTGTCAGCCAGGAGTGGAAACTGATGGGACAGATGGCGGCTCGCAATCTGGTGGATCGGATGAACGGAAAGGAATGCGAGATGCATATCCGCGTGGAATCCCGGATGACCTTGGGTATGAGCTGCGGCTGCGTGACGGAAGAGGAGTGGGAGAAGACCTACATCGGAAACCGCAAAGAGAACATCGGACAGAAAGTGAACGGCATGGCTGTAGATCAGCATTTCAGACATCTCTACATGTCGATCCGCAAAGATAAATCTTTGGAAGATCTTCATCACAGCCTTTCCGCATATTATCTCGCGGAAAGCTGGATGGAAGGAAAAGATATTCGCATCTGTATCAATCCTGAGTTTTTCAAAACCATAGACAATGAAGAAGCAATGAAGCAGGTGGGATATCCCGATGTGATGGATGTGGTTTGTTCCATGGCGGATGGCAAGGCAGAGAAACTGACCACCATGACCCGTGAGGAGACCATCTTCCATACTTCCGACCGGAGTGATCGGGCGGGCGTCTACCTCTTCGTACCTATTCACAGCGACAGCATCTCTTACGGATATGCGATGCTTGGAAGAAATATTGATATTATCAGTGACAACATTCTGTATATTTGGACCAGACATATGAGGCAGGATATGGAGCAGGTCCGTTCCAATATTCAGATCGAAGAACTGACCAAGCGATTGGAGGCACTTTCCGTCACGGATGGATTGACCAGAGCCTATAACAGAAACGGCTGCGAGCAGATCCTGTATCCCTTCGCGGAAGAGGTGCAGAAAAGCGGACATCAGATCATGTTCTTTATCGCGGATCTGGATCGCCTGAAGCAGATCAACGACTGCTTCGGTCATGCGAACGGTGACGTGGCATTGAAACTGGTGGCAAAAGCCATAAGCGAAGCAGTGCCGGAAGGCTTTCTGGTTGCCAGATTCGGCGGCGATGAGTTCATGGTGATCGGTGAGTACGACGGGAAACTTACGGTGGAAGAGCTAGAAGATCGCATCTATCAGGGCGCAAAAGCCGAGGGCGAGAAAGCCAATGTAGGCTATACCATCAGCTTGAGTATCGGCGGCGTTTTGGTGGAGCAGGGTAAACCTTTTGATGTAAAAGAATGCCTGCAGACCGCAGACAAGAGAATGTATCAGATCAAGAAAGAACACCATAGGTTTATGTAACCTAGTATGCATTGGCATGTAGTAAAACATGCCAATGCGTTATTTGTGTAATGGAGGAGATCTATGAGAGAATCATTGCAGAACTACTGTGATCTTTTTATCGCGAATAGAGATGTGGTACGGGATACTTTCTCCATGGCCAGCAATTATCTGGTTCCTGTCAGCGCCAATATGCTGACGGGCAAGGGGATCACTGCGGATGCGGAGCGCCTGAAAGCATGCCGCAAGATCATCAAAGAAAATACCGGCGTGTTCTCCAGCTTCAGAGGAAATGCAGAACTTGCCATGATCATCGAACTGGCAGCTTCTGAGGATCCGGCACAGAAATTCGGCAGGATCCTGAAGATCTATGATACCTTGAAGAGAGATTTCTACGGCAGCGAATATCTGACCATCGTGGCAAGCGTTATGGCAGATATGATGCCCACCGGAGATGTCACATGCTATGTGACCCGGGGCAGAAATCTGTATAACCGCATGAAGAAGGAACATCCTTTCTTGACCAGTGCGGAAGACAGTATCTTTGCGGTATTGATGGCGTTCTCGGAGAAAAATGATGACATGCTCATCGACGAGATGGAGAAGTGCTATAACCGCCTGAGAAAGAGCCTTGGCAGTGAGAAAAATGCCACCCAGTCCCTGTCCCATGTACTGGCTTTGGTAGAGGGTGACTGGAATGCAAAGTGCGCAAAGGTGGAGAATATCTTTTTCGGATTGCAAAATGCGGGAAGAAAGTACAGCAGATATTATGAGGTAGCAGTGCTTGGCTCCGCAGGCATTATGGAAGAGGAATGGACTCTTCTGAAGGATGAGATCCTGGAAGTGGATGCTTTCCTGGAAGCTCAGAAGGGTTATGGCGGTCTCCTTGGCCTGGATAAGAAGACACGCCTGATGAATGCGGCAATGATCGTAGTGAGTGAGCGCTCTGACAGCGTAAGCAGACAGAACTCCTCCGCTGCGGTATTGGCGGGAACTCTTTCCATGATCGCAGCACAGCAGGCAGCCCTGGTGGCTATTATTGCGGCAAGTTCCGCAAGCGCTGCGGCATCGAATTAATACGTAAAGAAAAGAGACAGACATGCTCACTTTAAATGATTATTTGTATTCCGGCGATACCGTCCTTAAGATCCTGCAGCTGTACACAAAGGATCTGATGGCATCGGCGAAAAAGACCCACAATACCATTGATATGGCCCATTGTAATATCCTGATCCAGATCAAGGAGATCCTGGAGCATAATGACTTCCTGACTTCCCAGTCTCAGAGGATCCGTGAACTGTATCAGTATATGACCGAGGAATATCCGTTTTTGGCATTTACCTTCAAGGGACGTATCAAGTCCCTGATCAGAGCGGAGGAAAAGATCAACGGTTATATCGTGGAATTTATCTATGATTACTACATGGAGCACGGCAGATTCCCTTCCGAGATGGAGATCAAGAACCGCCTGCTTTGTTTCCGCGACATCATCGCTTATAGGATCGTAATTTCCCTGCCGAAGTGTCATATAGCGGAGGGCGAGGATAAGACAGAGAAGGAACTGAAATATCTGTATGAGATCGCCAATGTTTTGCCGGCTTTCTTTGAGGAAAGAGGATTTACCGCAGAACTTTCCGGTATTCCTTCCGATAAGTTTTCCCCTTTGATGGACGAAGCGGTAAGACCTTATTTCAGAGATTATGTGGTGAGCAGCAGACCCCATGGCTATCAGTCATTGCACATCACCTTGTATGATAATATTTCCAGATGCTACACAGAAGTACAGCTGAGGACGAAAGATATGGATGATGCGGCGGAGATCGGTCACGCCAACCATTTCGGCTATGAGAAGCGCCAGGAGGAGGAGAGAGGCCGTAAGATCGAGATCCCCAAGGGAGAGTGCATCTTCTGGGATCAGGCTTATGAGAGGATCCAGTTGCTGCAGAACATCGATCTGTCGAAGATCGATGTCAATATGTTTACAGCTTATGACGACTACCGTGTGAATGACGGTTGCGGCCTGTATCGCGGTCGACAGATCTTGCCTTTCGAGCATCTGTCCAGATTCCAGAACGGTTGATACGAGTGGAGGTACGATATGAAGATCATTGTTACATTGCCTGTTGAAGAGAGACATAAGAACTATTTGGAGCAGGGCCGCGAAGAGGATACATTTGTGTATGCAAGCGGCGCCGAAGTCACCAAGGAATTGGTGCAGAGTGCGGATGTTATTATCGGTAACGTTCCCCCTGCCATGATCGCGGGAAGCACCAACCTGAAATGGATGCAGCTTAACAGTGCCGGAACCGACGGCTATACCGCAGAAGGCATTTTGCCTGCGGACGCGCTGCTTACCAATGCTACCGGCGCATATGGGCTGGCGGTCTCCGGCCATCTGCTGGGCACTTTGCTTTGCCTGATGAAGCGTCTGAACAGTTATTGTGAGAACCAGAAGGAACATCAGTGGAAGGATGCCGGAAACGTTACTTCGATCTATGGCTCCAGAACTCTGGTGGTAGGTCTGGGTGATATCGGTGGTGAATTCGCACAGAGAATGCATGCCCTGGGAAGTACCGTTGTGGGCATTCGCAGAAATAAGACCGAGAAGCCGGAATATTTGGAAAATTTGTACCAGATGGATGCGCTGAAGGAAGAGGCAGCAAAAGCAGATATCGTTGCCACTTGTCTGCCCGGCACCAAGGAGACCCAGAAGGTATTTGACAGGGCTTTCTTCGCTGCTATGAAGCAGGGAAGTTTCTTCCTGAATGTGGGAAGAGGCAGTGCAGTGGATTCCGAGGCTTTGGCAGAGGCATTGAACAGCGGACACTTAGCCGGCGCATCTGTAGATGTGACCGATCCGGAACCCTTGCCCGCAGACCATCCTCTGTGGGATGCGAAAAATCTCCTGATCACCCCTCATGTTTCCGGTGGCTATCATCTGCAGGAGACTTTCGAGAGGATCGTGCGTATCTCCAAGGAGAACCTGGAGCATTTCGTGAAGGGAGAGCCTCTCAGAAATATTGTTGACTTTGAGACCGGATACAGAAAACTGTAAAACTATAGTTTAAGATTGTTTTAAGACTTCATTAAAGCTGCATTCCAAACCTAAATATCTGTGTGAAATGGGGACAGGGATATTATATGGATTGATTGAGGGACAAGTTACCAGGGTATTAAAATCGACGCTCGCTGCGGGTGTCGATTTTGCTTTCTTAAGGTTTTATAAATGTTTGGTTTTCGATAAGGAAATGAAACAATGATGTGCTATCATAGAGCTTAAGAACGAAACTTCAGGAGAATTATCATGCGCTTATCAGATATTATTCGTTTTGGAATACAATATGGAGTAGTTGGTTGTGCAGCAGCTGCGATAGCGGCAGTATTTATATTTTTTGCATATAAATTTATCTATCAGAAACTGTTTCATGGAACCAAGAAACTGAATAAATGGCAGGTGCTCTGGCTTGTCATAGCCATTGCATACGGAGTTGTACTGGTGGGAACAACATTTTGGAGCCGTGGAAATATTTATGAGGGGACGAAGATTGTTCCATTATTCGCTTCTTACAAAGAAGCCTGGTACTGGGGCAGAATGGGAAATGTCAGAAATCTTATCATTAACATTTTGATGTTTGTCCCGTTTGGTTTCTGGCTGCCAATCGGGGTGAAGTTTTTCAGATCTTTTTGGAAAACCACATTTGCAGGCTTGGGAGTTACTTTGCTGATTGAAGTTCTGCAGCTTGTAACAAACAGAGGAATATTTGAATGCGATGATATTCTGAATAATGTAGTCGGAACAATAATCGGTTACGGTTTCTTTGTGCTTGGAAGATGGTTATTTGCTGAGAAAAACAAAAAGAAAACTGCAGTAAAGATGCTTTTATGCCAATTGCCGCTCATCCTTTGCGCATTGACTATTGCGGTGGTTTCGTCGGTATATAATAAGCAGGAGCTTGGTAATCTTTCGATTCATTATATTACGAAAATTCCGGCAGATTCCTTTGAGGTGGTTTCTAAAGTTGAGCCTAACAATAGTGTAGAAAAAGTATATGTATACCGGATAAAGAAATACACGGAGCAGGAAACAAGAGAACTGGCAGCAAAGATACTTGGAGTAACCAGGACTGTTATCAATGAAAATGAGGCAGATTACTATGATGACACCGTATTTTATCGTGGTACAGGCAAACATGTTTCTGTAGATTATAAGGGTGGACGATTTAATTACACTGACTTTGATGCGATTCATTCCGAGAACAAATTACGGAAAATAGAGAATGCAACTGAAGAGGATGTGAAAGAAGCTCTGAAAGCTTTCGATATTATTATTCCTGATGGTGCAACTTTTATCAATGTAGGGGACGGTCAATATACATTTCAGATGGAATGCAACAGGGTAGGAGATGCCATCTACGATGGAAATCTGACATGTACCTATATGGAA
>JAKSRX010000079.1 GCA_024403365.1 Acetatifactor sp. | reverse complement strand
CCATCGTTTACTCTGTAAATGAGAAGACTCTGACCGCTGATGATCAGATCATCTCCGCTGCATCTTGTACCACCAACTGTCTTGCACCTATGGCTAAGGCTCTTAACGATTACGCTCCCATCCAGAGCGGTATCATGAGCACCATCCATGCATATACCGGTGACCAGATGATCCTTGACGGTCCTCACAGAAAGGGTGACCTTCGTCGTGCACGTGCAGGCGCTGCAAACATCGTTCCCAACTCTACCGGTGCTGCAAAGGCAATCGGCCTTGTAATCCCTGAGCTGAATGGTAAGCTCATCGGTTCCGCACAGCGTGTTCCCGTTCCTACCGGTTCCACCACCATCCTGACCGCAGTTGTTAAGGGTGCTGACGTTACCAAGGAAGGCATCAACGCAGCTATGAAGGCAGCAGCTTCCGAGTCCTTCGGTTACAACACCGACGAGATCGTATCTTCCGACGTTATCGGTATGAGATTCGGTTCCCTGTTCGATGCAACCCAGACCATGGTTAGCAAGATCGCTGACGATCTGTATGAGGTACAGGTTGTTTCTTGGTATGACAACGAGAACAGCTACACTTCTCAGATGGTTCGTACTATCAAGTACTTCGCTGAGCTTGCATAATAGCATCAGATAATCAATAACTAAGACCTAGTAGGGTCCGGTCTTTTGGACCGGGCCCTTTCTTTGTATCGAGGTAAGGAAAACAAGCTGGCTTGTTTTTATGAGAAAATAAACTATAAAAATATAAGGAGGATTATCAAAATGGGTTTGAACAAGAAATCTGTTGATGATTTTAACGCAAAGGGAAGAAGAGTCCTTGTTAGATGTGACTTTAACGTTCCCCTGAAGAACGGTGTGATCACCGATGAGAACAGAATCGTAGGAGCACTTCCTACCATTCAGAAGCTGATTGCTGATGGCGGCAAGGTTATCCTTTGCTCTCACCTTGGCAAGGTTAAAGAAGGACCCAGCGAGAAGGAGTCTCTTGCACCTGTTGCAAAGGCACTTTCCGAGAAGCTTGGCAAGGAAGTTGTTTTCGTTGCTGATTACAATGTAACCGGCGAAGCAGCTACCGCAGCTGTAGCAGCAATGAAGGATGGCGATGTTGTTCTCCTTCAGAATACCCGTTTCCGTATGGAAGAAGAGACCAAGCCCAACAAGGCTGGTGAGAAGTTCGCTGAAGAGCTTGCAGCTCTTTGCGATGACTATGTATGTGACGCATTCGGTTCTGCACACAGAGCACACGCTTCTGTATCTGTAGTTACCAAGTACGTTCGTGCTAAGGGCGGCGTTTGTGCAGTAGGTTACCTGATGCAGAAGGAGATCCAGTTCCTTGGTAATGCAGTAGAGAACCCTGTTCGTCCTTTCGTAGCAATCCTTGGTGGTGCTAAGGTTGCTGATAAGCTTAACGTTATCTCTAACCTGCTTGAGAAGTGCGATACCCTCATCATCGGTGGTGGTATGGCTTACACCTTCTTGAAGGCTCAGGGCTATGAGATCGGTAAGTCTCTGGTTGATATGGAGAAGATCGATTACTGTAAGGAAATGATGGCAAAGGCTGAGAGCCTTGGCAAGAAGCTGGTTCTTCCTGTTGACTCCGTAACCATCGCTGAGTTCCCTAACCCTATCGACGCTCCCGTTGATGTTGAAGTTTACGATGTAGCTAATATGCCCGCTGACAGAGAGGGTTGCGATATCGGACCTAAGTCTCAGGCAATGTTCGCAGAGGCAGTTGCATCTGCTAAGACCGTTGTTTGGAACGGACCTATGGGCGTATTCGAGAATCCTACACTTGCAGCTGGTACCATCGCAGTAGCTAAGGCTCTTGCAGAGACCGATGCAACTACCATCATCGGTGGTGGTGATTCCGCAGCAGCTGTTAACCAGCTTGGCTTCGGTGACAAGATGAGCCACATCTCTACCGGTGGCGGTGCTTCCCTTGAGTACCTTGAGGGTAAGGTTCTTCCCGGCGTTGACGCTGCAGACGAGAACTAATCTAACGAATAGAAAGAGGAATTAACAATGGCAAGAAAGAAAATCGTTGCCGGCAACTGGAAGATGAACATGACTCCCAGCCAGGCAGTAGCTCTTTGTGCACAGCTTAAGGATCTCGTAGTAAACCCTGATGTTGATGTTGTTTACTGCGTACCTGCAATTGATATCGTACCCGTTATCGAAGCAGTTAAGGGTACCAACGTTCAGGTTGGTGCTGAGAATATGTACTTCGAGGAGAAGGGTGCATACACCGGTGAGATCTCCGCAGAAATGCTGGTAGATGCAGGTGTTAAGTACGTTATCATCGGACATTCCGAGAGACGTGATTACTTCAAGGAGGATGATGCTCTTCTGAACAAGAAGGTGAAGAAGGCTATCTCCGCTGGTCTTACTCCTATTCTTTGCTGCGGCGAGTCTCTTGAGCAGAGAGAGATGGGCGTAACCATGGATTGGATCCGTTTCCAGATCAAGTCTGATCTCGTAGGCGTAACTGCTGACCAGGTTAAGGATATCGTAATCGCATACGAGCCTATCTGGGCTATCGGTACCGGCAAGACCGCTACTACCGAGCAGGCAGAAGAAGTATGTAAGGGCATCCGTGAGTGCATCTGCGAGATGTACGATGAGGCAACTGCAGCAGCAGTTCGCATTCAGTACGGCGGTTCCGTAAATGCAGGCAATGCAGCAGAACTGTTCGCACAGCCTGACATCGACGGCGGCCTTGTAGGCGGCGCTTCCCTGAAGGCTGACTTCGGCAAGATCGTTTGCTACTAATCTGAGTTTATTCTCAAGTCCCCGGTGCATTGCACCGGGGATTTTTTGTGTAATGACTGGAAAATGCATCGTTCATGCGTTATAAATAGTGGCATCGTGCAATATTTATCATAGAAGAAACATGGAAAGTATGATATACTGTCTATTGTTACAGCTTGATACAACAAGCGGTCAGTGAGAAGGAGAAGGCTATGTTCTTTCAGTGTAAAAATTGCGGCGGCAATATCGTATACAATCCGGAAAAACAGAAAATGGTTTGTCCTTTCTGTGAGAGTGAAGGCACCGAAGAAAAAGGAGAGAAGTCATCTTACGGAATGGGTATCTGCCCCAACTGTCATGGTGAGATTCCCCTGGAGCAGTTTACATCTGCAATGTTCTGCCCATATTGCAACACTTCCATTATTGTGGATGAGAGAGTGGAGGGAGAGTATCAGCCTCGCAGAATATTGCCTTTCAAATTGGGCAAGGAAGCCTGCAAACAGTTGATCAAGGATCGTTGTAAGAAGGTGTTGTTCGCTCCTGCGGATGTTATGTCCGAGGCCAGACTGGACAGTATCCAGGGTATTTACGTACCTTATTGGCTGTATGACTATGAGACAGAGGCTTATTATGAGGGCGAAGGCAGTCAGATCAGAAAGTGGCGCTCCGGTGATATGGAGTACACTGAGGTCTCCTATTACGAGATCGTTCGAAGCATGGATATTCCATATCGTCTGGTGCCTGCAGATGCTTCCATTAAGATGCCGGATGATGTCATGAATCTCATTGAGCCTTATGATTATAAGGAATTTGTACCTTTTGAGGAGCGTTTCATGTCCGGATTCAACGGTGAGGTCTACAATATGCCTTCCGGAGAGATCAAGCATCGTGCCGAAGATAAGGTCAAAAGGAGCGCAGATGGTATTCTGGAAAGCAGTTATTCCGGATATGCCAATGTCAGAACCATTCAGAAAAACATCAATATCCATGAACAGGAGGCCAGCTACGGTCTGCTGCCTGTATGGGTCTATGATTATAGCTACAGAGGTAAGAGTTATCCTTTCTATGTCAACGGACAGACCGGTAAGGTCGTGGGTAAAGTTCCGGTCTCCCTGTCCAAAGCTTTCTTGTATGCAACGACTTTGTTTGCCTGCCTGACGGTGATCATCACAGGTATCAGCACACTGATATTCTAGGTCGCGCAGAGAGTAGGAAAGGTAGGTAGAAAGTATGAATGCAAATTCCAAAGCAGAAGAAACAAAACTGTTTCTCAAACATTTCATTGTCTGGCTTGTCATCGCTGCAGTTGTGCTGGTATTATTCGTGGGACGATTGATACAGAATGCCCAGGCAGCAAAAGAACCCAGAGGCAATAATGATGCTCCGAAAGAGAGAGTATTTGATTATGCGGATATTCTGACAGATATCCAGGAGGAGGACCTCAGAAAGTATATCGCGGAAAAAGAAGCCAGATATCATATGGACTTCGTTGTTGTGACTGCGAACTTGCTTGTAGAAGGACCGGAAGCCCAGGAGATGTACGGTTACACTACTCCTTACTGGGAAAACAATATGAGAGATCTGGCAGATGATTTCTGGGATACAAATCATTTTGGTTTTAACACAGGTTTCGAGGGAGACGGATCCCTTCTTCTTGATAACCGCTATCCCGGTCAGAGAGGAGAATGGCTCTCCACCAGCGGCTCAGTCTATGTGAAGATGTCAGATGCGGATGTAGAGTATGTATTGAATGGTGTGGATCAGTTATATGATGTGGATCCTTATCATGCATACATCAATTATATCGACAGGATCATCAAGAAAACCACCCGCGGACAGTTCAAGATCAAATATCTGTTCTGGGGCGTGGTCATCAGCTTCTTCATTACTCTTTTTTACTGGTTAAGCGGTAAGGCGGATAAACTGGCCAGTGATACCACGGCATACACACAGTATGTAGAGGGCGGAGAACCTAAGGTACATATCAGCAGAGATCAGTTCCTTCGCAAAAATACTACGGCCAGAAAGATCGAGACCAGTTCCGGCGGTGGCAGAAGCGGTGGCGGCGGTGGTCACGTTTCAAGCGGTGGTGCACATCACGGCGGTGGCGGCCACAGACACTAGAGAAAAAAGATTGAATAGAGAAGAGCAGTCCTTTTACGGACTGCTCTTATTTTTGGGCACAAAAAAAGTACTCACATGACGGTATGAGTACTTTTCATTGTTTATGTTTTAAGGAATTAAGCCATCTCGTTAACAGCTTTGCTGATACGAGCAACTTTACGAGCTACGTTGTTCTTGTGATAAACGCCCTTGCTTCCAGCCATCTCAATGGTCTTGGTAGCAGAAACGAGCTGAGCCTGAGCTGCAGCCTTATCACCGCTCTCGATAGCAGCGAATACCTTCTTAATAGCAGTCTTAACACCAGACTTGATAGCCTTATTTCTTTCAGTTCTGGTCTGAGCAACAAGAATTCTCTTCTTAGCAGATTTAATGTTAGCCAAAGTCGTACACCTCCAGTTTTTAACAGATAGATTGTTTGTTCATCGTTTCACCTTAGCCAGACACGGAAGACTAACGAAACATACTCAATTAGTTTAGTTAATTCTTACGCGTTTGTCAATATCTTATTTCTCCTTTTCTTACAAAAAATTGATACTTTTTTTATAATTTTTGAATAAAGAAAGAAAAGGGGACATATATTCGGGTGCAACCTGCAAAAAGGGGATCACTTTTGCGTAAAAGAAACCTATCGATACCGGCTATATGCATATTTCTGCTGGCCCAGGGACTGATGGTCAGTATTGGGACAGGAGGTCCATCTGCCCCCGTACAAAAGGGATCCGGTTCACTTCGGCCAGTATATCACGAATTGGTGCAGGGGGCAAGGCGCAGTCTCGGAGAATTGCTTCCTATTCTTACTTATGTGGAGAGCAGAGGCGAGATGGAGACCTTATTCTGGTATCGGAAGCTTGCTCTATATGTACCGATCTGCAGCTATTTGTATCCGGGGTTGCAAACAGGGGAAGCGGTGGCGGAAGAGGAAGATACCACCGTACGATTCCTGACGACAAAAGAGGAAACAGGGAAGGCAGCAAATGGATCCGAACAGGTGACAGAAGAGAAACAAAGTTCTTTTGTACCCCATAAAAAGCTAACAGAGGTCGATGTGGAAGGGCTGCGGCAGTTCGATCAACTCTTGGAATATTATACCGTGGATGCGGGAACGTATGTGAATGATGACTTGCTGGATGTGACATATTTTATGCAAAAGTCTATGAAGGTAGACAAGACCACAGAGGGCCCTCAGATCTTAATTTTTCATACCCATTCCAAGGAAGCCTTTGCGGATTCGCTGAAAGAGGATCCTGATACATCTATCGTTGGCATGGGGGAGTATTTGGGAGAACTGCTTACGGATCGGTATGGTTTTCAGGTGCTTCATGTGACGGACTGTTTTGATGAAGACAGGGACAGGGCCTATGCAAAGGCGCTTCCTGTGATAGAGAAGGTCTTGGCGGAAAATCCTTCCATTCAACTGGTGATCGACCTGCATCGGGATGCGCTGCCGGAGCAGATGAAGCCGATGGTAACATTAGATGGGCGTCCCACGGCACAGATCATGTTCTTTAACGGATTGTCCAGAACGAAGCGGTCAGGGGAACTGGCTTACCTTTATAATAAGAATCTGAAGGACGAACTGGCATTGTCTTTTCGGATGCAGCTGGCGGCGGAGGAATACTATCCGGGCTTTGCCAGAAAGATCTATCTGAAAGGGTATCGATATAATATGCATTTAAAGGACAAATACCTGTTGGTGGAATTGGGAGCTCAGAACAATACGGTGGAAGAGGCAAGAAATGCCTGTGAACCGTTGGCTCATCTGATCAGCCTTGTGACGGAGTAACGTTTTAAGTCTTTTCAAAGAGCGGAAAATCTGCTATACTATTAGGGATTTTTGAAAAGTTCGCTTTTCGGCAGATGAAATGAGGAAAAAGATGATAGACCAGAGTAAAATACGTAATTTCTGCATAGTTGCACATATTGATCACGGCAAGTCTACCCTGGCAGACCGTATTATAGAGAAAACAGGACTGCTCACCAGCAGAGAAATGCAGGAGCAGGTACTGGATAACATGGACCTGGAGAGAGAGCGTGGTATTACCATCAAGGCGCAGACTGTTCGAACTATTTATCGCGCGCAGGATGGAGAGGAGTATATCTTCAACCTGATCGACACCCCCGGCCATGTAGACTTTAACTATGAGGTAAGCCGTTCCCTGGCTGCCTGTGACGGCGCGATCCTGGTAGTGGATGCTGCTCAGGGTATTGAAGCGCAGACACTGGCGAATGTGTATCTGGCTCTGGATCATGACCTGGATGTATTCCCTGTCATCAACAAGATCGATCTGCCCAGCGCAGATCCTCAGCGTGTTATCGATGAGATCGAGGATGTCATCGGTATCGAGGCACAGGATGCACCTTTGATCTCTGCTAAGAACGGCATTGGTATCGATGAGGTACTGGAGGCTGTTGTAAAGCGTATTCCCGCGCCCAAGGGAGATCCTGCAGCTCCTTTGCAGGCACTGATCTTTGACTCTGTCTATGATTCCTATAAGGGTGTAATCGTATTCTGCCGCATCATGGAAGGCACTGTGAAGAAGGGAACCACCATTCGTATGATGGCTACCGGTGCCAAGGAAGAAGTTGTGGAAGTAGGCTATTTCGGCGCAGGCCAGTTCATTCCCTGCGAAGAACTGACAGCCGGCATGGTTGGTTATATCACCGCTTCCATTAAGAATGTAAAAGAGACAGAAGTAGGTGACACCATCACAGACTTCAACCGTCCCTGCGACAGTCCTTTGCCCGGATATAAGAAGGTACAGTCCATGGTATACTGTGGTATGTATCCTGCGGACGGCGCCAAGTATCCCGACCTTCGAGATGCACTGGAGAAGCTGAAATTAAACGATGCTTCCCTGAATTATGAACCCGAAACATCCATCGCTCTGGGCTTTGGATTCCGCTGCGGTTTCCTGGGACTTCTGCACCTGGAGATCATTCAGGAACGTCTGGAGAGAGAGTACAACCTGGATCTGGTGACCACAGCTCCCGGCGTAGTATATAAGGTGTATAAGACCAATGGTGAGGTAGTCGAACTGACCAACCCCAGCAACCTGCCGGATCCTTCCGAGATCGAACACATGGAGGAACCCATCGTCAGCGCGGAGATCATGGTGACCAGTGAGTTCATCGGCTCCATCATGGAACTTTGTCAGGAGAGACGCGGCCGATACTTAGGTATGGAGTACATTGAGGGCACCAGAGCGCTGCTGAAGTATGAGCTTCCCCTGAATGAGATCATTTATGACTTCTTCGATGCCTTGAAGTCCAGGTCCAGAGGTTATGCATCCTTTGATTATGATATCAAGGGTTATGAGACCTCCAAACTGGTGAAACTGGATATCCTGATCAACCGTGAGGAAGTGGATGCGCTTTCCTTTATCGTACATGCGGATTCCGCTTATGAGAGAGGCCGCCGTATGTGTGAGAAGCTGAAGGACGAGATCCCCAGACATCTGTTTGAGATCCCTATCCAGGCAGCGGTAGGCGGCAAGATTATTGCCAGAGAGACCGTTAAGGCTATGCGTAAGGACGTGCTTGCCAAGTGTTACGGCGGTGATATCAGCCGTAAGAAGAAACTTCTGGAGAAGCAGAAGGAAGGTAAGAAACGTATGCGCCAGGTAGGTAATGTAGAGATTCCTCAGAAGGCATTTATGAGCGTTCTGAAACTGGACGAGAACTAAGGAACGATAATGAAGAGATCCCTTGAATTATATTTTCATATTCCTTTTTGTGTAAAAAAGTGTGCCTATTGCGACTTCCTGTCCGCTCCCGCAGGGGAACAGGACAGGAGGGCGTACATGGAGGCACTGCGTGCTGAAACCATCGGAAGAGCTCCCGAATATGGGGACTATACGGTGGTTTCTGTTTTTATCGGCGGCGGTACTCCTTCTGTGGTTGAGAAGGAACAGATCGGAGATCTATTGACTGCGGTCAGGGAATGTTATGACCTGGCAGAGGATGCGGAGATCACCATGGAGGTGAATCCGGGAACGGTAACCGAGGAAAAACTTCGCTTTTATCATGAAGCGGGAGTTAACCGCCTGAGTATCGGCCTGCAGTCTACCCATGACGATGAACTGAAAATGATCGGCAGGATCCATACGTTTGCACAATTCTTGGAAGCGTATCAGGGCGCGGTGGCAGCAGGATTTACGAATATCAATGTGGATCTGATGAGTGCGCTGCCGGGACAGAATGCAGAAAAATACAGACAGTCCCTGGAGACTGTTTTGGACCTGACACCGCCTCCCCAGCATATTTCCGCATATAGTCTGATCCTGGAGGAAAATACCCCGCTCTACGATGCTGTGGAGCAGGGAAAAGTGACCTTGCCGGGGGAAGATGCCGACAGAGAACTGTATGAAATGACAGAAGCCATTTTGAAGGCAAAGGGGTATCATCGCTATGAGATCTCCAACTATGCGAAAACGGGATATGAGTGCAGACATAATGTAGGATATTGGATCCGCAGAGAGTATGTAGGCTTCGGTATCGGCGCTGCATCGCTGGTGGATCATGTGAGATTCAAAAACGGTGATCAATTGGCGATTTATCTACAGGATCCCTTAGGCTGCAGGGAGGAGACAGAGATTCTTTCCAAAGAAGCGGAGATGGAGGAGTTCCTTTTCCTGGGGCTTCGCCTGACGGAAGGTATCTCTCCGGAAAACTTTGAAGCGCAGTTTGGGACAAACCTTCGGGACGTGTTCGGCGAGGTGATCGAAGGACAGGAGATTGTTGAGGCCATCGCAGGCGT
>JAKSRX010000078.1 GCA_024403365.1 Acetatifactor sp. | reverse complement strand
GGCGGATGCCATGCGTGGAGCGTTTCTTGACGTGACGGTACACAGTTCTGATTCGCTGAGCCGGGAAGTATCCGAGAAACGAATCGTTCAATCCATGGAGATCGCCAAAGAGATGGGCGCTCGCGGAGTCGTGTTTCACAGCGGAGCGATCGGAGGCTTCCATTTGGAAAGTTATGAAAAACTGTGGCTTAGCTCAAATGTAGATTTCTTTAAGCGAATTGCGGATCGATACAGTAATATCGATATCTATATGGAGAATATGTTTGATGACGGTCCCGCGCTTCTCGCGGCGCTGGCGCATGAAATGAAAGATGTTCCTACTTTCGGAATATGCTTTGATTATGCTCACGGAAGCCTGTCAGATACAGCGCCCGCGAATTGGATGGCTGCCTTGTCACCCTACATCAGACATATGCACATCAATGATAACGATCTGCAGAATGATCTGCATCTGGCGGTGGGCGATGGCAAGACAGATTGGAATCATTACGCTGCGCTGATGAAAGAATACGATTATGCGGGAAGTACTTTGATCGAAGTACAAGGTTATGAAGCAATTCAGAGATCCCTGGCATATATGGAAGCACGAAGAGGTAACATGAGATGAAACTGACAAAGAAGGATTTTAAACAGGTATTGGATATAGGTATTGAATTATCCACAGCAAAGGATAGCGATCTGCTGCTGTCTAGGATGATCCATGCAGGTATGAGTATCACAAGATGTGATGCCGGCACATTATATCTTTACGAAAAAGATAAACTGCATTTCCGTGTTATGATCACCAAATCCATGGGTGTGTGCCGCGGTGAGAACGGAGAGAAGATCGATCTGCCTCCGGTAGCAATGTCAGAAACGAATGTCTGTGCATGTGCGGCGCTTCATCGTGAATCCATTAATATTGCGGATGTATATCACAGTGACGGCTTCGACTTTTCCGGCCCGAAGCGATACGACAGCATGACCGGCTATCTGACCAAGTCTATGCTGGTAGTGCCGTTATTGAACAACGAGGATGAACTGCTGGGTGTTTTGCAGCTGATCAATGCGCTTGATGAAGAAGGTAATATCGTATCCTTTGATCCGGAGTATGAGACGATCGTTCAGACCTTGGGCTCCATGGCTGCCATCAAGCTGTCCAATCTGGCTTATTTGAAAGCAATGAAATTGCAGCAGTATTCCTTTGTAGAGGCAATGACTACCGCAATCGACGAGAGAACACCCTACAATGGTGCACATTCCAGAAAAGTAGCAGAATATGCCGGATTGCTGGCAGAATATATGGAGAAACAGCATCAGAAGGGAGAGGAAGAAGATTCCTTCCCTGAGGAGCGTAAGGAGAAACTGGTGTTGGCGGCATTGCTGCACGATATCGGTAAAATGATCGTGCCTCTGTCGGTGATGAACAGAAGTACCCGACTGGAGCAGGAATTAGGCAGGATCAGGGATCGATTCCAATTACTGCATGCTTACTGCAAAATAGATCGGCTGACAGGCAAGTACACTGAGGAAGAGTATCAAGTTGCTCAGGCTCTGTTGGACGAGGAACTGGCTTTCATAGAGTCAGTGGACGGAATGGGCTTCCTGAATGATGAAGCCTTTGCCAGAGTACAGGAGATCGCAGGCAAGAAATATGTGGGAGAAGGAATTGAGATCCCTTATCTCACAGAAGAAGAGATCACTAGACTCAGTGTACGTAAGGGAACTCTGACCACCGAGGATCGCATCCAGATGGAGAACCATGTCGTGATGACAGAGAAGATCCTGAGCCGTGTACGGTTTAACAAGCCGGATGCTATCGTGGTGAAGTGGGCAGCAGAACATCACGAACTTTTGGATGGCAGCGGTTATCCCAGACATTTGGCAGCAGAGGATCTGTGCCTTGAGACAAGGATCCTTACAGTGGCAGATGTATATGATGCATTGACGGCATCCGACCGACCTTACAAGAAACCCATTCCCATGGATCGCGCGCTGGATATTCTGCGCAGCATGGTGAAAGAGGGTAAGTTGGAGGGCAGACTGGTAGAGTATCTGGCAGCAGCCCTGCATGAGGAATAAAACAGAATATGAAGTCCCCGAGCGTGTGGGCTTTCGGGAAAAGGAATCACGAAAGTGGTTCCTTTTTTTATGTTGACAAAACGGTCTACTCGTTGTAAACTACAAACAGTCTACAGATAGTAAACCAAAGGGGAAAGATATGGGAGATATAAAACTTGGAGCGGTAGAATCGAAATTCGCAGACATTATCTGGAAGAATGAGCCTATGACATCCAGACAATTGGTGGAAATGGCGAAGCAGGAACTGGATTGGAATAAGTCGACCACCTACACGATCCTCAGAAGACTGTGTGAGAGGGGCATCTTTACCAATGAGAACGGAGTGGTATCCTCTGTGCTGAAGAAGGGTGAGTTTTATGCGATGCAGAGCGAGCAGTTTGTGGAGGATACCTTCAGCGGATCCTTGCCCGCATTTCTGGCAGCGTTTACCTCCAGAAAGCAGTTATCCGATCAAGAGATCGACGAACTGATCACTTTGATCAACAGCAAAAGAGGATAAAGGTTATGGCAGGAGAAATGATACTACATTTTTTGAATAGAGCTATGTTGCAGATCGGCCGTATGAGCTTTGCGGCATCGGTGATGATCCTTTTCGTTTTGATCGCCAGAGTGTTACTGCGTAGAGCTCCCAGGATATTCTCTTATGCGCTGTGGGCGGTGATCCTGTTCAGACTGTTGTGCCCGATCAGTATTTCCTCGCGGATGTCGGTGATGAATCTGATCCCGGAGCAGAAACAGGAGATAATAGAGAGCCGAATCGATCAAACCATGCTGCCGGATGCGGGACAACCGATGCAGAACCAACAGATGCTGCCGGGGGTACCGCCGATCGTGGAGAGCAAGCCTCTGACCGAGAATGCTCCGGTAAACACGGAACCGGTTGTGAAAGAAATCTCCGGGCAGCTGTGGACGATCACAGAACTGTTGACGATCCTCTGGGTGATGGGAGCAATGCTGCTGGCAGGAACCGATCTTGTGAAATTATTGGGGATCAGACGTAGAGTCGCCTGCTCGATAAAATACAGAGAGAATATATATCTGGCAGATGAGCTGAAGACTCCGTTTTGTATGGGATTGATCCGCCCCAGGATCTATCTTCCCTCCGAGATAGGAGAGGCAGAGCGGGAACCTATCATTCTTCATGAGCAGCATCATATCAGACGGGGAGATCATGTGATCAAGGCAGTAGCATTTGCTGCTTTGTGTCTGCATTGGTTTAATCCTTTCGTATGGGTCGCTTTCATCCTGGCAGGAAAAGATATGGAGATGAGCTGCGATGAAGCAGTCATCGGTAGAATGAGTGTGGAAAAACGATCTGCTTACGCAGAGGCGCTTTTGAAACTGGCTACCGGCAGAAGAACGCTGCAGCTTTCTACGATCCCCTTCGGCGGTGGCGATCCCAAGGAGCGCATCCGAAATATTGTAAACTACAAAAAGCCTTCCTTCTGGGGAATCTGTATCGCTTTGCTTCTCTGCATCGTGGTCGCGATATCTCTGGGAACCAATGCCGCAAAGCAGAAGGAGGAAAGGGAACCGGCACCCTATGAGGTCGTAGAAGAAAGTTCCCAATCCGTAGAAAGTGAAACAATTAAAGAGCCGGCGGAAAGTACCGAAGAGGAGTCCGGGGAAGCCCCCGCGGAGCCGGATTCCAAGGAGCGCAGGATCTATTATTCCGATGTGGATGGAGACTCTACCGTGGAATATGCAGTCTTTTCCGGTGAGGATGAGATGTATAACATTTTTGATTTCTACTTTAACGGAGAATTGGTATATCACCACGAGGACCTTTTGCCGGTGGACATCTACGGAGACAGGATCGCATATCTGGACCTGGACGGTGACGGAGAGAAGGAACTGTTCCTGGCCATTCTGCCTCACGTTAATTCCATGCCTTTGATGGAATACGCTGTGATCAAAAAGGTAGAGGACCAGTGGAAGCCCCTGGAAGTATACCAGGGGGAGACGATGCTGGATAACACATTCCCCATCCATGTGGTGAAAGAGAAGGGAAAGTATACCGCTGCTGTGTATTGTGAAGGGCTGGAGAATCATACGATTTTTTTCAGCGTGGAACCGATCTATAATTACTGGAAAGAGTACGCAGAAGAAGAGGAAGGAAGTTCTCTGGGATGGTCTACCCGGTATTATTTCGAGCAGGAAGTCTTCAAGCAGGGCATCGGCGGAGAAGTGGCCCATACCAGTGCCTGGGGCGTCTGGGAAGCCTATGCGGATACATTTGAGGGAAAACCCTGTCTGGTGGCAGAGCAGGGTATCGAGGGGTATTCCAAATACGACAGCTGGGGGACTGTGAAGATCTATTTTGACTATAATGAGCAAGGCAGGATCCGCCTCCTGCATCTGGAGTTTACTCCACATAATTACGATCAGGAGCGAGCATCGCGTGCATACAGCAAATTTCTAGACGGAGATCTGTCCACAGTCGCTTCGGATGGCAGATTTGTGGCATCCGAATGGCTGATAGCCAGGGAACAATATCCCCTTACATACTGGGATATGGATGGTGACGGTATTTTTGAAATGCTGGTGCAGGATCGGGATACGCCGCAGAGTTTCGGCGCGATATTCCACTATGACGGCGAGAAGATCGTATGCTGGGAATTTGACGCCATGGAAGGAAACTACTACTTCTATCCGCTGGCCGATGGCACGTTTGTGGCAGTCTATGAGTTCGGTGGAACCAGAAGCCATACTGTCTATCGCTACAATGCAAAGGGTGAAAGAGTAGAGATCGATCGATTCTCTTATCATTATGATAACGAAAATCCCGCCCAGAATCAGGCTGTTCCCTCCTATAGCCATAATGGGTTGGAGATTACCGAAGCAGCCTATCAGCAACTGCTGAAAGAACTGAATGACTTAAAATTTTAATGGTTGGTATCAATTAATAAAGCCCCGAAAGTGCTATACTTTCGGGGCTTGCTTATCTTACAAAATTGTAAGGTTGGGAGTCATTGTTCTGTAAGAAAAATATGTTAAAGTAGTAGTATAAATCGAAGGAGAGATACTATGCGGGATTACAGACAAATGGCGATCAGGTACATATACAACAATAAGAAAAGAGCAGTGCTGGGCATTGCGGGTATTACCATCAGTGTGGGACTGCTTTTTGTTTTCCTAAACTCTGTGGAAACGTTATTGGCGAAATGGTACGGAGAAAACATTGGCCTGATACCGGAAAGTAATCTGGGGGAGAGTGTCTATACACTCAGACTCAGTGCCTGGTTTGTGGCATATCTATTTACGATTCTCGGGGTAGGAGTGGTTAGAAATGCGATCCAGCTGCTACTGATGGATCAGATCAAAGATTTCGGGTTGCTCCGTTGTGTCGGAGCTACGAAGGCGCAGTTGAAAAACTATATCTATACCATCGGCTTCACCCTGGAAGGGATCGGACTTACCTGTGGTTATATCATAGGATATATTAGCTATAGGATCCTGTCCAGTCAAATGAAATGGGATGCACATTTCTATGGGATCGCTTTTTTTATCATTTTGATCGCATTTCTGGGGGATATGGTATTTGCCATGGAGGATTGTGCTAAGGTCATTAAGCATATGACCCCGGTGGATGCAGTGCGCGGCAAATATAGGATCAGAGAGGAAAAAATCAGGATTCGCGGCAAGAGTATCTGGGGATTCCTTTTCGGTGTAGAGGGAGACTATGCTGCAAAAAGTCTGAAGAGAAATCCAAGACGGTATATCGTATCTGTTGTTTCTGTGGGTATGGGTATTGCTGCAATCTGCCTGGTGGTTGCTTTCGAATCTATGTTTACAGAGTTTGTGGTGGATGATGGCGGCAAATTCGGTACTTATCAGTTTGGACTTATAGCACCCGCAAATGTGGTTGATGCAGAAGATATGCAGACTAATTATGTCCTAAGTGAGGAAACTGTGAAGAAGATTTCGCAGCAGCCCAATGTGAAAAAGGGAAAGCCGGTACATTCGGCGATACTGAATGCTACCGATGTTAGAGTCTTATCAGATCATATTATGAATGATTTTGCTATGAGCTGTATACAGGCATCAGTTATTTATAATGGGTTGGTATACTTGGAACCGGAATATGAGGGCACAGCCAACATGCAGGTGGCCACAGATTATGTGACGCAGATAAACCTGTTTGGCTATGACGCAGAGGACTATGGAAGGCTGAAAAAATACATTACGGCTGGAACTACCGAGCTAAGTGAGAACGGGGTGATATTGGTTGGCGGTACCAATGTAGTGGTAGAGAATGATGATACGTTAAACGATAAGCAGATGGTGATGCAGATGACGGATTATCAGGTGGGCGATACCATTGAGGTGGTAGATTTTCAAAGCTATTATCAGAAATTGCAGGCAAGCTTGCCGGAGTATGGAGAAGAGAACTATTTACTGAAGAAGGTGCAGGCAAAATATGACTGCTATCAGGAATGTATCACAGAGGGCCTGACCAAAACTCTGACTATAGAGGGAATTGTTGAAACAGATCCTAATATTGCTATCCTGGTGGATTCCTATGGAACTTCTGTTGAGATTGGCTATGAAGCTAATGATTGCCTTATGAGGTTGATTGTTCCGGTAGACCGCTTTGTATCCGACACAGGACTCTCAGAAGATTATCCATGTGGCACGGTCTTCTCCATGACAGGTAAAGACAATGGCAATCTGCTGGATATTATTTATAACAACCTGCCTCCTTCTGTGGTGGGGCTGAGAGTGCAGTATCTCAGGGTGCTGGGAATTCTGAAGTCTTTCCGATATGTGCTGCTGGGCTTTGCGATTGCTATCGCATTTATTATTCTGATGAATCTTTTGAACATCATAAATATTACCTTCAGCAACATGTATCTGCGCAGAACAGAATTTGCACAGCTGCGTGTGCTCGGCATGAGTGAAAAACGACTGCTTTATACAGTCCTTCTGGAGGGTGTCATCACAGCCATCGGCGCGGCGTTGGTAGGCCTTGCCCTCGGTTATGGTGCATTATATCTTGTGAAATCATTAGTGAATCTAATTTATTACATGGAATGCAGATTCCCTTGGGAAGCGTACATCGGGGCGGCGGCAGCAGGACTTGTATTGCTTTGCGTCTGTGTGTTTACGGGTGTGAAGAGCGCCAAAATGAGTATGGTAGAGAGCCTGGCAGGAAATGAGTAGAGAGGTGGCAGACATGGAGATCGTAAGATTAGAGAATGTAACGAAAATATATGGCGAGGGAGACGCAAAGGTTACCGCCTTGCAGGACGTGAGCATGTCCGTGGAGAAGGGCGAGACTATGGCAATCGTAGGAGCCTCCGGTTCCGGAAAATCGACTTTACTGCATATGATAGGCGGAGTGGATATCCCCACCTCCGGCAAGATATTTGTGGAGGGAAAAGATATTACCGGTATGAGTGATACGGAATTGTCAGTGTATCGGAGGAGAAAGATCGGTTTTGTCTTTCAGGCGTATCATTTGATGCCGATCCTGACGGTGGAGGAGAACATCCGAATGCCGATCCTTCTGGACCATCAGAAGCCGGATCAGGCGTATCTGGATCATATTATTGAGATGCTGGGATTGAAAGACAAGCGGAAGAGCCTGCCGGGGCAGCTTTCAGGAGGACAGCAGCAGAGAGCGGCAATCGCCCGAGCACTGGCCAATCGCCCTTCCCTGATCCTTGCAGACGAGCCTACAGGTGCGTTGGATACCAGAAATGGTGAGGAAGTTATGGCTTTGCTGCAGAGTTCGGTCAAGCAGCTGGACCAGACATTGATACTGATCACCCACAATCCAGATCTTGCCAGAGAGACCGGTAGGATCGTTCGAATGGCAGACGGTAAGATCTGCCTGTAAAGATTTTTCCCGCAAGAAGTAAAAACATGTTATGATATAGACATCATGAAACTGTGGGGAGAGGGAAACATGCAGAAGATCTTGGTGCTGGAGGACGATCGTGCTCTGGCTATGGGAATAGAATATGCGCTGCAGGCGGAAGGGTACGAGGTTTTGTGTGCCTTCGACCTGCAGGAGGCAAGAAATATGTTAGGGAAAGAGGAAAACAAACCTCTTTCCCTATTGTTGTTAGATGTATGCCTGCCGGACGGTACAGGATATGAATTATGCGATGAGGTGCGAAAGTCCGGAAATCAAGTGCCAATCATTTTCCTGACCGCCATGTCCGAGGAAGTGAGTATTGTGAGAGGATTGGAAACGGGGGCGGATGATTATGTGGCAAAACCTTTTCGACTGAAGGAATTGCTTTCCAGAATTCGTGCCAATATCAGACGTTATGAGATGACACATTCGGAGGTGCTTGCCGATGATAAGTTGGTTATTGCTTTTGGAAATTATCGTTTTCTGCCGGATGAATATCGACTGTTTGCCGGAGAAGAGCAGGTGGAATGCACTTTGAGCGAATTGCGGCTGTTGAAGGAATTGGTGAATCATGCGGAGATGGTTCTGAGCAGAGAGCAATTGCTGCAGCGACTGTTTGACACGGAAGAAGCTTTTGTGGAAGACAATACCCTGTCGGTTTATATGAAGAGACTACGCTCACGGTTGGGGGAAGAAGCCGGCCGCATTGAGACGGTGCGAGGCGTGGGTTATCGATTCCATTTATGATTGGAACTGTGAGGCGGAGAGAGTTGGAAGAGAAAAAGAACTATTATGAGACAGACAGAGCGAACTTTTTGTTCGCAGCGGGGATGATTGCGGCTCTGCTGGCGGCAGTTGTGATAGCGTTGGGATTTCTACAGGACCCGGTGGCGTTGCTGCCCAGCATCCCCTTTGTGGTCTATATCGTTGCTGCATTCATATATCATCAGGCGGAGCGAAAGAGCACCTGTGCCGATCTGGAGAAACTGACCGCCTTGATGAGAATGGTAGCTGAGGATGAGACCATGCAGCCCGAGATCGAGTACAAGCAGGGCCAGATGGGCTTGGTTTTTACAGACTTCCAGAAATTGTCAGCAGTGCTTCAGAGCACCAGAACGGTTGCCCATCAGGATAAGAAATTATTGAAGGATACCATATCTGACATTTCTCATCAGCTGAAGACACCCCTTGCGTCACTGAAACTTTTTATAGAATTACTGTCAAACTCCGGAATCACAGAGGAAAGAAGAACTTCTCTCCTGGCAGAAGCCGGCAATCAGATCGAGCGCATGGAATGGCTGATACTGGCACTATTAAAACAAGCCCGCATCGAGGCCGGAGCAGTCGCTTTTGAGAAGACAGACTGTGATCTGGGGCGAATCATAGATGATGCCGTATCGACAGTCGCGTACCTTACAGAGCCAAGAAAGCAGCATGTTAAGTTGAAACTGAGCACCAAGGATGGTGAGAAGGTCGTTTTCCGGGGAGATGGTCCCTGGCTTACGGAAGCACTGTCCAACTTGTTGAAGAATGCCTCAGACTATTCCGAAGAAGGTACCGAGATCCTGGTGCAGGCGGAGGAGAACGAACTCTTTACCAGAGTATCTGTCACTGACTATGGAAAAGGTATCCCGGAGAAAGATCTGGATCATATTTTCGACCGCTTCTATCGTGTGGATAAATCGGTGAACCCTAACAGCGTGGGAATTGGTCTGTCTCTGGCCAAAACGATCACAGAAGGCATGGACGGACAGATCACTGTCAGAAGCAAGGAGGGAGAGTATACCTGCTTCAGGCTGACGTTTGTGAAAGGGGAAATGAGATGACGTGGAAACGTACTTTGATGAAATAGCTCTGCTACTAGCCTGTGAGATCCTACACAACCGCGGGGACGGAACAACCCGATGGAACTGCCGGGCCTCAGGGGCGCACTATTCAGTTGGACGTTTTCTGGTGTTTTCGCAAAAGCCCCTCGA
>JAKSRX010000077.1 GCA_024403365.1 Acetatifactor sp. | reverse complement strand
ACCAGAAGTCCTGCAGCGTAGCCTGCGATACACAGGCCGGTCTTTTTAAGGATGTCCACAAAGGGGATCTTTTTAAAGATACAGCAGAACCACAGAGCGAAGATCAATGCCATCTCCGCCAGGTTCGGCAGACGAACCAATACATTGAATCCAAGAGCGACACCTGCCAGTACGTAGTACTTAGACTTTTCATCTCGAACTGCCATAAGAAGCAGGAAGGCGCCGAGATTGAATAAAAGGTAAGTCAGGTAATTGTAGATCAGAGCGGTGGGACACCAGCAGAAGCCCAGAGCCACCAGTTCCGCGAAGAAGGTCAGATCTTTGCGAAGTTTCAGACCTTTCACGCAGGCATAGTAGATACACAGCGCGATGGCGGTCTTGATGAGTCCGGTATAGATATTCAGTCCCAATAGTGTCATGCCTCCCGGCAGGCGGGTGAAAAAGTACCCCAGCGCGGCGGCATAGTAGGTGGAGAACTTCCACATATTGTCCAGAGAGTGGAAGTTGACGAAGTTAGCGTAGTTATATCCCGTGTCCGTCACCGTGATGCCCTGATTTACCAAAAGCAGGGAGTAGATGACCAGAGCGACAGGGAAAAATATATCTGCAGCCATGTTCAGTTTGCTTTTTTTCATGGAATGCCCTCAATTCTTTATGATAGTTACGATTATAACGTATTTCGGGGGGAAAGTCTACAGATATGCTGTCCGGGGAGATCCAGGCGGCAGCAGTAATTTTCGCGTTTTTACGCTGCAAATATTGTAAAGTGTCGGAAGGAGAATGTATAATCAGATACAAGAATCATCAAAAAATTAAAGGACAGTAAAAAGATGTTTGGAAGCGGACTCGGTAATGTGGTAGGAACCATTTATTTCATATGTTTTCAGTGCGCGGGCATTTTGTTGGCGGCAAAACTTTTAAAAGAGCAGAAAGCGCTGACAAAGGTATTACTGGGCAGTGTCTTCGGGTCTCTTATGCTGCAATGGATCCCTGTGCTGCTGGCTTTTGTCTTCGATTTTACGCTGCAGACCCATGTGATAGCCCTGTGCCTTATTTTGCTTCTTGTGTTCTTCGGAATCACAGGAAAGTGGTACAGGGAACTTCAGGGACTTGGCAAGGATATCAAAGAGCACAAGGTGTTCCTGACAGTTCTTGTGGTATTCATGGTCTTCTGGGGCTATCTGCTGCACACCCATACCATTCCCGTGGATGCGAACGGTGCCATGCACACCGGACAGTGTACCTACGGTGATATGAATATGCACTTCAGCTTCATCACAAGCATTGCCAGACAGCAGGTTTTCCCTCCGGACTATTCCCTGTTCCCCGGCACCAGACTGGCCTATCCCTTCCTGTCCGACAGTATTTCCTCCAGTCTGCTTCTGATGGGAGCATCCCTGCGAACTGCCTATATTCTGCCTATGATCTTCGCCATGCTGCAGATCTTCGGCACCGTATATCTGATGGCAATGACCTTGCTTCAGAAAAAGGGCAGAGCACTCCTTGCATGGATGTTCTATTTCCTGAACGGCGGTCTTGGCTTTGCTTACTTCCTGAATCACTCCGAGGGTGGACTTACCTTCACGGATCTGTTCAAAGGTTTCTATAAAACACCCACCAACCTGGTGGATCACAACATTCGCTGGGTCAATGTGATCGCGGATATGTTCCTGCCTCAGAGAGCGACTTTGTTTGGGTATGCCATCCTGTTCCCTGGGGTGTGGCTTCTGTATCAGGCGGTCTTCAAAGAAAGAAAACAGTACTTTATCTACGCAGGTGTACTGGCGGGAGCGCTGCCCCTGATCCATACCCATTCCTTCTTAGGGATGGGGCTGATCTCCGCAGCCTGGCTGCTTCTGTACCTCTACCGTCGTCAGACGAAGCGTGATAATGTTGTGACCGCGAATCTCAGCGGCATCCTGTTTACTGCAGGCATCGTGCTGATGTGTATTCTGCAGATCCTTGCGCAGAAGGAGAAGATCAGCTCTCAGGGCATCATGACTGTGGGCATCGTATGTATCGGCCTTTTCGCCCTTTGGGGACTGATCCTTTTGATAGTCGATCTCTGCAAGGGAAGTGGGAAGCAGATCCTTTCCGGTTGGGGAATCTACCTTTTGGTGGTTCTGGTGCTTGCACTGCCGCAGCTTATGGGCTGGACCTTCGGCCAGGTGGCAGAGGGCGGCTTCGTGCGAGGACATTTCAACTGGGGCAATCTGGGAGAACAGTATCTGTGGTTCTATCTGAAAAATATCGGACTGCCGTTACTGCTTATCGTGGGTGCAGTCTTTGCTAAGAATCGTAAATATGCGGAGGTTCTGGCTCCTGCCGGTGCGATCTGGCTGGTGGCAGAACTGATCCTTTTCACTCCCAATACCTACGACAACAATAAACTGTTATATATCGCCTACATGCTTCTGTGCATCGCGGCAGCAGACTACGGCGTAGAATTGTATGAGAGACTGAAGGGCTTCGGCGGCCGCAGCGTTCTGGCGGTGCTTTTCCTGGCGGGCTGTGTGGTGAGTGCGATCCTGACCCTGGGCAGAGAAGCGGTGTCCGATTATGAACTTTACGGAAAAGAATATGTGAAGTTGGCAGAGTATGTGGAGGGGCATTCCGATGCTTCTTCCGTGATCCTCACAGGTACCAGACACAACAATGAGATCGTGTCCCTGACCGGCAGAAACATCGTCTGCGGATCCGATGTGTTCCTGTACTACCACGGTATCAATACCGGCGAGCGCAGGGAAGAGGTGCGCCTGATGTTTGAGATGCCGGAAGAGAATGAGACATTATTCGATAAGTATCATGTGGAATATGTGGCGATCACTCCTTACGAAATGAATGAGTATGCGGTGAAGGAAGAATACTTCGCCCAGGAGTGGACTCTGGTCTATCTGGATCAGCAGGTGGCATTGTGGAAGAGGTATTGATATGAACAATAAAAGAATCGATGTGCTGGACGGTGTCCGGGCCTTTGCCATCGCCTTTGTGGTCTGGTTTCACTTCTGGCAGCAGAGCTGGCTGACGCCCTATGTCAACGTGCCGGCTTGGATTACGAAGATCACCGGCATCCATGAATTCAATCTGGCGGGCTTCGTGCGCTACGGTTTCGTGTTTGTGGATCTGCTGATCCTGCTCAGCGCAGTGTGCAATTTCTATCCTTACGCCAGAAGTATCGTTCTGAAAGAAGAGTGGCCGGATTGGCAGACCTTTTATAAAAAGCGCGCCAAATATCGAGCACTGTTATTCCAGTGTGGCTTTTGCTGTGAAAGATATTGTGGCGCACCTTTTCTGCCTGAGAACCTTCTCTCCGGAACTGATGATGTGGTCACCCCTAAACGGTGTGCTCTGGACAGTGCAGATCGAAGTGCTTTTCTATCTGTTGATGCCCTGGATCGCCAAAATGTTCCGCAGATTCCCTGTGGTTACTCTGGGAAGCCTGTGGCTCTGTTCCCTGATCACTGTGCGTTTGACCATGAACCTTTGGCCCAATAGGATCAGCTTCGTCAATAACATGATGTTTTCCTATGCGACACTGTATGCCAATGGCCTGCTGCTTTGTATGATCTACCTTTACATCCAGAAGACAGACATTGCAGACAATCTGTACAGTAAAATATTGGCGGTGATCCTTTTCTTCGGCAGCGTATTGTGGTTCAACAATATCCTGCACAGGCTGGGTAACGATTCCGCACCGGGCGGTATGCAGGGCGTGCAGTTGGAGAGCAGGATCGAACTGTCCTTTGTCTATATGATCTTCCTACTGGCGATCATGTTCCTGCCTAAGTGGATGCAGCTTTTCTGGTCCAATCCTTTGGCGCGGTACATCAGTGCCATTTCCTACAACCTGTACCTCTGGCATCAGTTCATCGCTGTGAAACTGAAGCAGTATCACATTCCCTTTTGGGAGGGAGACACGCCGCCCAACATCACGGGAGACAGAGCGTGGATGTGGAAGTATCAGATCCTGATCATTCTGGTGTCATTGTTCGCAGCAACTATCTTGACCTATGGTTTCGAGCGCGCTGTGGCCAAAAAGTACAGGAAAAAATATTTACCGGAACAGAAATAGCGGTATAATATAGATATACGATCTCCCAAGGAGGAAAAACTATGAGAAACAAGCGATTCAAATTGACAGCGATGATGGCTGCTGTGGTACTGGCAGTGGGACTCACCGGATGTGGCCAGACAACAGAGCCTGCGGCAAGCAGTACCGTGGCAAGTGTGGAAAAGAGCAGCGAGGCATCTTCCGAAGCAAAGCCTGCAGAGAGCACCGAGGAGAAGTCTGAGGAAAGTTCCGAAGAGGTTGCAGAACCTGGGATCGATACCAATAAGCAGTACACCATCAAGGAGTTCGAGATCCCCGATACAGAGACCTATCGCATGCTTCGCGATATGAAGGTCGGCTGGAACCTGGGCAACTGTTTCGATGCAAACAACTGCGACAGCTGGATCAGCAACGAGATGGATTATGAGACCGCATGGTGCGGAGCCAAGGCAACCCCTGAACTTTTCGCAACTTTGAAGGAAGCAGGCTTCAATACCATCCGAATCCCTATTTCCTGGCACAACCACCTCACCGATAAGAAGAACTTCACCATCAGCGAGCAGTGGATCGACCGCGTACAGGAAGTAGTCGATTATTGTATGGCTGAGGATCTGTATGTTATCATCAACATCCATCATGACAACGAACTGGAATATATGTATCCCGACAAGGCCCACGAAGCACAGTCTCTGCGCTACGTAGAGAGCATCTGGACACAGGTTGCAAAGCGTTTCAAGGATTATGACGAAAAGCTCCTTTTCGAGTCCCTGAACGAGCCCAGAATGGTAGGACACAACAATGAATGGTGGATCGATAAGAACAGCCAGGATTGCAAGGACTCCATCGAGGTCATCAATCATCTGAACCAGAAATTCGTGGATGTCGTAAGAAAGACCGGCGGAAACAATGCACACAGATATCTGGTTTGTCCCGGATACGATGCAGCTCCCGAAGGCGCATGCAATGCAGGATTTGAGCTGCCTACAGACCCTGTGGACAATGACAGCCGCATCATCATCGCCATCCATTCCTACTCACCCTATAGCTTCGCACTGGATGTCAACGGTACCTCCAAGTGGAGCAGCGAGGATTCCAGAAACAAGACAGAGGCCATCGGCTTCATGAACAACCTTTATGAGCAGTTCGTGGCAAACGGTGTTCCCGTGATCATCGACGAGTTCGGCGCTGTTGAGAAAGACGGCAACCTTGCAGAACGTGTAGACTGGGCAGGCTTCTACGTAGCCAGCGCAAGAGCACGTGGCCTCACCTGCGTATGGTGGGACAACAACGTGGCTAAGGGAAATGGTGAGCGCTTAGGCATCATCGACAGAAAGTCCCTGCAGTGGTCCTATCCCGAGATCATGGAAGCTATCATGAATCATTGTGAATAATCAGTCAGTGAAAGCCTTCGGAGACATTCTCCGGAGGCTTTTTTATATTGTGGGTTGGCGGTGATTTGCGGTATAATAGGAGCATCTACGTGAAACAGGAGAGTATAGAGTTGAAAAAAGTAACGAGAAGCTTATGGATCATACTTATGGTTTTGGCACTGACAGCCTGCGGAAAGAACACAGGCGCCCAGAGAGATGAGAAACTGGCGGAGTCCGACCTTCTGACCCATGAGTATACCTATAAAAATGAATATGACAGGATCGCACTGGAGCAGTTGGTGATCCTGATCCAGGCGATCCAGGATAAGGATGCAAGTACCATCAAGTCCATGTTTTCCAAGAAGGCACAGAAGGAGATCAAGGACCTCGATACAAAGATAGATAAGTTGATAGAGACTTTCCCTGAGTGGCAGGCCAATTATGAGCCGGATTTCAGCGGTTATGGGAAAAACGCAAAACGCTCCGAGATCACTCGCTGGACCAAGCCCACCTTTGACTTTGATGAGGACGGCAAAAGATACCGCCTGCATTTCTGCTACTACTACGAGGCAGACGGGGATCCGGATATGCTGGGCATGTACTTGATCCAGATCAAGGAGCGTGACTATGCATATGGTGATGGCTTCCATATGCAGACCGATGGCGAGTCCTCTGCCCCGGACATCTATATGTGGGATTACAACGCGCCCTTATCTGAGCAGAAGCCTTTGATGACTTCTTCTCCTTTCCGGGTGTATGAGATGTACGACGAGGAGAAGATGGAGTATCTGAACACCATGACGGAGGAAGAGGTGCGTCTGATCATCCGTGATGACGGGGATAAAGAGCGCTTCCGTCAGAAGAAGATGTACACCCACAAGATCAATCTCTACTATGTGGCTCTGAAAGAATTGCGCTTCGCCTACGATTATTTTGCAGAGAAATACCCTGATGTGGAAGTGGTATACGAGAGCGTGGAGGTAAACCGTTTTGACACCTCTTTGCTCAACGTTAAGGGACCGGATATGGTGGTCGTACATACAGTGGATGAGCCCAAGAAACAACATTTCCTGAACCTTGACGTAGATAATGACGAGGTGACGGTAGTAGGAGACGTACTCCTCGGGAAATAGGAGAAACAGCATGAAATATTATATCAGTGATCTGCATCTGTTCCATGAAGCCTGCATTCGGTTCGACAACCGACCCTTTGCGACTGTGGAAGAGATGAACGAGACGATCTTAAATAATTGGAATAACAAAGTAAATAACGGAGATACCGTATACATCCTCGGTGATGTATCCATGCGCGGGCAGCAGGAGGAACTGATCGCCCTGGTAGCAAAACTCAAAGGTCACAAGATCCTGATCAAAGGAAACCACGATGACCTGTCGGACTATCGCTATCAGCAGCTTTTCTCCGAGATCGTGGACTACAAAGAAGTGACTGACCATGTCGGTCAAGACGCATATCAGCTGGTTCTGATGCATTATCCTATCTTTTCCTTCAAGAGAATGAGAAGCAAGGGCGTGCTGTTGTACGGACATACCCATGACAGCGCGGAGGATACATACTTCCAGAAGTGCATCCATGAGATGAACCAGAACGACTGCAGACATGCGGGAGACGGCGACATCAAGGCATACAATGTAGGCTGCATGAAGCCCTACATGGACTATACACCCAGAACCCTGGCGGAGATCATGGAAGGGGCGGAAGTAGGCAGAAGCATCTGCCCGAAGTGCGGATCGAAGCAGGTCATCCCTCTGCTATATGGTCGCCCGGCTGCTCATATCCTGGAAGAGGCAGAGAAGGGCAACATCAAGCTGGGAGGCTGCATGATCGAGGAAGTGGAAGGCGGCGTGCCGAACCGGTATTGCAAGGAATGCGAGCATAAATGGAAGAGGGAGTAGAAAACCCTATTATAGATACATGTTTAACAAAACGGATCAGAAATGGTCCGTTTTTTAATTGCGTCAGCAATAGGTTCAATTTAGTCATTTTGATAAAAAAGACTAAATTGAACTTGAAATTGACTAAGATGAAGTATATACTTTAATTGAGTCAAAATGTCTAAAATGACGAAATTAAAAATCAAATGAGGCAATTGATATGAGAGTATTTGATTATACAGAAAAATGGAAAAAGTTATTAACACCGGAGATCGTGGGATACCTTACAACCATTCATGAATACAGGGGCGAGCAGCGACTGATAGCTGAGCGACATGCAGAGGTTCTTGAAAGTCTCGTGGAGGTAGCAAGGATCCAAAGCACAGAAAGTTCTAATAAAATCGAAGGCATCTATACATCGGATGATCGCCTGAAGAAAATCGTGTTGGACAAGACAATGCCAAGGACAAGAAACGAGCGCGAGATTGCAGGCTATAGAGATGTATTGAACACGATCCATGAAAGTTTCCCGCATATTCCCATCAGAGATACATTTATTCTGCAGCTGCATAGGGACTTATATAGATTTGAAAATGCAGCGAAGGGCGGGAGATTCAAAGCAGCTGATAATATTATCGAGGAAGAAGACGGACAAGGGAACAAGTTTGTGAGATTTCGGCCACTGCCTGCATGGGAAACCCCGGAGGCGGTTGTGAATCTTTGTGCAGCCTACAATGATGCAATCAATAAAAGCGAGGCAGACCCCCTTCTGATTATGCCAATGTTCATTATAGATTTTCTGTGCATCCATCCTTTTAATGACGGAAACGGCAGAATGAGCAGGTTGCTAACATTATTATTGCTGTATCAGAACGACTATATCGTTGGTAAATATATCAGTTTGGAAAAATTGATTGAAAAGACAAAAGACAGTTACTACGAAGCACTTCAGGAAAGCTCGATTGGCTGGATGGAAGGCGAGAATGATTACGAACCATTTGTAAAGTATGTTCTGGGTATCATTACAGCCGCTTATCGAGATTTTTTTGAAAGAGCAAAGGTCGTAGAAGAAAAAAAGGTCCCGAAGCCGGATAGAATCGAGGAACTAATTAAAAACCATCTTGGAACTATAACAAAATCAGAGATACTGAAGAATACGCCGGGGGTTAGCCAGACCACAGTACAAAGAACATTAACAGATCTCGTGAAAGAAGGAAAAGTTTTCAAAATTGGTGGCGGCAGATATACGAAGTATACTTGGAACTGGGATAAGGAGGAATAGACATGATTACAGGTGAATTGAAAAATAGAATTGATAGTTTATGGGAGATTTTCTGGACCGGAGGACTTACAAATCCTCTGGATGTTATCGAGCAGATGACATACCTCATGTTTATTCATGACTTGGATGTGTCGGATAATACCCATGCGAAAGAGAGTGCAATGCTAGGACTTCCCTATGAGAGCATATTCTCCAAATCGGTTAAGATCGGTGAAAGAACAATTGATGGCACCCAGTTAAAGTGGTCTGTTTTCAGAGACTACCCTGCGGATAGAATGTATTCTGTAATGCAGGAAATGGTATTCCCGTTTATCAAGAATTTGCATGCAAACAAGGATAGTGCATTTTCTAAGTATATGGATGACGCTATTTTTAAACTGCCTACACCACTTATGCTTTCTAAAGTAGTGGATGCGATGGATGAATTGTATGCGCAGATGACGAAATTGAATGATACGGATGCCAGAGGAGATGTGTATGAGTACTTGCTGTCAAAACTTGCGACAGCAGGTGTAAATGGTCAGTTCAGAACACCTCGCCATATCATCAAAATGATGGTAGAACTGATGGAGCCTAAGGCGGATGATATCATCTGTGATCCCAGCTGTGGTACAGCAGGTTTCCTGGTGGAAGCAGGTGAATACTTGTGGAAAAACAGAAAGGAAGAGATCTTTTACGATAAGCAGAAGAAAGATCACTTCATGAATCATATGTTCCATGGATTTGATATGGACCGCACAATGCTACGTATCGGTGCAATGAACATGATGAATCATAGAGTGGAGAGTCCATTTATTGAATATAGGGACAGTTTGTCTGATCAGAACCCGGATAAAGACAAGTACACTTTGATTCTCGCTAATCCCCCTTTCAAGGGAAGTTTGGATGCCGATATTGTGTCTACAGATCTGCTGAAAGTATGCAGCACCAAGAAGACAGAACTTCTCTTCCTGGCCCTGTTCGTACGCATGCTCAGAATCGGTGGCCGATGTGCTTGTATTGTTCCGGACGGAGTGCTTTTTCGTTCCTCTACTGCGCATAAAGCGATCAGAAAAGAGATTGTAGAGAATCAGAGATTGGAAGGAGTTATTTCAATGCCTTCCGGCGTGTTCAAACCGTATGCCGGAGTATCTACAGCGATTCTGATCTTTACCAAAACAGAGCATGGTGGAACCGATAACGTATGGTTCTATGATATGACTGCAGATGGATTTAGTTTGGATGATAAGCGGTCTGCAATTGCAGATAATGACATCCCGGATATCATTGAAAGATTCAAGAATCTTTCAAAAGAGGTAGATAGAAAGCGCACAGACAAATCCTTTATGGTGCCTAAGAAAGAGATCGTAGATAATGAATATGATCTCAGCTCCTGCTTCTCTTCGTCGCTTACGTCTGCGCCGTAGATAACGAATATGATCTCAGCATCAATAAATACAAGCAGGTAGAGTATGTTGCGGTAGAATATCCGCCTACGTCGGAGATAATGGCCAGTATCCGAGAGATAGAGATGGAAATTGACAGGGAAATGAAAGCGTTAGAAAAACTTTTGGAGGAACATAAATGAACGTAGATTATATTGTAAACTGTTTGGAAAAAA
>JAKSRX010000076.1 GCA_024403365.1 Acetatifactor sp. | reverse complement strand
TCTTCCTCTCTCATCCTCGACCATACACATTCTGCAGGCGCCGTAAACGCTCAGTTCCGAATGGTAGCAAAAGGTGGGCAGATCGATGCCTGCTTTTCTGATCACTGTCAGCAGGTTCTTTTCGCCTTCCAAAGGGACACATCTGCCATCTATTGTAATGTAATCCATATTATCTCTCCTATCCTCTGCTGATTGCGCCGAAGGGGCAATTGTCCAGACATGCACCGCACTTTATGCACTTGCTCTGATCAATGGTATACGGGTTCCTGATCTGTCCCTCGATCGCGGAGACAGGGCAATTTCTGGCACATTTACTACATCCCTTACACTTTGCGGGATCGATGGTAATGCTGCAGAGAGATTTGCAGACGCCGGTACGGCACCTCTTGTCCACTACATGTTCAACGTACTCATCACGGAAGGTGCGAAGAGTCGAAAGCACAGGCAATGCAGCACTCTTACCCAGTCCGCAGAGGGAAGTGTCTGTGATAGCGGTTCCCAGTTCCTCCAGCATATCCAGATGCTCCATAGTACCGTTTCCTGCAACGATCTCTTCCAGCAGTTCCAGCATTCTCTTGGTGCCTTCACGGCAGGGAATACACTTACCGCAGGACTCATTCTGGGTGAAGTTCATGAAGAATCGGGCAACCTCTACCATACAGGTGTCCTCGTCCATGATAACCAGACCGCCGGAGCCGATCATAGCGCCGCGCTTCTTCAGGGAATCAAAATCCAAAGGCAGATCCAGATCCGTGCCGATCAGACAGCCGCCGGAAGGTCCGCCGATCTGTACTGCTTTAAACTTCTTGTCATTCTTGATACCGCCGCCGATCTCGTACACGATCTCTCGCAGAGTCGTACCCATAGGTACCTCGATCAATCCGGTATTCTTGATGCTGCCGGTTACCGCAAATGCCTTGGTTCCGGGGCTCTTCTCCGTACCGATGCTCTTGTACCATGCTGCACCGTTATTGATGATCATAGGCACATTGGCGTAAGTTTCAACATTGTTTAAAACGGTAGGCTTACCAAAAAGGCCCTGTTCTACCGTTCTGGGGGGTTTGGTTCTGGGCATGCCTCGCTCGCCTTCGATGGAGGCTGTCAGAGCAGAACCTTCACCGCAGACAAATGCGCCTGCGCCTCGATTGATATGCAGTTTGAAGGAGTAGCCGGAGCCTAAAATATTCTCTCCCAGCAGGCCTGTTTCTTCTGCCTGGGCGATTGCGATCTTCAATCTCTTGATTGCCAAAGGATATTCGGCACGCACATAGATATAGCCTTCCTGTGCTCCTACCGCGTAGCCGGCAATGATCATACCCTCGATCATCTTATGAGGATCACCTTCCATAACGGAACGATCCATAAAGGCACCGGGGTCACCCTCGTCACCGTTACATACAACATATCGGATGGTTTCCTTCTGACGGGCAACCTGTCTCCATTTATATCCGGTCTGGAAGCCACCGCCGCCTCGTCCGCGAAGTTCGGAGTCGTAGATGCAGTTTACGACTTCCTCGGGAGTCATTGTAAACAGGGCTTTCTCCAATGCGGAGTAACCGCCTACTGCAAAATATTCGGAAATATGCTCGGAATCGATATGGCCGCAGTTTTTCAGAACCAGTCGGGTCTGCTTTGCATAGAAAGGAATATCCTCCTGTGCCTTGTATGCCACACCGTTCATGGTATACAGAAGGCGCTCGATCACCTGACCCTGCAGGATGGTCTTATTGAAGATCTCCTCGCAGTCGGACTCCTTTACCTTGATATAAAGGACACCCAGGGGCTCGATGCGTACCAAAGGTCCCATCTCACAGAAACCATGGCAGCCGCTCTTCTTAATGCCGGCACAATTGCCGTTCACGGGGCAGGAACCGTCACTGTTATGTGCAATGCCCTCACCGAATTCCACGGTCACATTCACCTGCTGACCCTGATCCTTTGCCAGCTGTACCAGTTTCTCGTAGATCTTCTCGGAACCGCCTGCCAGACATCCGGTGCCTGCGCAGATGAGGATCCTGTAACTCTCGGCCTTCATAGCCTGGGCAGACTTCTCTCTTGCCAGGGCAAGTTCTTCTCTGTTTGCTATTCTCATGCCTGTTCCTCCTTCATAATGGAGCTTATCAGATCAATTACCTTGTCCGGGGTCATGGCGGGATGCACCTCGTCATTTACTGTCAAAACAGGTGCCAGTCCACAGGCTCCCAGACAGGATACGGTCTCCAGAGTAAACAACATATCATCAGTGGTCTTCTGACCGGGTTTTAACTGCAATACTTCGCGAAGCTTCTCCAGCACGTCGGTACCCTTTCGCACATGGCAGGCAGTACCGTCGCAGACCTTGATGACGTATTTTCCCTTCTGATCGAAGGAGAAATTCTCATAGAAGGTGGCAACGCTATAAGCCTTTGCCTCTGTGATATGAAGCTTGTCCGCAATGTACTTCAGCAGTTCGGGAGGCAGGTAGCGATACTCGCTCTGCACGTCCTGAATAATAGGTATCAGAAAGCGACTTTCCGTACCATAGCCGGCGATGATCTCATCCACTTTTTCATAATAACTCTTGTCCAGCATACTTTGCTCTCCTATATGCATTTATGATTTTCTATTATACCATTTCTGTTTCATTTTTCCAACAAAAAAGGAGCCCCTCGCGGGACTCCTTCGTCATGGACGCATTCTAACACGCAACCGGGAAATATGCAATAACCTTCGTTTCGATTCAAACATGCCTTACAGTACCTGCAGCAGTCTTTCATAGAATTCTACCGTGGTCAGCAAAGTTTCGATGGGCACTCTCTCGTCGTTACCGTGGATCATTCCGCGTTCTTCCTTGCTCATACGCATAGCGGAGAAACGATACACTCTGTCACTGATCTTGCAGTAATGTCTGGAATCAGAGCAGGCCATCATCAGATAAGGAGAGACGATCGCATCCTTCCAGGTGGAGTGAATGACCTGAGACAACTTATCCCATTCCTCGCAGGAACAGTCTGAACAGATCGAAGGGTTCATACCATTCACCAGACGAACAGTGATATCTTCGTTTGCAATTGTTTTCTTCAGATAATCTGTGGCGGTGTCAATGGTATCTCCGGGCATCAGCCGCATATTGATACCAAAAGATGCCTTGGGAGGAAGTACATTGTAAGCCTTGCTGCCTTCCATTCTGGTCACTGCTACGGTGGTACGCATCATGGCATTCAACTCACCACCGGATTTCTTGCAGATCATATCCAGCAATCCTTCGAAGCACCAAAGATTTGCAAAGATCAACTTATATCCGAAGGATGAATATCTGCCCAGGGTATTGAACATTTCCGCAACAGGCTTGGTAAGGATCCTGCGAAAAGGCTTCTTTTCGATGGCACATACTGCCTCCGATAATGTTCCCAGTACGGTATGTACCGGAGGTGTGGAAGCATGGCCTCCCTTGGAATCCATGGAAAATTCCATGTTGACGCTTCCCTTTTCAGCGATACCGATAAGCGCGCACTCACCGGACACACCGGGAAATACCTTCTCCACAACTGCACCGCCTTCGTCCACAACGATGGCAGGCTTCACACCCTTCTTCATCAGGTAGTCCACGATCTCGGGACAGGAATCTCCGTCGATCTCCTCCTCGCCGGAGAAGGAAAGATAGAGATCGTTCTCCGGAACATAGCCTTTGCCCAGAAGTACTTCCAGTGCCTCGAAAATACCGCACAGGGTTCCCTTGGTGTCCAAGGTACCGCGGCCCCAGATACAGCCATCCTCAACCAATCCCTCAAAGGCAGGTTTTGTCCACAATTCCTCATCTACAGGTACCACATCATAGTGGGCCATGCAGACAGAGGGCTTCTCGCTGCTTTTACCGGGGAGGAAATACAAAAGGCCCGTCTTACCGATATGACGCAACTCTGCCTTCTCATGTACCAGAGGGAAACGCTCCACCAGGAGATTCCTGAACTTATCAAATTCCGCCTGATCCACAAGGCTCTCATCTCTGTTGGATACGGTCTTGCAGCGGATCATAGCGACCATATCATCGATCACTTTCTCTTTGGGAATATCCACTTCCTGCTCCAGCCTTCCGGGTTCCGGTAAAGGTTTGAAGCGCAGGGCACGAATAACGATTATCATAATGAACAGCAGAAGAACTGCCGCAACTCCAAGTGCGATCCAAATAGCCATACTTTTCTCACTCCCGATTCAAAATCATTAGATCATCTTTTTCTTATACAGAATTCTGGCAACACCGATAGAGATCAGTGCGCCAACAGGTACCAGAATACCAACACTGGATGCCAGAGAAGGCACCAACAGGAAAATAGCCACCATAAACACAAGAGGAGCAATGGCGATCTTGTAATTCTTGCTGACATATACCACAGCCAGGCCTCCGAACAGAGCCGGCAGAATATTGTCAAACGCAGGCTTAAGTGCTGCAGAATCCAGAATGGGGCTTAAGTAAGCAAGTAAGATCACACCCAGGGCAATAACAACTGTGGTCACGATAGAGCTGGTCGCGATCGCGATGGTGGAGATCACTTCACCTTCCTCGCTGCCGGGCTTTACTTTGGCATTCTCCATAGCAGTCAGTGCGCAGGGAGCCTTCAAAGCGGACAGATTACCGGTTACAAAAGCCAGATAGGAACCACCGGTTCCAAGCATAGGAGTATAGGTAATGATCTCAATAATACCAACAGTCCAGTAGATGGGCGCTACACCCAGAAGGCCTTTCAGAACTGCTGCCCCCTGAGGCCAGGCATTATAATACAGGCAGGCACTGAGAGGTACGCACAGAACTACTACGACTGCACTCCAGATCCAGATCTTGCCCCAGAAATGGGTCTTATCATCAAATGATTTCTGATTCTTATTCATCTCTTTCCCCTCCTATCCGATAAGTGCTGTAATGACACATGCGAAGATCATGGCACCCACCATACTGATGGACATTGCGTAGGTCTCCAACCACTTCATGTTACATTTCTTGATCAAAATACCGCAGATTCCCATCAACAATGCAGAGAATAACAATACGAAGATAGGAATGAATCCGGCAAGGCCGCTGCGCACATCAGCGAAGACCATACCCAGGAATGCGGAGATCATGCCCAGGAACATCGCTGTCAGCAAATGGTTGCCCCATTTCTCATCTTTATTCTTGATCTTTACCATGCCCTTCTGCAGAGGCTTCAGCAAAATAGGGGTTCCCACAATGCTGGGTAAGATACCCAGTGTCATGACCCAGGCAATGGCAGTGTATACTCTCGGATCGGTGATCGTCTCTGACAGAGAAACGCCCAGGGCTGTAGCGGTAGAAGTCGCTGCAGGAAGCTCATAGGTGATCGCTCCGATAACGCTCATACGGATCCAGGGAAGCGGAATTCCCAGAAACTTGGAAAGTGTGATAACTCCAAGCAAAATGGAAACCGCAGGTGCCACGGTGAAAATAGCGGAGGAAAGAATTGTTTTCTGTAACACCTTCTTATCCATACCGATCTCCTTACCGCGTCTGTATGCACGGATCAGGAAAAATACAGACTGTGCGATAACAAATAAGATCACCACTATCGCCACAGTAAACAGGAAGGTACTGTTAACACTAAAATTCATATCATTTATCCTCTTTCTTTATTGTATATGATACACTTTTATTTCTGTCTCTTAACTACCTGGCGGTAAATCTCATAACAATGCTGCATACGATCTCGACCGGTAAGAACGGTCAATTCTTCTATCAACTCAGGTGATGCTGTTATTACAGACACAATATCCGGATTGTATCTTGTACCGGCTCCCGTCTGCAGTTCCTTAAGAAGATGTTCAAAATCTTTGCCGTTAGCATAGTTTCGTCCCAGAATATCCGTTGCCGCATCTATTGCATCACTGATGGAAATCAAATCGATATACAGGCGGTAGGGTGAAGCGGTATTGTCAAATTCTGCCGGATATCCTTTGGTGCCATCATAAAATTTGTGGTGTCCAAAGATAATGTGACGACAGACTTCATAAGCATCATAATTCTCCAAATATTGTTCACCCAACTTTGGATGATACTTGATGCAGAAGAATTCATCCTCCAGCAATCTGCGGGACTGCAGCATGATAACAGATGCAATCGCACATTTGCCGATATCATGCAGTCTGGCACCTCGACAGATAGTATCCAATATCTCCTCTTTCCTGTCTTTGACCGTCTCTACGCTATCAAAACTCGGAAGTGTCAGGAACAATTCCGGTCTGTTCTCCAGCATCTTCTCGGCAATGGATTTTGCAATGCTCTCCACCATATAGGAGTGGAAATAGGTAGCGGGCTGGCGACGGATCAAAAGTTCATCAATCAACTGCTCTACAAAGGCTGTGTTTGTAATATTTGGCAGCATATACGACAAAAGATTCTTAAACAGACCGTTTATATAGGATGTCTGGTACTGGTAAGGAATATCTGCAAACACTCTCTGCGCATCCTTCCAAGCCTCCGACACGATCGAATCCTTCTCTTCTGCAGGTATGTCACGTTTCCGCACAACCTCCATCAGCTTCGTGTAAACAATCATGTATACTTGCAGTATTATCTGACCGTGCGAAGGCTCCTCGTCCCACTTTGGATTGGGAATAAATTTCAGCATGGCGAGCAATTTCTCATAGACTTCCACATCAGTAATGGTATGCTCCACCTGACCGGCACCCAGCTCTACCAGGTCATAGATACATTTTTCCGCCCAATTGTCAGATTCAGCATATGCTGCACATTCTTTCTTACACATCTCCACAGCAATTTTTGCCAGGTCCGGGTAATCGTTTGCATAAAATATCTGCTCCAGGGGATGTAGGAAATGGGTATTGTACATAAGAACAGCAAATTCCGGTTCGGCACCATCCAGTGCTTGCACCTCGGGATTATCCAACAGTTCATTCACCTCTCGGAGCCATTCCATTACCATCCTGCAAACTTCTTCTACTTCGTCTCCTGATCCCAGTGCAATTAACGCCTCATACGCATAGAGAATATTGAATCTTGCTGCTGCCTTTTCAAAAGAGCAGTACTGATCTTTATGGGAAATAATAAAACGCAGAATTTCCATAAGCTCATCAATATTCATATCGCCTACCATACGATTATAGTAGTCTACAGAACATGCGACATGAATCATGGAAATAATGATAGCCTGCTCCGTCATATCATCTCTGCTCCTCATATACTGCATAATAGGAGCAGACAATTCGTACATCAGTCCCGGATCCATGCGCCCATTTAACTGCATACTTCTGATGGACTCATACAATTCCATGGCTATTTCATGCGTAAAAGGTCCTTCCGCATATTTCTTCAAAACAGCGATACATTCCTCATTCTCTTTATAATAGGCACGGATTGCTTCGGAACGTGACTTCATAACCTCTGCAAAGGAAGTCCTCTCTTCTGCCTCCAGCATTTTGTTATTCCATTCAGCTTCCTCCGCCAGATTCCGAATAATTGTCTCTGTACATTTCTGAATTTCCCGAATCATTTTCTCTTCAGTCATAGTATCCCTCATTCTGCCTATGTCTACGGCATATTAATGCATTTATTATACAGGAAAACAGCAATTTATGCCATCATGTTTATTCCATTTGTAGTATTTTAGTCCCAACAATTAGTTCTTCACGAAGCATGTAGTTGCAACCTGCAAGCTGCAGAATTATCTTCATTTTCAAAAGATAAAAACGGGAGGAATTGGTTATCCAAATCCTCCCGCCATAATCAACTATTCAATATATGACACTCACAAGAATTAGCCGAAAAATCTCTCCAGCAGACCCTTTAAAGCCTTGCCGTGTCTAGCCTCATCACGAGCCATCTCATGAACGGTGTCATGGATTGCATCGAGGTTGTTCTTCTTAGCACAAAGTGCAAGATCGAACTTACCCTGGGTAGCACCGAACTCACAATCAACTCTCCAAGCAAGATTATCCTTTGTTGTAGCCTTCATCTTAGGCTCAAGCTCCTCACCAAGGAGTTCTGCAAACTTTGCAGCATGCTCAGCCTCTTCGAAAGCTGCTTTCTCCCAGTAAAGGCCAATTTCAGGATATCCTTCACGATGCGCAATTCTTGCCATGCAAAGGTACATACCTACTTCAGAACACTCTCCGTTAAAGTTAGCCTTAAGCTGTTCAAGAATATACTGCTTGTCTTCTGCCGACACGTCAGGATTGTTTTTAACCGTCTTAGCATATACACCATACTCATGCTCTGCAGCAAGCTTCAATTCGCCTTCAACCTTAGTGAACTTCTCTCCCTTAACATGACAAGTAGGACACTCAGCCGGCGGCTCAGCTCCTTCATGTACATAACCACATACCGGGCATACCCATTTTTCCATTTTTGTTACCTCCGTAATTGTTGCTTTTGTTGTATTATTATTAGTAGTACTTACTTTTTCAAAATCTGAAGCCGGATGCTTACATACAGGACAAATAAAATTCTCCGGTAATTCCTCACCTACATATTCGTATCCACAAATCGAGCAGCGCCAGATTGTCTGTCCATCTTCTGTCTTACCCACTTCCGTCTTGCCAATGTCCTGCGGCTTGGGCTTGATGTTGCTCATATAATAATCATAAGTCACAGAAGGATAGTCGCTTAATACTTCCATATCCGTAACCTCACCCACAAACATTGTATGAGACCCAAGGTCCTCAGTCTTATCAACTCTGACAGATATATAGGCATTCGTCCCTTCTGTGACATAAAGCACACCATTCTCAGCACGTTCACACGTACTAAAATCAGCAAACTTATTTACATCTTTACCACTCTGAAACCCAAAATGCTTGAACAATTCAAACTTGACCTGCTGGCTTAAGATAGAGACATTAAACACACCCGTTCTCATAACCATATCATGGGTATAATTAGCTTTATTAACACAAATGCTAATCTGGTTCGGTGTAGATGCTGCCTGTATTGCAGTGTTGATAATACAGCCATTATCTTTGTCGCCTTCCTTAGCCGTCAGCACAAATAAGCCATAACTCAGTTTATACATTGCTTTCTTGTCCATTCGACTCGCTACTCCTCTCCTTTATCCTGACAATCTTTACAGATTCCTTTAAACACAATGTCATAATCCAGAAATTTCATGCCGTGCCTATCATGAATAAAAGAATAAATCGTCTTTGTCTCATCCATATCAACATCGAATACTTTTCCACACTCAATGCATCTGACATGATAATGTTTCTCAAGCGTAAAATCAAAGCAATCCGCTCCGCCGGGAATTTCGACTCTTCTTATCTTCTTTTCATCTGCTAATATACCCAAATTCCTGTATACGGTTCCTTTTCCAATAGTAGGATAGTCAATCTTAATATAATCATAGACCTCCTCTGCTGTAACATGCCGACGCATCTTCATTACAGCATTTAGAACCAGCTCTTTTTGGATTGTATTCCTTCGATTCATTCGCTCTCCTTATTAGGAATAATTCCTAATAAGACAATATGTCATTTCATCCTTTTTGTCAACATCTAACGTCAACTTCTTTAAATTCGTTTTCTGCAAAAGAAGTGCAACAAGGTTCGACTTTTCCAACAGTGAGAGGGGGTATGGGGGAACTTGTTCCCTCCATGTATGTTACCACCTAGACTCTTTGTTAGATTTCATGTATCTTATGGTATTCTTTCATAGCCACCGTAAATTTACGCACCTGAATGCATCTGGTTTTGATCGTAAGCAGTAAGCCAATGCCAATGATGCATATCATTGCAGGCACTCCCCAAATAAAGCCTGATACCGCTGCGTTGATCTGCGCTATTTGATCGATCATAAAGTCTCCCCTTATCCAAAAATGAATCACTTTTTCATTATACAAAAATTCCGGTACAATTATCATCTGAATTGTACCGGAATCAAAAAGGCGATCCACTATATTAATTCTGTCCCGCTCTTTGAAGTGAATTTTTCCATAGTGTACCAACACTTAAACCACAAATAGCCACGACGATACCAACTAACATATATGGGATATTAGGGAATTTAAGCAGATAATATGAAAATCCTGCTTCCGAGTTCACTATATACTGTGTGTAAGGAACTGTCAGAAATGTAATCGCAGCACCAACAACAATAATCCATTTCGTTCTTCCAAAATAATTATTTTTTGCAACCATAACTGTTAATACGAGCAAAAGGAGAGGTAACATTATCCCACGCAGAGTAATCTCCACACTATTGAAAATATAGTGTTCCACATTATCTTGCATTGTCCAAAAAACTACCATTGCAATTATCCATACTACAAAATATGTTGCAAAAATAATGCTTTTACTAAGGTTATTTTTAGCTTTTACTGTGTTAGTGCTTTCCTCCAAAAATTCTTGATAAGTCTGTTTCATCGATTTTTCCTCCTTGAGTAGATGGTCTAGACTTACAGAATATGAATCACTCA
>JAKSRX010000075.1 GCA_024403365.1 Acetatifactor sp. | reverse complement strand
CCCCTGTTTTTGGCGGTTCCGGAGGCTGCGCGGGTCCCCGTCATTTCGGGTGTCCCGGAGGCTGAAATCTTAATAAATTTTTGTTGCGACACAGTTGTCATTTACTACATTTTGTGGTATGATTTTCTGGTGTGGTACGAAATGTTGTTGTTTGTGCCAAAATACGTTTTGTAACTGTTGATTATTGTTTTGTACAGGAATGTGAGATCGAGATGAATCTGTCCAATTTGGCAAGAAATGCATCTATGCTGCGAGGCCGCCTTTCCAGGAAAGGTTATATGCGCTGGTGGCACTCCTTCTCAGGTATCAATGAGGAGACCGGCACCACTCGCACATTCTATATTGAATTTCTGATCGTCAATCCCGCACTGGGTGGCGACCAGCCGATCTTTGGGCAACATCCCTACTATAAAAAGAGAGGGATGAAACCCTCTTATGTCAGTGTCAATGCCGGCATGTTTCCTACCGCAGAAGGAAATGACGGTGTGGCATTGAAGAACTACTATCCTATCTCAGCGCTGAAGACCACCCCCAGTCCTTTGGTGATGCAGGTGGAAGATTGCTTCTACAGCGAGGAGAAGTTAGTCGGTTCCGTTCAGGTCACTCCCGAGGAAGCAGATGCGAAATATCTGATGACCGATGCAGGAAGCATGGAGTGGAACCTGGAAGTTCATAAGGCTGTAAGCTGTGACAGCGGATACCTCTCAGGTCTTCTGATGCAGGCGCTGAATGCTCTGGACAGTTATTGGCACGGAGAAGGTGTGAAGAGCTTCTTCCGCGGCCATGTTACCGTCAACGGTGAGACTTATCTGGTGATTCCGGAGATCAGTTACGGTTATGCGGACAAGCACTGGGGACAGAAGTTCAATCGCCCCTGGCTTCAGTTCAACTGCAGCAAGCTTTTCAGCGAGCGCACCGGTCAGGAGTTACGACACTCCGTTCTTTCCGTCAACGGCTGCTGCCCCAGATTTTTGTTCCTGCCCCTTCGCAGGAAGCTGTTGATCCAGTTGACCTATACCGGTGAAGATTTCGATTACGGTTTCAAGCCTTTCGTACTCTCCCGCTGCCAGTGGGAGACCAAGGTCACCAACCGCAGATATATCTGGCACATCCTGGCGCAGAATAAAGATTCTGTGATCAAGATCTCCGGCAGTTGTACCAAGGAGCAGATGATGCACATGAAATACGAGGATCCCGATGGACTGAGATCCAAACTTCCTCTCCTGGCAGGCAGCGGTGCCGTGGGCACTATCCAGATCTACCGCCGCAGCAAGGAAGGCAAGATCCTGTTGGATACCCTCCATATGTCTCAGGGTTTCTGTGAATACAGACCCGCGCCCCCTTCCGAAAAATAAAACAGGCCTGCAACTCATGTTGCAGACCTGTTCTTTTTTACTCTTTATTTTTCTACTTTACAGCCGCTCTTTGTCTTGATGATGAAGCCCAGATCCTTCAGGGTATCACCGGCCTTGATGGTGCCGTTGTAGTCTACATTGGTGCAGTGCAGGGTCTTACCGTTTACGGTGTAGTTAGCACCCCATCCGCTCTCCAGTTCGATGTCCTCACTGAAGTGGATGTCGATGGCCCAGCTCTTGCACTTGCTGTCGCTGTTGTTGGTGATGGTGAAGTTGTACTGATAGCTTTCCTTACCGTCAGCGCCCCAATGGCTCTGGCACTCGGTCTCGACCTCGAAACCGCCGCTGGTGAACTCATTGGTCTCCTTTTCCTCCTGCTTCGGCTGCTGATCCTTATTGCCGCCCTGGTCACCGGTGGAAGTACCGGAACCGGTAGTTTTGCCGGTGAGGGTCTTGTACAGCCACTTACCGTGGTCACTCAGATCACTGTCGGTGAAGCCGGAGTTTTTATTACAGCTGCTCTTGATCAGAGCTGCGCTCTCATTCTTGTTGGCAAGTGCCCAGCAGATGTAGCTGATGTTGTTTTCATCCATCAACTCTACCCACTTTTCAGCGGAATCATAATCCAGCTTACCGTTACCGCTGGCATCACAGATACCGTACTCGCTGACGAAGATGGGAAGGCCATCCTCCAGTGCATTCTTCATGGTCTTTCTCAGATCATCCTTGTGGGTACCTGCGTAGAAATGCAAAGTGTACATAATGTTGTCATAGCCCTTGATGGGATCCTCTGCAGCCTGGTCTACTCTCTGGGACCAGTTGGGAGTACCTACCAGGATCACTGCATCGGGAGCATTCTTACGGATAACAGGAATGATCTTCTCAGCGTATTCCTTGATATCCTTCCAGGTAGTGCCGCCGTTGGGCTCATTACAGATCTCGTAGATCACGTTATTGTTGTCCTTGTATTTTGCGGACATCTGGTCGAAGAACTCTTCTGCCTCGTCCATATATTTCTTAGGATTCTGATCCTGCAGAATATGCCAGTCGATGATGACATACATATCCAGATCGGTAGCATACTGAACACCGCGGTAAATGATATTTCTCAGGTTCTCCTGATTGCCGTCGGTACAGAAACCGCCGCTCTCTGCGGTGTACATTGCCAGACGCATAACATTGACATTCCACTCGTTTCTGAACTGGCGGAATGTGTTCTGATCCACAAAGCTGGGGAACCATGCCAAGCCATGGGTACTGATACCGCGAAGCTGTACAGGATCACCGTTCTGATCTACCAGCTGAGTTCCCTTGACTGCCAGTGCACCGCTGTTGGAAGGATACGCGATCTCTCCCTCTTCCTTCTCGGGAAGCTGCGCCTCTTCACTTTCGGAAGATGCCTCTTCGCTGCTCTCCTCAACCACAGAGGAAGCCTCGCTGCTCTCAGCGGATTCCTTCACGATCTCCTTGCTCTCCTCGGAAGCTTTGTCGGAGGTGACCTCCTTCACGCCTTCGCTGCTTTCGATTCTGTCCGCGCCGTCCTTAGAACCGCCTTTGGCTCCCATCTGATAGCAGATCACACCTACAAGTATCATTGCAAGAATGGCAACGATCACGCCGATAATGATGCCGACTTTCCCGCCGCTTTTCTTATTCTCTTCACTCATTTCTAAAATGACCTCCGTTCATAACGTTCTTATGGGAGAGTATACCCTTTTTTTCTCAGAAAATCAATAAAAAGGACACTTGCCAAAAGCAAGTGCCCTCCCTAAATACTATTTGATTAGATACAGGTGTAACCACCGTCGACTGCGATGTTCTGGCCGTTTACATAGGTAGAAGCGGGAGAAGCAAGGAACAGTGCACAGGTATCAAGCTCGCCTTCCTTACCATATCTCTGCAGAGGGATGTTGCTCTTTGCAATAGACTGGAAGTAATCGGAGTCAAGAGTTGCAGTGGTCAGATCGGTGTAGAAGTAACCGGGACAGATGGAGTTAACGGTGATGCCGTACTTACCCCACTCAGCTGCCAGTGCTCTGGTCATGTTAACAACGCCGCCCTTTGCTGCGTGATAAGGAGCGGAACCAACGATCATGTTACCAACAAGACCGTACATGGATGCGATGTTGATGATACGGCCGTACTTAGCCTTGATCATCTCCTTGCCGAACTCACGAGCACACTTGAAGGAACCGAACATATCGATGTTCATCTCATGCTCGAACTGCTCATCGGTGATCTCCTCAGCAGGGCCAACTGCGCCGGTACCTGCATTGTTCATCAGAATATCAACACGGCCAAACTTCTCCATGGTTGCTGCAACTGCTGCCTTAACCTTCTCGGTATCGGTAATGTCACATGCAAAAGGAAGACACTTAACGCCGTACTCAGCCTCGATAGCTGCTGCATTCTCGTCAAGAAGGTTCTGTCTTCTTGCAAGGAGAACGATGTTAGCACCCTGGCTTGCGAAAGCCTTTGCCATCTGAAGTCCGAGACCGGTAGACGCGCCGGTAACTACTGCTACCTGACCGGTAAGATCAAAATAATTTTTCATAAAATAAAGCCCACCTTTCTACTTTTTCCTGCCTTCTCACAGGAATCGTTTATAGAATCATCATACCACATTGCCAAAAATTTATCAATCTGATATGTCAGAATTTTGAATAAAAATACACGCCGTTTACGCGTCCGCGAACATAGGATTGCTCAGATATCTGTCGCCGGAATCCGGAAGCAGTGCCACAATGGTCTTGCCCTTGTTTTCGGGACGTTTGCCCAGCTGTACCGCAGCATACAAAGCAGCTCCGGAGGTGATGCCTACCAGAATTCCTTCCGACTTGGCCACCAGTCTGCCGGCCTCATAAGCCTGTGCTGTGGAGATCGGCATGATCTCATCGATGATATCTGTATTCAATATTTCAGGCACAAAGCCTGCACCGATGCCCTGCAGTCCGTGAGCACCTGCTCTTCCGCCGGAAAGCACTGCGGAAGTATCCGGCTCCACAGCTACGATCTTGACACCGGGATCCTTGCTCTTCAAAAACTCTCCGTTGCCGGTGATGGTTCCGCCGGTACCAACGCCTGCCACAAAAATATCCACCTTGCCTTCGGTATCCTCCCAGATCTCAGGTCCTGTGGTAGCAAAGTGTGCCGCAGGATTGGCAGGGTTCACAAACTGTCCCAGGATCACGGATCCGGGGATCTCCTTTGCCAGTTCATTTGCCTTTTCGATGGCACCGCTCATACCCTTCGCGCCGTCCGTCAGCACCAGTTCCGCGCCGTATGCCTTTAACAGTATTCTGCGCTCCACGCTCATGGTCTCAGGCAAAGTCAGAATGGTTCTGTAACCTCTGGCTGCCGCCACCAGTGCCAGACCGATTCCCGTATTACCGGAAGTAGGTTCAATGATAGTGGCTCCGGGCTTTAAGATCCCTTTCTCCTCCGCATCCTTTACCATATAAAGTGCTGCTCTGTCCTTGGTGCTGCCTGCGGGATTTAAGTACTCCAGTTTCGCAAGGATGGTGGCATTCTCAACACCCATCTTCTCACTGAACTTTCTGACCTCCATCAGAGGGGTATGTCCTATGATCTCGGTGGCATTTGCATATATTTTACTCATGGTATTACCTCTTTTCCTTTGATGCCTCTATTTTACCTTTTTATCTCCCTGTTTTCAATGGCAAACCTCCTAGGTTTGTTTGGTTGACATGTTTTCGGGATTCAAGTATAGTAGGGATATCTATGTACTTTTTTCATGAACAAAGGCCCGAAAGAGGAGGTACTTTCCATGAGCCAGACTCACCTGACAAAAAACGCTGACGGCACATGCACCTACAGCGTACCAAATATTGCTTCCGCCATCGCAGGCAGGACAGACGTCCTGAAAGTTTCCGTGCCCGGCTCCAAGAGCATTACAAACAGAGCTCTGCTGCTTGCCACTTTGGCAGACGGCACTTCCGTGCTGCGAGGTGCACTGTTCTCCGACGACTCCAGACATTTCTTGAAATGTGTGCAGGACCTGGGTTTTGAGACCATTGTAAAGGAAGAGCAGGCAGAAGTGACTGTCACCGGTCTGGGCGGCAGAGTTCCTCTGAAGGAAGCCAGCCAGTACGTAGGAAGCGCCGGCACAGCCGCACGTTTCCTGACCGCTTACTTAGGTATTTCCGAAGGAGTTTACCACATGGATGCTTCCCCGCAGATGCGCAAGCGCCCTATGGCTCCTTTGTTAGATTCTCTGAAGGAACTGGGCTGTGAAGTCTCCTATCCCGCAGACGGTGCGGAGGGACATTTCCCTTTCACCCTCACAAGCCACGGTTTCCGAAAAGATACCATCACCATCAATATTGATTCCAGCAGCCAGTTTATGAGTGCACTGCTCATCGCTTCCAGCCTTTCCGAAAAGGATTTCACCACAGTGATGGAAGGCAGCCACGGTCAGGCATACATTGATATGACCGCCCGCATGATGAAGCAGTTCGGCGTCACCGCAGAGCCTCTCTACTACTGCGGCGGCAATTCCGACAGCCACAGCTGTACCGGTTGTGACAACAGCACCAAGCCTTATGCCTACAAAGTAGCTGCGGGACAGCGTTACACCGCTCTGGATTATCGCATCGAGCCGGATGTTTCCGCGGCCTGCTACTTCTATGCCATGAGCCCTCTGCTCAACATCCCCGTTCTGGTAGAGCATGTTCACTTCGAGTCTCTGCAGGGCGATGTGGGATTCATTCGCATTCTGGAACAGATGGGCTGCACCGCAAAAGATACCGAGGAAGGCATTTTATTGCTGCCTCCCGCAGGCGGTGTCATGAAAGGTGTCAACGCGGACATGTCCGCCTGCTCCGATCAGGCCATCACCCTGGCAGCCATCGCTCCCTTCGCCGCAGGTCCCACCACCATCACAGGCATCGGACACATTCGTCTGCAGGAAAGCGATCGTATCGCTGCCATCACAAACGAACTGACCAAACTGGGCATTCGCTGTGAATCCGATGGCAGCAGCATTACCATCTATCCCGGACAGCCTCAGGGCGGCGCGGTAGATACCTACGACGATCATCGAATGGCCATGGGCTTTTCTCTGATCGGTCTGCGCAGCGACCATATCGTGATCAACGATCCCTTATGCTGCCGCAAGACTTTTGAAACTTATTTTGACGTTTTAGATACTATAACTAAGGATTACCTATGAGATATCAAATCAAACATGCCATCGTACAATACGGGGCAGACACTATCTTAGAAGATGTGAATTTCGAGATCCACGACACGGAAAAGGTGGCTGTAGTCGGCAGAAACGGCTGCGGCAAGACCACTCTTCTGAAACTGATCATGGGCGAACTTACCATGAGCAACTTAGACAGCGATGAATCCTGCGGCATCTTTATGGCAGGCAAGCAGCGCATCGGTTATTTGAAGCAGGTCAGCTTCACCGACGGTGAGATCACCGTGGAGGAAGAGATCAAGAAGACCTTCTCTCCCGTGTTTGAATGTGAGAAAAGAATGGCGGAGGTGGAAGCGCTTTTAGGAAGCAGCACCGACCAGTCCGTTCTGAATGAATATGACAGACTGCAGAAGACCATGGATGCCCTCCGCGGCTACACCTGGCGTCAGGACATGGAGATCATGTTCCAGCGCTTCGGATTCGCCCTGGAAGACTTAAAGCGCCCCATCGGCAGCTTCTCCGGCGGACAGCAGACCAAGATCGCTTTCATCAAACTCCTGCTCTCCCGTCCGGACATCATGCTTTTGGACGAGCCTACCAACCATTTGGACCTCCCTACCATCGAATGGCTGGAGGGATATCTGCAGAACTATGACCGTGCGGTAGTCATCGTCTCCCATGACCGAATGTTCTTGGACCGTGTCATCGATGTGACTTACGAGATCGAATATCATCGCATCAAGCGTTATCCCGGCAACTACACCACCTTTATGAAATTAAAGGAAGAAGCCCTGATCAAGCAGGAAAAGGATTACGAAGAACAACAGAAGGAGATCAAGCGCCTCACCGAATGGATCGAGAAGTGGAAAAACACTCCCACCAAGGTAGCCGCAGCCCACTCCAAGCAGATGGCCTTAGAGCATATGGTCCTCATCGAGAAGCCCCGTCGCTTTGATACCAAGACCTTCCGTGCCCTCTTCGAGCCCCGACTGGAAAGCTATACCGACGTCCTCACTGCCAAGAAGCTTCGCATCGGTTATGACCATGAACTGAGCAACGTATCCTTCACCCTGAGAAAGGGCGAAAGACTTGCCATCATCGGCGAGAACGGCATGGGTAAATCCACTTTGCTCAAGACCGTTGTAGGATTGTTAAAGCCCCTGGGCGGCAGTTTTGCCTACGGTCCCAATGTGGAATGGGGCTACTTCGACCAGCAGGAAGCGGTAGTCAACGATGCGGATCCGGAGCAGACCGTTCTGGACAATTTCTGGGCAGAATACCCTTCTCTGCTTCGCGAGCAGGTCCGCAGCGCTCTGGGCAGCTTTATGTTCTCCCAGGAGGAAGTAGAGAAAAAGATGGGACAGCTGTCCGGCGGTGAGAAGGTTCGCCTGGCTCTCTGCAAAATGTTCCAGACAAGACCCAATCTGCTGATCCTGGACGAGCCCACCAACCATATGGATATCTTAGGCAAGGAAGCCCTGGAACACATGCTGGCAAGTTTTAACGGCACGGTGCTCTTCGTTTCCCATGACCGTTATTTCATCCGCCAGATCGCTACCGGCATTCTGGAATTCGAGGGCGGTGTTGTCACCCACTATCCTCATACTTACGAAGACTACCTCTATGAGAAGGGTAAAAAACTGGACCGCGAGGCCAAGGCTGCGCAGGCCGTGCAGGCACAAGAAAAGGATGTCCGAAAGGACACTCCTACTCTCTCAGATGTATTCGATAAAAAGACCTACTACAATCCCGGCAAGATCCGCTCCCGTCTGATAAAGGCTCTGGAAAAATACGAGACCCAGCTGGCGGAAAGCGAACAGAAAGCCGCGGAACTGAAATTACAGTTGATGGATCCCTCTCTGGGAACCGACTATCAGAAGCTGATGGACCTCCAGAAGCAGTTGGATGCGGAGGAGCACAATCAGGAGACCCTCCTGGAGCGCATGATGGAAGCCGAGGAAGAACTGGCTGAACTGGATGCTGCCGAGGGCAACTGATCATCAGTCATAATCAACACTCATCATACAAAGACCCTGGGCCGGTGCCGTTGGACCGGCCTTTTGTCTGTCCTGATTTTCCAAAGCCTGTCTCACCTGGTCCGCTGTCATGCGGCCGCAGCCCACTTCCAGCAAAGTTCCCACCATGATACGAACCATATTCTGCAGGAATCCGGTTCCGTGAACAGTAAAGGTGATGTAACCGCCGTCTCTGACAATATCGATCCTGTCCACCTTGCGGACCGTGGATTTCTTCATGCGGGGATTCACGCAGAAATTTCTGAAATCATGCTCCCCCAGAAGGATCTCGGCGGCTTCCTTCATTCGTTCCACATCCGGCTTTTCTTCCAGACGGGTATAATACTTTCTGTCGAACACCGGCTTCACATCCCCGTCAAAACAGGTATAGCGATAAGTCTTGCCGATGGCATTGTATCTGGCATGAAATCTGGGAGATGCCTCCTTCACTTCCAGGACGGCAATATCGTCCGGAAGATAACGATTCAGATAGTCCCTGATCTCCTCCGGTGTCAATTCTGTCTCCAGATTGGCATTGGCCACCATGCCGCGGGCATGTACACCGCCGTCAGTTCGTCCGGCACCGATGATCTCGATGTCTTTGCCGCACATCACCGAAAGCACACTCTCTATTTTCCCCTGAATGGTATTCTGGTCCGGCTGTCTCTGCCAACCGTAATATCTTGTCCCGTCATACTCGATCAGAAATCTATAATTCTTCATCCGTCTACCGTGCCTTTTCTTATATTTCTCTCATTGTATCACAGTTTTGTCTTTTCTGCACCTCGGGAAATATAACAACGTACCTTTCACTTTTTTACCTTCTTTTTTCGGATCGGCTGTGGATAAATGTCATATTTTGCTCATATTTTGCTCATATTTTGTTAAATGCACAATAAAACACATTGTTTTTTTGAAAATCAACAGATATGCTAAGTATAGAATTGAGCAGATAACCTTTTCACAGGAGAGATAGGTAAAGAAATGCAGAAAAACAATAACTACGAAGACCTCAAGATCGGCCAGACTATCAATGTCATTCGCTCCGAGAGTTTCCCTCTGGACTATCCCGTTCATTGGCACAAATATGCCGAGATCATCACTTATCCCGACACCGATGAACAGCTGGAAGCGCCGGTCCTTCGAATCAACCACAAGACCTATTCCCCCGAGCCCGGAGATATCCTTTTCATCTGGCCCGGTGAGCCTCATGAGGTAACATCCAACAATTGCCGCAGTCTGATCGGCTTCCAGTTCCCCATGTCGCTGTTCAATGAGATCTCCGATTTCGGTCCTTACCTCAATCTGATCCGCAATCTGCGTCATGTAAAAGCATCCGAAAATCCGGAACTTTCACAGAATCTGGGCGTATATATGAATCACATCTACGACATCCAGAACGGCGAATCTCTCTTCCCTACCGTGGAGAAGATCATCTGTCTCTATGAGATGTTCATGGAGCTGGGCAAGCAGGTCCACAAGCAGGTCAGCCCTATGACCGACAAGGCTTTGGAGAAGATCGACATCGCCTGCACCTACATCCGCGATAACTGTGATAAGGACATCTCTCTGGATACGGTTGCAAGCCACATCGGCTTCAGCACCTGCTACTTCTCCAGATTGTTCAAGCAGACCACCCATTTCAGTTTCGTGGATTACTTAAATCTCCAGCGCGTCAGAGTGGCTCAGCAGCTCCTCATCGACTCCGATCTGAACGTGACCGAAGTCTCCTACCGCGCAGGATTTAAGAGCATCTCTTCTTTCAACCGAGTATTCCGTCAGTGCCGGGGCTGTTCTCCTACCGAGTACAGAAAATATTACACTGACGAGGTTCATTAAACATCTTCCAAACCCTGTTATGGGTGAATTTGCTCACCCGTAACCAAAAAACTCCCGACCGAAAGGTCGGGAGTTTTCTTTTTATTTC
>JAKSRX010000074.1 GCA_024403365.1 Acetatifactor sp. | reverse complement strand
GGCAAAGCACGACAGAGAGCTTGCGAAGAGAGAGAAAGCTCTGAAGAACGCTTAATTCGGAGGATACGAGCATGATGGAGAAAAACGCGAAGATCTATGTAGCAGGCCACCGCGGCATGGTTGGTTCCGCTATCGTAAGAGAACTGCAGAGACAGGGCTACACCAATATCATCACCCGCACTCATGCAGAACTGGACCTCTGCAGACAGGATGCTGTAGAAGCATTCTTTGCAGCAGAGAAGCCTGAGTATGTTTTCCTGGCAGCAGCAAAGGTTGGCGGTATCATCGCAAACCAGAGCGCACTGGCTGATTTTATGTATGACAATATGATCCTGGAGATGAATGTAATTCACTCCGCATGGAAGAACGGCTGTAAGAAGTTAGAGTTCTTGGGTTCTTCCTGTATCTATCCTCGTATGGCACCTCAGCCTATGCCTGAGAGCTGCCTGCTCACCTCAGAACTTGAGAAGACCAACGAGGCTTATGCACTGGCTAAGATCTCCGGACTGAAGTACTGTGAGTTCCTGAACAAGCAGTACGGCACCGATTATATTTCCGTAATGCCTACCAACCTCTATGGACCTAACGACAACTATCATCCCACCCACAGCCACGTGCTGCCTGCTTTGATCCGTCGTTTCCACGAGGCAAAGGTTGACGGTCTCAAGGAAGTTACCTGTTGGGGTGACGGCTCTCCTTTGAGAGAGTTCCTGTATGTAGACGATCTGGCTAACCTTTGTGTTTTTCTGATGAACAACTACTCCGGCGATGAGACCGTAAATGCAGGTACCGGTAAGGAACTGACCATCAAGGAGCTCACCGAGCTGGTTGCAAAGGTAGTAGGTTACGAGGGCGAGATCAAGTGGGATACCACCAAGCCCAACGGAACCCCCAGAAAGCTTCTGGATGTATCCAAGGCAGAGAAGCTGGGCTGGAAGTACATGACCGAACTTGAGGACGGCATCAGACTTTCTTATCAGGATTTCTTGAGTAATCCTATGAGAGCTGAAAGATAAGAGGATTTCCCATGAACATTGTTTTACTGAGCGGAGGCAGCGGCAAGCGTCTGTGGCCTCTTTCAAACGATATTCGTTCCAAACAGTTTATTAAGATCTTCAAGGGTGCAGATGGAGAGTATGAGTCCATGGTGCAGCGTGTTTACCGTCAGATCAAGGCGGTAGATACAGATGCCACCGTGACTATTGCTACCTCCAAGACCCAGGTGTCTGCGATCCACAACCAGTTGGGTGAGAGCGTTGGCATCTCCGTAGAACCCTGCAGAAGAGATACTTTTCCCGCAATTGCACTGGCTACCGCATATCTGACCGATGTGCAGGGCGTTGATCCCGAGGAGTCCGTAGTAGTATGTCCGGTTGACCCTTATGTCAATCAGGATTACTTCGAGGCTTTGAAGGGACTGTCCGAACAAGCTGACAAGGGCGAAGCAAACCTGGTACTGATGGGTATCGAGCCTACTTATCCTTCCGAGAAGTACGGCTATATCATTCCCGAGAGTGCTGACGAGACTTCCATGGTCTCCACCTTCAAGGAAAAGCCGACCGCGGCTGTTGCTGCGCAGTACATCAGCCAGGGCGCACTGTGGAACGGCGGTGTATTTGCATACAAACTCAAATATGTGCTGAACAAAGCTCATGAATTGATCGATTTCACAGATTACCATGACCTTTTTGCAAAATATGATACCTTGACCAAGATCTCCTTCGACTACGCTGTGGTTGAGAAGGAATCCAAGATCCAGGTAATGCGTTTTGCAGGAGAGTGGAAGGACCTTGGTACCTGGAATACTCTGACCGAGGCAATGGAAGAGAATGTGGTTGGTAAGGGTACTCTGAACGAGACCTGCAGCGGCGTGCACATCGTCAATGAGATGGATGTGCCCATCCTTGCAATGGGTCTGCATGATGTGGTTATTTCCGCAAGCCCTGAAGGTATTCTGGTCTCCGACAAGGAGCAGAGTTCCTACATCAAGCCTTTCGTGGACAAGATGGACCAGCAGGTCATGTTTGCTGAGAAGAGCTGGGGAAGCTATAAAGTTGTGGACGTGGAAAACGGTTCCATGACCATCAAGGTAACACTGAATCCCGGACACGCCATGAACTATCATAGCCATCAGCACCGTGATGAGGTGTGGGTAGTGCTCAGCGGTAAAGGCCGCACAGTGGTAGATGGTTTCAACAACGGTATCACTACCGGCGATGTCATCACCATGAAAGCAGGCTGCAAGCACACCGTGATCGCAGAGACAGAGTTAAAAATGATCGAGGTACAGATCGGATCCGAGATCTCTGTGGATGACAAACAGAAATTTGAATTGTAAAAATATTGATATGCCGGCCGATTCAATAGGCCGGCATATTTTTTGCATTTTTGCGCATCCTTTTCTCACGGAGGTGAGAAGATGGGTGTTTTTTTATGGATCTTAGGCGGTGGTTTTGCGCTCTTTTCAGCCCTGGTGGTCTATTGTTGTGCTGTGGCAGCGGGGCGAGCGGATGAAGCACTGGGACTGAAGTGATTTCACAGATTCTTCACAGAGATTTCATTGACTGAAAGTGGGACTTTTTGGTAAAATGTGCTTGTATGGAGTCTCGATAAACGGAGGGAAGCGACTATGTTAGAATTGTTAGAGTTAGAGCAGAAAGAGAAAATGGTGAAGATCCTTTTCGGCATCAGAGCACTGTGCTGGACCATTGCCGCAGGAGCAACCGTGTACTGGATCTACTGGTCTTTCAAATTCTATGAGATGGGATTTGAGAACGAGCATGACTATGCGTCCCATTTGCGCCCTCTTTTCTATAAAGCGCTGGCAGTGACTGCAGTAGTCATTCTCATCAGCTTTGGCCTGCGCAGCATCAGCGACAAGTTGAAGAAGCTGATCCAGGACGAGATCCGCAACAAACCTCTGGAAGAGGATAACGCACAGTAAGATACAAATGTGAAATGGCCTGCAGTTTTGCGGGCTATTTTGAGATAAGTAGGAGGAAGATATGAACGGATTCAAGTATTACACACCCACAAAAGTAGTGTTCGGCGAGAACACCGAGAGCCAGACCGGTAAGCTGGTAAAAGAGTTTGGCGGCAAGAAGATCCTGATCCATTACGGCGGCGGCAGCGTGATCCGCTCCGGTCTGATGGACAGAGTGAAGGCTTCCCTGGATGCAGAAGGCCTTGAGTATGTCATCTTAGGCGGCGCTGTGCCTAACCCCAGACTCTCACTGGTATACGAAGGCATCGAACTTTGCAAGAAGGAGAATGTTGACTTCCTCCTGGCAGTTGGTGGCGGCAGCGCTATCGACTCCGCTAAGGCTATCGGCTATGGCGTATATAACGGCGGCGATGTGTGGGATTTTTATGATTATAAGAGAGTTGCAAAGGGTTGTCTTCCTCTCGGCGTTGTATTGACTCTGTCCGCAACCGGCAGTGAGATGAGTGATTCTTCCGTTATCACCAAGGAAGAGGGTCTGGTGAAACGTGGATACAGCAGCGACTATGGTCGTCCCAAGTTCGCAGTGATGAATCCCGAGCTGACCAAGACTCTGCCTGATTATCAGACCGCTTGCGGTGTTACCGATATCTGCATGCATACCATGGAGCGTTACTTTGTCAACGGCGATACCTTGGATATCACCGACAGCCTAGCAGAGGGGCTGCTTCGTACCGTTATGGCGAACGGACGCATCCTTGCCAAGGATCCTTCCAATTCCAAGGCACGTGCGGAAGTTATGTGGGCCGGAAGCCTTGCACACAACGGCCTTACCGGATGCGGTACCGACGGCGGCGACTGGATGCCTCACAAGATCGAGCACGAACTTGGCGGCCTCTACGACGTAGCTCATGGCGCAGGCCTGGCAGCAGTATGGGGCTCTTGGGCTCGCTACGTATACAAGGATTGCATGCCTCGTTTCAAGAAGTTTGCCATCAATGTTATGGGCGTTGCAGAGGAAGGAACCGATGAGGAGATCATCCTGAAGGGTATCGAGGCAGTACAAGACTGGTACCGCGACATCAAGATGCCCACCAACATCAGAGAGCTGGGCGTTACTCCCACCGAGGAAGAGTTGGTTGAGATGGCACACAAGTGTGCAGTAGGCGTCAACGGCTGCAAGGGCTCCGCAAAGCTACTGTCTGAGAACGACATGCTGGCTAGTCTGAAGGGTGCTATGTAATAGCGTGCTGCGGGTCGTAGAACACGCTCATTTGATATGTATTTTTAGGGACTGTCAAAATCAGGTTTTCCGGATTTTGGCAGTCCTTTTTTGTGGGGATAGTTCTTGCGTTGGCAGGGGTTCCTGTGAAAAGGGCAATAATTGAAAAAAGCACAGTCTTTTTTTGCGAAAATCGCTGAAAAGACTGTGCAAATTTGTGAAAGTGACATTTTGACAGGCAGGGCCTCTTGAAAAAGCTCGAAAAGACTGTGCAAAATCAAGAAAAGGTCAATTTGACAGTGTGCGCGCCGGGATCGGAGGCAAGTTGCGGCCGGAACGAGGAAGCTTGTTCGGAAATTGGTGGGCCGGAGCAACTTTGGCGGCGCCCAAGAGGCTTATTTCATGAAAACAAATGCCTTCAGGGAAGCAAGAACGCGGTCTTTGGCAAAAACATCGGGCCAAAGGATCTTGTCATCGCCTTTGAAGCGAAGATAGATGGCGTGGCGGCCGCTCAGACCTTTCAGGGTACCGAAGATGCAGGTGTCCAAGTGACTGTAGGTCAGGGTGCCAAGAAGCATACCGTCCTCACCGTCGCTGTCAGCCAGGACTTCGATGATACCGCTGCTTCCGCAACTGTCCAGGGAGATCGAAATGTCCATGGTCTCGGAGGTGTAGTCATCGCCGAAGTCATAGTATTTATAACCCAGCACAGTGCCGTCGGTAATGCCTACAATGCGGCGGTCAAAAGGAGTGTACTCGGTAATATATCCTTTTCCTTTCAGGACGCAGGCAATGTCCGCGGGAGTTGCTTCGTAAGGGTTCAGCGCATCCTGGAAGCCCAGGGAGGTCATCTCAACGGGAGGGATGGTACCGTCGGGCAGGATCGTGATCCTCTCTACGCAGCCGCGGCGGGACATGATCGTATCGTTGGTCATGCGGTGGTAGAAGATGTACCACTGGCCGTTGATCTCACAGATGGAACCGTGATTGTTGCCGGCGGGGTAGTCTACACCATTGTCCACGATGTAGCCGCGGTACTTCCAAGGGCCAACGGGACTATCGGAAGTAGCATATGCCAGTCGACTGCCGACTCTGGGAGAATAGATCATATAGTAGGTATCGCCCACCTTGCGGGGGGAGCAGGCCTCGTAGAAACATTCCTCCTTGGCGGGGATCTGAGGGAGGAAATCCTCCTGATCTACAAAGGTGCCGGGGAGCAGACGGGTCAGTCTGTCCGGATCCAGCTGAGCAAAATAGGAGTGCTCGAAGCCGCAGTAGATGTATACCTTGCCGTCATCATCCACTAAAACGCCGGGGTCTACCAGTACGCCTGCCTGAGCGATCTCGGGCATATCCTCGGGAACTTCATATTGCCCAAGCAAAGTGAAGGGACCTTCGGGATGGTCGCTGACTGCCACGCAGCCTTTTGCATAAAAAAGATAAGCGAAGAGATAATATTTACCGCGATGGCATACCACATCGGGAGCGAAGAGTTCCTGAGCATCCCAGTCGATGTCGGAACAGCCCTTCGCATCGTCCTTCATACGGAAGGAGACGCCGTGGCACTGCCAGTGATCTAAGTCATGGATGCTTGCGGACCAGACCTTCAAAACGGTGTCGCAGAATCTGCCGCTGCCGGCCTTGTCGTGGGAGCCGTAAATATAGACACGGTCGCCGAATACGCGGGGTTCTCCGTCAGGAATATATTCCCAGCCGGGAAGATAAGGATTAGCCATAAAAATACCTCCGATAATACATATTAAGAAATCATAAATATTCTAACATATTTGTGAAAAACAGTCTATTTTATTGACAATTAAATGCTAGAATTATAAAATATAAGTGTCATGAGGATACATGATGATAACAATTTTAATTGGAGGGTATAGATATGGCATTTTTTGATGGATTAGGAAAGAAGTTGACCGATGCTGGTCAGGCTACTGCTCAGAAGGCAAAGGATCTCGCTGAGATCGCAAAGCAGAATTCTGCTATCTCTGATGAGGAGAAGAAGATCAACGCTGCATACCTGCAGATCGGTAAGATGTATGTTGAGAAGTTCGGTGAGACCGCTGATGGCGATTTCGCAGCTCTGATCGCTGATATCGCACTGTCCGGCGCTAAGATCGCTGAGTGCAAGCAGAAGATCCAGGAAGTTAAGGGCATCTCCATTTGTCCTTCCTGTGGTGCAGAGATTCCTCTCGGCAACCAGTTCTGCGCAAAGTGCGGTGCTAAGGTAGAAGTTCCCGCTCCCGCAGTTGAGGCTGAGGCTCCTGCAGCAGATGCTTCCGCAGAGTCCGATTCCGCTGAATAAAGAAAAGAATCAAAGAAAAGAATCAAAGAAAAGAGAACCTCTCGTTCCTTCGGGGACGGGAGGTTTTTTATGTTGTGGGAAATAGGGCGTTGTGGTACAATTCAAAGTGTTATGAATCTTAGGTAGTGCAAAGTTTTCAAACTTTGCATGGCACCGATTCCTCTGGAATCGGTACAAAATTCGGAGGTATCTGCAATGATTCGAAAGATAAAGGAATGGCTGAGCGTTCAGCGTGCCAAAAACCCGGAACGTATGGTGCTCGGAGCCATCTTGCTGATCAATGTGATCTTCTTCCTGATCTCGGCGTTTGTTATCAGCAGGCTGAAAGTATCAGGCACGGAATCCATGGGATTTTTGGAGGCTGCTTTCTGTACCATCACTATGATCCTGGACGCAGGATGTATCCAGTTCGTGATCGAGGACATCGGTTCCGCCGGTGTTGCTACCGCCATCATCTGCCTGGGCATCATCATGATCGGTATGGTCCTTTTTACCGGCGCGGTGATCGGTTATATTACCAACTATATTTCCGGCTTTATCGAGAATTCCAATGCGGGCTCCCGTAAGCTGAACCTCTCTAACCATGTGGTGATCCTAAACTGGAATACCCGTGCTTCCGAGATCATCAACGACCTTCTCTACAGCGGCAGAAAAGAGACCATCGTGGTGCTGGCCGGCTCCCAGAAGGCGGAGATCGTGAAAGAGGTGGAGGAGCGACTTGCCGATACCATCAACAAAGAGAATGCTTTCCTGATGAAGAAACTGGAGAACGAGCCTCTCTTCAGCAGAATGCGACAGTATCATAGAGACAAATTGAAGCATACCCTGACAGTCCTGGTGCGAGAGGGCGATGTCTATTCCTACAAGCAGCTTCGCGACATCTCTCTGGAGCGAGCAAAATCAGTTGTGATCCTGGGAAATGAGATCTACAACTTCGACATGGACGAGCGTGAGATCGCCAGCAACGAGCGCGGCAACTCCCTGATCGTGAAGACCCTGATGCAGGTGGCTGACATCACTTCCGCCGATTATTCCGATGAGAACCAGAAGATCATCGTGGAAGTGGCCGACGAATGGACCTGGGATCTCGTTAATAAGATCATCAAATACAAGCAGGTGGAAGGAAAATGCAACATCGTTCCTGTCCGCATTTATCGAATTCTGGGCGAACTTTTGTCCCAGTTCTCCCTGATGCCGGAACTGAATCTGGCATACAGAGAATTGTTCTCCAACAAGGGTGCCACCTTCTACACTCAGGATCTGGCACATGATCTGGGCGGTGGATATGTCACTCCTGCCGGCGAACGTATCACCGGACATGCCGACGAAGAAGAATATATCAGCAACTATCTGGCAACCCATACCCATGCGATCCCCCTGACTTATATGGTGGATGAGCATAAGCAGGCGCATTTCTTCTATGCTGCAGACCGTACGAAGGATATCGAGAAGACTTCCGAGCCGGAGCCTTCCGAATTTGCAGTTTCCTGGAATGAAGGCTACAGATTGCAGAAGAAGACCGTGGTCATTCTGGGCCACAACAGCCGCTGCAACCACATTATGGAAGGATTTGAGTCCTTCTGCGGTGAGTGGGCTGACAAGGACGAGAACGGCAATATCATTTACGATACCATTATGGATAACGTGCTGGAGGTAGTGGTCATCGACGAAGAGAAATATCTGAAGAAGATGAATCACTACGAAAAGTATCCTTTCGTTCACACCCGTGCGGCAAGAAGCTGCGACCGTGAGACCATCTGCGGTATCATCGAGGAAGTGGTAGCCAGCAATGAATTTGACACCAGTATCCTGATCCTTTCCGATGACCGTGCGAAGATGGAAGAGATCGACGCCAACGCCCTTGCAAACCTGATCATCGTGCAGGATATCATCGATGAGAAAAAGAAGAGCAATCCTAGCTTCGACCCCGAGAGCATCGATGTCATTGTGGAGATCATCGATCCCAAACATTACGATATCGTCAATACTTACAGCGTAGACAACGTAGTCATCAGTAACAGATACATCAGTAAGATGATCACCCAGATCGGTGAGAAGGAAGCACTGTTCGAGTTCTACCGCGACATTCTGACCTATGACGATGCAGAGGCTACCGAGTTCGAGAGCAAGGAGATCTACACCAAGAAGGTCACCAGGATCTTCAAGGAGATTCCCGGTCCCTGCAGTGCGGATGAACTGATCCGCGCTGTCTACAAGGCATCTACCGACGAGTCCCTGCCCATGAAGAATCCTACCCTTGTACTTGGTTATATCAAGCCCGGCGGAAAGATGGTTCTCTTCAACGGCGACCAGACCAAGATCCGTGTGGAACTGGAGCGCAACGACAAACTGATCGTTTTCAGCAACCATTAAAGTATTGGGAGCACCCTGTGAAAAGGGTGCTCTTTTTATACCTACAGAACAACAAAACAAACAGAAAATGAAGGGAAGTTTCCAGAAAATTAAGGATTCTGCTACTTGTTTCTTAGTCTGTGGTTTCGTATAATAACAAAAGTATTTTGGGTTTATTTGCGGAGCATTTAGTATGAGTAACAAGAAAAAAAGATGGGCGGCCACCCTAGGTACCGTAGCACTGCTTTGTTTGTGCGTGATACTCTATCGGGAACTGGATCGAAAAGAGCCCACAAGAGAAATAGAAACAGAAGTAACAGTGCCGGCTAACGCGGGACAATTGGTGATAGCAACACCGGTTCCCACAGCCACACCGACTCCTACGCCGGAACCTACACCGGAGCCGAAGAGACTTACCGGTGCGGAGGAACTGGATGAAGGCCTCATCATCGGCGCGCCCTTTGATGTAGAGGTGGAGGATCTGTACGAGATCTTCCGGGAGAGAGAAAAAGTAGATGAGCGATACACCATCGTTTTGGATAAGATGATGAGTCGCTTTCCGAAATATCTGTTGTTTGACCTGGCAATCAACGGGGAGATGATCTCCTTTGTAGCGAATTATCCCGACGGACAGCCTGAAGACTGCGAGATCCGAGACGTGGAACTGGAGCAGAAATGTCCTCTTTTCCTGCAGTGGGACCCCAGATGGGGCTATGAACCCTATGGACAGGGAAGCACCATTGCGGTCAGCGGCTGCGGTCCTACGGCCCTTGCTATGGTAGTCACAGCACAGACAGGAACCCCTGTGAAGCCCAACGAGGTTGGCGACTATTCCATGGAAAAAGGCTTCTATATCGCCGGTTCCGGTACCATGTGGAGCCTGATGACTGTTGGCGCGGAGCATTATGGACTGGGAAGCGAATCCATCAACTGGCAGGAGAAGATCCTGAAGGACAGATTGGATAACGGCAAGATGATCATCTGCTCTATGAAAAAGGGCGATTTCACCCTGCGAGGACACTTTATCGTCATCTACGGATACGATGAAGAAGGATTCTTAATCAATGATCCCATGTGCATCTATCGCAGCAAACAGAAGTGGGCTTACGATGACATTAAGGGACAGATCAAAGCAGCTTGGAGCCTGGGACTTTGGACGGAGGAAGATACGATCCGCGTACAGGAACAGGGCGGCAAACAACCCGTCGAAGACGGCATAGAACCTGAGGAAGTAGGAGAGCCCGATGAATCCGCCGGACAGGTATATGTTCCGACGGTGACACCCGCACCTACGGCAGCACCCGTACCTGTGACGACACCTGCCCCTGCAGCAACACCTGCCCCTACGGCAGCGCCTACACCTGTGGCGACACCTGCACCTACAGCGACACCTGCACCTACAGCAACACCTGTACCTACAGCAACGCCTGAACCTGCGGCAACACCGGAACCTACAGCGGCTCCGGAAGGCGGGAATACAGACAATCCTGCGGAGGGAAATATATCATGAGAACTCGTAATAAACAGATGTGGAAAAGAATATTGTGCCTTTGCATCAGTGCACTGCTTCTGATGACACTGACCGCCTGCGGAAAGGCGGAGCCGGTATCGGAGAACATGCGCGTAGGAGCATTGAAGGGACCGACCACCCTGGGAATTCTG